>CAZUPS010000024.1:0-62869 GCA_964621915.1 uncultured Desulfocapsa sp. | reverse complement strand
TAGCATTCCCAGTATTCTTTAAATATGTAAACAAGGCTCCAGCAAAGGTTACAGCTGCAAAATAATAAATAGTCAATAAGGGTATCAACCCTGCATTTATAACCTCTTATTTATCGGATCTTAGATTCGATAAATAGGAGGTTTTTTTATTTGTTACTGGTGCTGTGCTTAATTCAAATCGTGGTACCATGTTGGAATCAACATAGCGAAACCAACCAAGTTATTTCTGAACGAATAAGTAACTACTCCTAAATACAGATATACTTGTTCGTTGTGACATGTGTCGCAATGGTCAGAAGCACATCGAAAATGAAAAGGACTTGGCTGAAAAAGTTACCCAAATAAGCTTCCAATCTGAAATACAGCAACCGATGCCATAAAGGCAAATATGGTATTAAAGGCCATGGAAAAGAACGCCCACTTCCATGATGCTTCTTTGGCTATACAGACAACGGTTACAAAACAAGGTGCGTAGAACATAATAAATATCAGGGCAGAGACTGCAACCACACTATTCCAGTTAGGATCTCTAACGAGTCGTTTGCCAAGAGAGTCCGTCTCATCGACATCAACTTCACCCATCGAATACACTGTGCCAAGGGTGGAGATGATTACCTCTTTTGCAGCAAAGCCACCAAGCATCGCTATATTTGTTTTCCAGTCAAATCCAGCATAGGTCGAAACAGGCTCAAAAAAGGCACCAATTTTTCCGGCAGTGGAATTTTTTAAAGTAGCTGCCGATTCATCTTTGTAAATTTGAGAGAGTTTGCTTTGGAGCATTATGGCTTCTGAGGAGAGATCCATTGCTTCAGTGATATTCTTGTCAAGCTCCTGCTGGACCGGTAACGGGTAGCTGGCGGTTATCTGGTCCCTTGTGGTTTGAAAGTTTTCCTGCTCGGTTTCCGGAAGGCCAGGAAATGTCATCAATGCCCACAGAAGAATAGATATTCCAAGGATTACGGTGCCAGCTTTTTTGATATATTGCCAGGTACGCTCCCATGTATGAATCATTAAGCCCTGAAAAGTTGGAAAACGGTAAGGCGGGAGTTCCATCACAAATGGAGTGGATTCACCTCGTAACACAGTCATTCGGAGAAACTTTGCAGCCACAAGGGCAACAAGCCAGGCCAGCATTGTAAAAAGAAACATATAAAGGGCTTTGTGGTCGGAGAAGAATGCCCCAATCAGCAGCACAAGGACAGGGACCTTGGCTCCGCAATTCATAAATGGCACGGTGAGTAGGGTGGCCATTCTCTCCTTGGGGGAGCGCAGGGTTCTTGTTGCCATAACACCTGGTACTGCGCAGCCTCCAGCGATACCACCTGAAACGATAAAAGGCATGACGCTTGAGCCATGGAGCCCGAATATTCGAAAGACTCTGTCCATCATAAATGCAACTCTTGCAAGGTACCCGGAGTCCTCAAGGACTGCGATCCCAAAAAACATAAACATGATTAGAGGAACAAAACCAAGCACGCCGCCAACGCCATCAATAACCCCTGAAATGATCATGGATTTTAACATTCCATCGGGAAGCGTTGAATCAACAACACCTCCGAGCCAGCTGAAAACAGTTTCCATCCATGCGACCGGGAGTTCACTCCATGAGAACGTGAATTGATAGAGGCCAAAGAGGATGGCCAGCATGAAAACTGGTCCAACTAAACGGTTTGTGAGAACTTTATCTATTTTGTCAGAGGTGTAGAGGCGATCTGTATCAAACTTGTGGGTCATTACTCCCTGTCTGATAATGGATTTAATAAAACCATAGCGATGATCAGCAATTATGGCTTCCGGGTACACATCCATGGTTTTCAGAAGATGGTCGGATATTAAACCAACTGTTTGTTCGAGTTGAGTGGCAATTATCGGATTTTCTTTCTGGCCCTTTGTAAGCATCTGGTCATCATGCTCGAGATATTTAATTGCTGTGAAGCGTGCATGGTAAGATTTAGCAAGAAAAGAAGAGGTACCTATTGTATCAATCAGTTTCATAAGTACTTCGTCAATATCTTCACCATAGGAGATATCTCGAGGCGTCCAGATTTTCTCGGACTCGGCAACAAGCAATGCCTGTCTTATCAGCTCATCGGTCCCTTCACCGGATCTTGCAATAATAGGCACAACAACAACGCCAAGAAGATCGGCCAGTTTTTTGGTCCGTATTTCGATTCCTCGGTCTTTGGCCACATCCATCATATTTAAGGCAATGACAAGAGGGACGCCCATCTCTAAAAATTGGGTGGTAAGGTAGAGGTTACGTTCCAGATTGGATGCATCGACAATATTGATGACAACGTCCGGTTTCTGTCCTGTAAGGAAATCACGAGTAACAACTTCTTCGACGGAATAGGCAGTTAATGAATAGGTTCCGGGCAGGTCAGTGATGGCAACTTCTTGGTTATCGTGAGTAAAATATCCCTCTTTATGATCAACGGTGATGCCAGGGTAGTTTCCAACGTGCTGTCTGGCGCCGGTAAGTTGGTTGAAAAGAGTTGTTTTGCCGGCATTTGGATTGCCAGCAAGTGCCATGGTTATAGAATTATTACTCATTTATGCTGACCGGAATGGTGAAGGTTAGGGGGGATTATTTTTTGATGTCACAATGAGTAACACTGCAACCACTGCAACCGCAACTGCAGGAAACATTTTGTTTGGGATCAATTGCTTGACGAATCATGCGATATACCTTCTTTCCAATAAAAAAGATAGCGAGAGCAATAATGATTGCGACTATATATGTTTGCCACATAAGAAATCCTTATAGTTAGGGGAGGCTAATTTGTAAGCCCCAAAAAAAAGCAGTCCTTTTTAGGGGCTGCTGCTTATACGGATTGAACGATAATATTGTTACTGGTTAATTGATCAAGACTCAGGGTTCCACCGTGAATTTTCAAAAGACACTGAGAACCTTTTTGAGGGCAAATCAATTCTGCTTCCTGACCGGGGAGCACTCCAAGTGAGGCCATTCTGGCGCAAAGTTTTCTGTCGCCGGTAACCTTGCATATCTTGACCTTACCTGCCTGGCAATTTTCAGAGAGGGGCCCGTGATGAGCGGTACACTGTTCGCCTTGAGTACAATTCTGTATTTTTTTGGCGAAACAGCTACACTTTTTGTTGAGTTCTTCAAAGGTCATTTAATTCTCCATATAAGACCATGTTTAGGTACACCAAACTTTATGTACTGTCAACAATAATATCAAGATGGTGAAGGTGAATTTCTTGCTAAAAAACGTGGAAAGATAATAAATATGGCTTCTTAAATGAATCGTGAATATCTATATTATTAAGAGACAGATAATGACTATCCTTCAGAATTTTGAATTATGACCAACGACCAATCCAAACAAAAATTAGGGGAAGCAAAAAAGAGAGCGCTTATTTCCATCGCCTTAAATCTCTTTCTTGCAATCAGCAAAGGTATTGCCGGGGTTGCATCCGGTTCTGCTGCACTGCTTGGTGATGCCATTAATTCAGCGACAGATGTGTTTGCCTCCACGGCTGTCTTTGTGGGGATCTGGGTTGCAGGAAGAGAACATCCATCGTTTCCCTATGGTTTGTATAAGGCTGAAACAGTAGCTGCACTCGCCACATCTGTTGCGGTTATTCTTGTCGGGTATGAAATTGGACGTCAGGCGTTGTTCGGGGTTCCAAGACTCCCTGATGTCGCGATTGCTCTGCCGGTTGCTGCGGTTTCTTTTGTAATTGCCCTGGGGTTTGGTTTAATACAACTCCGAGCGGGAAGACGGTTAAACTCTCCGGCACTGATTGCCGATGCCAGAGATTATCTTGCAGATTCCTTATCCACAGCAGTGGTCCTTATCAGCTTAATAGCAGCTTTTTTTGGATTTAATGTTGATCGGCTTGCAGCAGGGATTGTTGCAATGTTTATTTTTTATGCAGGTGGTCACCTGTTCGTTGGAGCTTTGAGAGACCTCCTTGATGCATCCATTGATAGGGAAACAGAAAGAGAAATTATTAAATTTGTAGAAGATTATCCTCGTATCAGTAGAGTGAAGAGGTGTTTTAGTAGAAATGCCGGAGGGCGTTTTCTGATAGATATGGATGTGGAGCTACGTACTCCATCTCATAAAATTGCTGACCTTGTATCCGATCGTCTCGAAGAAGAACTGCTGGTCGAATTTCCAGGTTTGGTCCTGGCACGCATACGGCCGCACTTTGCTGTGGGTAAATTTAGTCGTAGAGTGATACCTGTACAGAGCCCGGATGGGCAGTTAAGTGTTCAGCCTCTTGCTTCGGCACCATGGTTTCTGGTTGAAACCATTAACAATGAATCGAAAGAAGTTAAAAAACGTCAATTTGTTGAGAATCGCTATAGATCAGCAAAAAAGAAAAAAGGTTTACTCGTTGGCCGCTGGCTCTTGAAACTGAAACCGGATGAAGTGGTTGCAGAGGAGAGTGATAGCGTGGCACTGGTGCTGCTTAAAGAAGCAGGCGTTGAGATGATTCAGCCTTCTTCGCTTACATCAACGACAATATGATCCGCTTCGTCATTGCGAAGGGTGAGAGTGCCGCCCATTACCCTCAGAGCAACAGGGTCATATAAGGGGGCACGGCCCTGGATTTTTATCTCTGTGCCAGGTACAAGCCCCATCTCCCGAATTCTTCTTCCAAGCTCGCCTCCAACCTTTACAGATTTAATTGTACCGGATTGATTTTTGGCCATTTCTCTAAGATTTATTTCAGACATTGTTTCTATACTGTTTGTTTGAGGTACTGTGCTGTAAGTACTGTTTTAGGTGACACTAACTATTCGATAATAGTCATGCCGGAAGACTCTGTCAATAATGATGTAATAAGAATAAAAAAAAAGGACTTAACCAGAGATGGCTAAGTCCTTTTTATACTCTATGGTGACCCCACGGGGAATCGAACCCCGGTTTCCGGCGTGAGAGGCCAGCGTCCTAACCGCTAGACGATGGGGCCATGATTTCGAGTGATTTTTACCTGACGGAGACAAGCTTGTCAAGGATTTGTTCAGGCTTTGCAGGAATTGTTTTTAAGGAGAGTGGTTAAAGAAGAATCAGCTGCCTGAGACAATATTTTCACCATAGGTTTTGCATGCAGCTATCTTTTCGGGATTTTTGGCCAGGTCGTCTGCGGAATCAATATCTTTTATCAGCAGGGGAGGGGAATAGTGAAGATCTAGAGTATCACAAAGGCATTTAATGGTTAGAGTTGATCCTGTGAAAATTTGATCCCCACCAGTTGCTGCACAGGAAAGGAGATGTCCGGTGCGATGTGCTTTTTGAGGATGTCTTTTACCAAGAAGGTATCTCCTTGACCATAATGCCTGGCAGCGGTCTATAAAGGTCTTGATTTGAGCACTCATTGCATAAAAATAGACCGGGCTGACAAAAAAGATACGATCAGCAGCATCGATTTTTTCATAGAGTGGAGCCATATCATCATCAATAATACATTTTCCAGTTTTAGAGCAGCCACCACATGATACACACGGGCTAATGTTGAGACTGGCGGTGTGGATATAGTCCACACCGTTGAGTGGGGTTTGTGAAAGGTACTCGGCAACGATTCTTGCCATGGTCTCAGAGTTACCATTTCTGCGGGGACTGCCAAGAATAAATAGATTATGTATCATTCGTCGCCTTTTTTTTGAGGGGACAGCGTCCAAAAAGTTTGCACTGGGCATGGAGCCATAAAGCGATTTCGTCAGTAAGGAATCGTGGCGCACAACGCCAGGCCCAATTGCCTTCTTTACTTCCAGGACTGTTCATTTTGCAGTCATTCCCAAAGCCAAGAATATCCTGAAGAGGGAAGATGGCATAGCGGCTTATTGAAGAGAGACCAAGGTAAATAAGATCTCTGTGAATGGCTGAGTCGTCCTGGTTTCGATTGCAAAAATTGAGAAGCTCACGGCGTTGCGAGTCGGAGAGCTGTTTGCTTAAAAACCAGCCAATGGTGGTGTCGTTGTCGTGGGTTCCCGTGTAGACCACACTGTTTTGTGTGTCGTAATTATAGGGAAGGAAACTGTTTTCTACGTTTCCGTCAAAGGCGAATTGAAGAATTTTCATACCAGGAAAGTCAAGAGCATTACGCAGGGCAATGACATCAGGTGTGATTTCCCCTAAATCCTCAGCAATAATATTAAGAGGACCAAGTGTTTTGTATATTTCCTTAAATAATTGGATACCGGGGCCTTTGATCCATTTGCCTTTCATCGCCGTTTTGTGCGCTGCAGGGATCGACCAGTAGGATTCAAAGCCACGGAAGTGATCAACCCTGACAATATCAACCATCTTGAAAGTTTCACGGAATCGCTCCGTCCACCAGGAGTATAGTTGTTTTTTGACCTGCTTGTCCGAAGTATTCCATCGGTAGAGCGGGTTGCCCCACCGTTGTCCGGTTTTCGAGAAGTAATCGGGTGGAACTCCTGCAACTTCTGTTGGTTTGTAGCTTATTTTATCAAGAGAAAAGATTGACTGGTTGGCCCATACGTCGACACTATCCCATCCGACATAAATGGGAATATCACCTACAAGCTGAATGTTCAGTTCCTTGGCCTTCTCTTTCAGCTTTTGCCATTGCGTAAAAAATATAAACTGTTCAAATGCATAGTATTCAATACGTTTGGCATGTTTTTGCGCCATATCTTGCATTGCCACACTATCGCGAGTGGCGAGCTTCTGTGGCCAGTCAAACCATCCTTTTTGTTGAAAAACTTCCTTCAGGGTCATAAAGATGCAGTAATCTTCAAGCCAGGCAGTATTTTTCCTGAATTTGTGGAAATCTGATTTTGTGGTGTTGCTGGTGAATTTTTCAAATGCAAGTTGGAGGCAATTGTTTTTAAACTTCGTGATATCAGAGAACTCCACCTGGTATTCGGAGAATTGATCCTGTTTCAAATCCTTAGTTTCCAGAAGTCCGTCTTTAAAAAGTAAATCCAATGAAATAAGGAGAGAGGAACCAGCAAAGGCGGAAGTACTCATATAAGGAGAATTGTCAAAAACCGGGTTTGTTGGTCCCGTGGGTAAAAATTGCCAGAGAGTCTGGCCCGCATCCTTAAGAAAAGCCAGAAAGGAATAGGAAGAAGTTCCAATATCACCAATTCCGTAGGGAGAAGGAAGAGATGAAATATGGGCAAGAATACCACTTTTTCTTTGGTAGTTGGCTGTTTTCATAGGGTATGTTGTTATCTTTAATGTTTGAGAGTATCAGGATATTGTATCATCTGCACTTTTTGTTGGCAAATCCTGCTGGAGTACTTACTATTACGAAGTAAATTATTACACATCAAAAATGATATTAATTGCTTTTTGTGGTTACTTGTTGTAATATTTGCTGTTGGAGAAGGGTTCTGTTGGGCAGCGTTTTGGCTGCCATTTTTTATTTTACACTCTTGAACATTTCCTTCTTTGTACATTGACAATAAATTATTGTGTTAGAATATAGCCGCTATAGTTTAACACTTATCAGAGATATTTTATAGTTAGTTAAAGGAGCGACCTCCCATTGCAGGCCGAACTTAAAGAAAATCTCCTCAATGCAGGAAAAGAGGAAGGATGCATCAGTTTTACAGAACTGAACAAAATTCTTCCAGAAGATATTAAAGATCCTGCTGCTATTGAGAAAGTGTTTAATTTTCTGGGTGCTCACAGTATTGAAATTGTGACCCAGGATGGAAAGGATGGTGAGAAGAGAACTCTCTCCGGTGAAGTCTGGAAACAGCCTGATGCTGGGGATGATGGTGATCTCGATGAAGAGAGCTCAACGTCTTCGCAGGAAGACGAAGCCCATGATGGCGAAGAGACCACCACCACCTATCTTCGGGAAATGGGACGTTTTGATCTGCTGACCCCCGAAGAAGAAGCAAAATATTCTAAAACCATTAGACAGGGTTTTGATTCAATTATCGAGGCAATCCGAATTGATCAATCCGGAGTTAAAGATCTCGAACTGCTCCGAACCCGCATTGCTCTATGGGAAAAAAGAGACGCCACTCTTAAGCCTAAGAAGCAACAGCTGAATTTCATGAGATACAGCGTGGTCAGTGCTGCTAAAAAGCATTCTGACTGTCGCGATCTGATTGAATTGCAGACAAAACTTGAGGCGTACTCACGGTCTATTGAAGTTGCCAAGGATTGCATGATTCGAGCGAATCTTCGTCTGGTGGTTTCTATTGCAAAACGCTATATGCACCAGGGACTTACTCTTGCTGATCTTATTCAGGAAGGCAATCTTGGTTTGATGCGCGCCGTTTTTCGATTTGACTACACCAAGGGAAATAAGTTCTCAACCTATGCTTCCTGGTGGATTCGTCAGGCTATTACCCGTGCCATCCTCGATAAGACCAGAACAATTCGTCTGCCAGTTCATTTCCTTGAACTCAGAAGTCAGTTTTTTAAAGCCTTTTATGCGCTCTATAAAGAACTTGGCAGAGAACCAACTCCACTTGAGATTTCAAAAAATACTGATCTGCCAATGGATAAAATCCTGGCGATCCTCGAAGCATCAAGAGAACCTATTTCTCTAGAGACTCCAGTTGGAGATGATGATTCCACCCTTGGAGATTTTCTGGAAAACCAGGAATCGCAATCTCCCTATGAGGCTGTTCAGAATCGAGAACTCTCCGGCAGGGTTGAAGAAATCCTTTCAACGTTAAGCGAGCGTGAGGAAAAAATTATCAGACTTCGGTTTGGTATTGGTGAAAAGGCCGAATACACACTTGAAGAGATCGGAAAGCGGTTTAATGTTTCCCGTGAGCGTATTCGACAGATTGAGAAGAAGGCCTTGAACCGATTACGGCATTCAAGTCGTCGCGATAAATTAAAATTCTTTTTAGATTGATAAATCATTTATATGCTGGATATTGGCTGGGATAACTTCCCGGCCTTTTTTATGACCATGAAAAAATTTATTGAAAGTACTGGTTTTGGTGACATTCTCGAAAAAGTAGAAGCTGGAGAGCGTTTGTCATGTGACGATGGTGTTCGTCTATATAATTCAAATGATATTTTAGCCCTAGGGTATATGGCTAACATGGTTCGGAACCGAATGAACGGGGATGACACCTACTTTATCTACAATCAGCATATCAATTATTCAAATATCTGTACCAATCTCTGTAAGTTCTGCGCCTTTGGAAAAGACAAGGAGCATGAGCAGGCATATGAGATGGATCTTGAGACTGTAAAACAAAAGGTTCGTGATCGTCTCGATGAACCTATCACAGAGATTCATATGGTTGGCGGAATTCATCCGGATCTGCCGTTTTCTTACTATACCGATTTACTGAAGGGAATTAAGGACGTCCGTCCCGATGTTCATATTCAGGCCTTTACCTGTGTTGAGATTGCCCATCTTGCAGGTCTTGCAGATAAACCTGTTGGGGAAACCCTTGAATTATTAAAGGATGCCGGACTTGGTTCAATTCCAGGTGGTGGTGCGGAAGTTTTTGCTCCGAGGATTCGAGAACTTACCTGTGAGAAAAAACTTCCAGGAAAGGATTGGATTGAGGTTGCAAAGGTTGCCCATAGGCATGGCTTACATACCAATGCCACTATGTTGTATGGCCATATTGAAACCATGGCTGAGCGTGTGGAACATCTTGATGCTCTTCGATTGGCTCAGGATGAGACGAAAGGATTCCTTGCCTTTATTCCTCTTGCTTTTCACCCAAAAAATACCGAGATGTCAAGTATTTCAAGTACAACTGGAATTGATGATCTGAAAAATATTGCCGTTGCACGGCTTATGTTGGATAACTTTCCCCATATTAAGGCCTACTGGGTAATGATAGGACCTAAGGTCGCTCAGATTGCCCTTTCTTTTGGTGCTGATGATATGGATGGTACAGTTAAGGAAGAAGTTATCACCCATATGGCAGGTGCCGAGACTGAGCAAGCGATAGGTTCCACAACACTTGTAAAACTTATAAAAGAAGCTGGGCGTACTGCCATTGAACGGGATACTCTGTATAAAACTATTCAGGTTCACGAATAACATATTCAGGTGATATCCATGCAGGAAAGTACGTTTAATGACATTAGTGGTAAAGTCTTATCCGGTGGCAGGCTTGGTGATGATGACTTTTTGCAGCTTTACAATGATGCGGATCTTTATCAGCTTGGTTTTCTCGCCAATGCCATCAGAGAAAAGCTCCATCCCGAGAAAAATGTTACTTACGTAATAGATCGCAATATTAACTATACTGATATCTGCGTATCTGCATGTAAGTTCTGCGCATTTTTCAAAGCTCCTGAAGATAAAGATGGCTATCTGCTGACCAAAGACGAACTGGCACTCAAGATCAAGGAGACTCAAGATCTTGGCGGAACTCAAATTCTTCTTCAGGGCGGCCTTCATCCCGATCTCCAGATTGAATACTATGAGGATATGCTCCGTTTTATGAAGGAGACGGGTATTCATGTGCATGGCTTTTCCCCCCCTGAAATTCATCATTTTGCCAAAGTTTCAAAACTTTCTATCGCTACAGTTATTTCACGCCTGATAGCAGCAGGGCTTGATTCCATTCCAGGTGGCGGTGCAGAAATTCTTTCTGACAGAGTTCGTGATTTTACAGCTCCCTTAAAAGGGACTGCCGATGATTGGATAGCAGTGATGGAAGAGGCTCATAAACAGGGGCTTCGAACCACCGCGACCATGATGTTTGGTCATGTTGAAACCATAGAAGAACGTCTGGAACATTTACGACGACTCCGTGAATTACAGGATCGCACCAGTGGCTTTACAGCATTTATCCCCTGGCCCTTCCAGCCCGACAATACAGCACTTGTGGAACAGGCTCCCATCGAAAAAACAACTGGATATGGATATTTGAGAATGCTCGCACTGTCTCGTATTTATCTGGATAATTTTGAAAATGTTCAGGCGTCATGGGTAACTCAAGGGCCAAAAATTGCGCAACTGTCACTCTGTTTTGGTGCCAACGATTTTGGATCTACCATGATTGAGGAAAATGTTGTGGCAGCAGCTGGTATCAGTTTCAGACTTTCTGAAACCGAGATAAAAGAACTGGTTGTTGATGCAGGCTTTACTCCAAGACAACGTCTGATGGATTATAGCCTCGTCGGTTGAGCACTTGCCGTGTCTCCTCTTCTAGCAAACCAATCACCTCGTATATTCAGGGCTCCCTGGGTAATACCTGTTACTTCTGCTGTTCTCTCCGATGGTGCTGTCGTCTTGGATCAGGACTCCATTATTGCAGTTGGCCAGTACGATGATATTGTCGCTCGTTTTTCTGATCTTCCCGTTACCAAATGTTCAGGTGTTATTCTCCCGGCTTTAGTGAATGCTCATATCCATCTTGATCTTTCCATTTATGGCCCGGTTCCTCAGGAATCTGCTGAGAGTTCAATGTGTGACTGGATTTCCTCTTTACTCAAAAAACGTATGGACTCCAATTATTCCATACAGGAAATTCGTGACGCTGCGGAAAAGATCGCTGTCAAACAGCATGAATCTGGAGTTGGCCTGATGCTTGATACGGGGAACACTGATCTTGGAAAATTCCAATCCTGTTCTGCTGAAATAATATCCCTTTTTGAAATGCTGGGTCCATCAAAGCTTGCAACGGAAGCTGCAATAAAAACAATTACAGAACTTCCGTGTCACCGGATGGTGACCGGGCATGCCCCCTATTCAACAACTCCCGAACTACTGAAATTCATTAAAAAACGAAGTATAGAGAAGGATTCAATTTTTTCATTTCACCTCTTAGAGAATCTCGACGAGTCTCTTTTGCTCATTAAAGGGAGTGGCTGTTTTTCAAAATTTCTTAAAGAGCGGGGCGCTACCAGTGATACTTTTCCAATTCCTGGAATTGACACGAAGGGCGTGGTGGGGTACTTACAGAAAACAGGAATTCTTGATAGGAACACGCTCTGTGTCCATTGCGTTCATTTAAGTGATCAGGAAATAAAATTAATTGCGGAATCGGATGCTTATATTTGCCTCTGTCCAACAAGTAATAGCTTTTTGAATGTTGGCCGTGCACCACTTGAGCGTATTCTGAATCATGGACTTCTTCCAGCATTAGGCACTGATTCTATAACGTCAAATCCAATGCTGGATATGTGGGATGAAATGGCACTTGTTAAACAGAACCACCCAACTGTTTCTGTCGATACGATACTCTCCATGGCAACTCATGGTGGAGCAATGGCGTTACATCGTGAAAAGCGGTTCGGCAGCCTTGAGTGTGGAAGAACATCCAGTATTTTGAATATTTGTGCAACGCACTATGAAAAGGCAACCAATGCCTGGCAACTTGTGGAACGAATCACTTCTGGAGGTCGTCCCGATTCCATCAATTGGCTGTCTCCTGTAAATACGATCAGTAATTGATTATTGGGAAAAAAATATGAGCGGAGCCCGTATTGGAATGGTGAATTTTATAAACACTGCTCCGATTTATGAAACCTGGAAAACCCGAAATCACCCAGCCGATTGGACAGTGGTCGAGGCACCGCCCTCTACCTTAAATAAGATGCTTGCTTGCGGTGAACTTGATCTTGGTTTTGTCTCTTCCTATGAGTACGGGGTTCGTCCAAAGGAATATCGTATCCTTTCGGATCTTTCCATTAGTGCCAATGGCTCTGTTGGTTCTGTTTTTCTCTTCTCACGGATTCAGCCAAAGTTTCTCGGTGACCACACCGTATTGCTCAGTGGACAGTCTGAAACATCAATCAGTCTGGTAAAAGTAATTCTTGAGGAATTTTTTCATGTGCATCCGGCCTACGAGGTGGGTGATGTGAATGGAGAACAGGCCGCCCAGGCAGGTGGGATTTTAGCCATTGGTGATGAGGCCCTGCGATTATCAGCTAGCAATGAATTTCCATATAAACTTGATCTTGCAGAAGTGTGGTGTCAGTATACTGATCTTCCTTTTGTCTTTGCGGTATGTGCTGCCCGTGAGGAGTTTTGTCTTGAATTTCCCGAGGTCGTTTCAGCCATTCACCGTGAGTTTTTGTATTGTAGAAGTGAAGGAAGAGAACAACTTGAGTCCATCTGTCAAAACGTGGCACCGCGTATCCCCATGCATCCCGATGAATGCTATGTGTATCTGCGAGCCATTGAATATGATCTCGGAAAAAAGAAACAGCAGGCACTTGAAAAATTTTTCACCTATTTGATTGATAGAAAAGAGGCGTCTCCACTTTCTGTTCCACTCAATATTTTTGATAACTAGTATAATATAATGAAAAAAATTCTAGTGGCAGTGACCGGTGCGTCAGCAATGATCTACCTGCAGTCATTTCTCGAAGTGCTTCAAAATGAGGATGTGACAGTCCATGGCATCTGTTCTGAATCTGGTAAAAAGGTTCTTGAATTGGAGCATGACTCTACCTATGCTGATCTGCCTGCTGTGACCAAATGGTTTAACTGTGATGATTTTGCAGCGGCTCCTGCGTCTGGATCTGCAGGATATGATGCAATGGTGATTATTCCCTGTTCCATGGGAACGCTTGCAGCGATTGCCTCCGGGATGACATCGAATCTTGTGCATCGGGCTGCAGATGTGATGCTCAAAGAGAATAAAAAACTTATCCTTGTAACAAGAGAAACTCCATTAAATCGGACACATTTGAAAAACATGCTGACAGTTCATGATGCTGGAGCAGTTGTCTGTCCGCCTCATCCCGGTTTTTATCTGAAACCGGAAACTCTACAGGAAATGGCCCTGACCTTTTCATGGCGACTTGGGGATCAGCTTGGTCTGAATATGAAAGGCAGAAAACGTTGGGGAGAGACTGCATAATGTTTCAGAAAATTGCTGTTCTTCTTGAGATGATTAAATTTAAACTGACCATCTTTGCCATGCCTTTTGCCTTTATGGGTGCATTTCTTGCTGGTCGTGGTGTTCCCGATGCCCTCACCTTTTTATGGGTGGTCCTTGCCATGGTAGGGGCGAGAACGTGTGCCATGGGGTTTAACCGTATTGTTGATGTTAAATTTGATGCTGCTAATCCAAGAACCGCTGATCGCGCTATACCATCTGGTGCCGTGAGTGGTCTTGAGGCATGGGGGATGGTCATTGTTGCAGGACTTCTATTCTTTTTTGCTGCATGGTCACTAAATCCTCTTACATTAAAACTTGCTCCATTTGCCCTTGGTCTGACACTCTTTTACTCATTGACCAAACGATTTACTTCCTTCTGTCATCTGATATTAGGTGTTGCTCTTGCTTTTGCACCACTCGGTGGCTGGGTAGCAGTGCAGGGCACTTTAACTGCTTACCCCTGGGCACTCTCTTTAGGAGTGCTATTCTGGGTTGCAGGTTTTGATACCATGTATGCCTGCCTCGATGCCGATTTTGATAAAAAAGCGGGGCTTCATTCCTTGCCATCAAAGCTTGGGCCACGGAACGCTTTTCGCTTGGCTGGTGTTTTTCATATATTTGCCTTTTGTCTGTTTACCTTTACCGGCTTTCAGGCAGGATTGAATCTTGTCTACTACAGTGGTGTTTTGATCGCTGCAGCGGTGATTTTCTATCAACACAAGCTGGTTAATCCAAACGACCTCTCTAAGATTAAAGGAACGTTTTTCTCCATGAACGGTATTGTCAGTCTGGTTCTTTTTATTGCAACATGGCTCTCTTTACTTCTTGAAAAATAATGAAACGATTTTTATTTTTATCTCTCTTCCTCTGTCTTACTCTTGTCCATAGTGTGGAAAGCAGGGGGGCAGGGTATCCCAATGGTGAAGTAACTGAAGATATAAGAAAAGCCATGTATCAGGGTGGCGAAAAACTCAAATACAAAATTTCCTGGACGGGTGGCATCAAAATTGGTGAACTTCGTATGGAAGTCACAAGAGTTGCTGGTAAGGAAAATGTCTTTGAACTGAGAGCACGTGTAAAAGATTCTGGAATTTTTCACTTTTTCTATCCGGTGGATGATAGTTTTGTAACTCTGGTTGAAGGTGATAATCGGTTACCCTCTAGTTATGAAGTCATTCAGAAAGAGGGTGAAAACTATACTGCGCGGCGGCACACTGAGTATGATCAACATGATGGAAAAGTCCGGTATCAGAAAAACGAGAAAACTCCGGAATTGTATTCCATTGATGGAACTGTCCATAACGAGTTTTCATCATTCTTTTTTACGCGGATGATGCGGCTTGAAGCAGATTACCCAGCCATTGTTTCAACATTTGTGGATGGTGCTCGCCACGAGGTTGTGGTGCGAACCGGTACTGAAACCAGAATCAGAAAAACAGTCCGTGGTGATGTAAATGTGGTACCTTTTACTCCCATTATGAAGTTTAAAGGACTCTACGAAAAAGATGGTGCCACAGTTATCTGGCTTACCAATGATAAATGTCGTATCCCCGTTCGGATAAATTCTAAAATTCTTATTGGATCACTCACGGCAGAACTTGTTTCCTATTCAAATCCATACTGTGGGGATCAGAGTGCATACCATAAAAATATTCCTGATAGTCTGATAAAAGAGCAGGAACTTGAATTAGGTGACTGAATTTTCGTTCGTCCCTTTTCTTATATTGATTATATCCCAAAAGTGTTTATATTCTGCCTCGCAAAGAGGGAAGTACTAACTAAAGTTAAATAAAAAATAATTGATACATTAGGAGAATAGCATGAAACTTATTCTTTTGGGCGCTCCCGGCGCAGGCAAAGGTACCGTTGCAAAATTACTCACCGCCATTGACGGTTCTGTTCAGATTTCCACCGGAGATATTCTTCGTGGTGCAGTTACTGCAGGAAGCGAGCTTGGTAAAGAGGCTGAAGGCTATATGAAGCGTGGTGATCTCGTTCCTGATTCACTTATCATGGGAATTATGGAAGGTCGTCTTCAGGAAGATGATTGTGCCAAAGGATTTCTCCTCGATGGTTTCCCCCGTACCATACCACAGGCAGAAGAGCTTACCGCACTTCTTAAAAAACTTGGCATTGAGCTTGATATGGCTGTTGAAATTGATGTCCCAAAAGATATCATTCTTGATAGACTCTGTACCCGTCGTACCTGTGAAAATCCAGAATGTCAGGCAATTTACAATGTTAAATCCAATCCTCCAAAGGTTGAAGGGATTTGTGACAAATGTGGTGCCAAGGCTGTTCAACGTGAAGATGAGACCGAAGAGGCTATTAGTCACCGTCTTGCAACATATAACGAAAAGACTTCACCTCTTATCGGTTTTTACAAGGATGCCGGTTTGCTCCTGAGTGTTCCTGCAACCTCAAGTGATGCTGTAATCGATGCTGTGAAGAAAAAACTCAGCCTGTAAAATTACCTTTTTACGAGTTTACCAGTTAACCACTGTCTGTTTTTTTATAGGGGAGAGAGAACCAGTGGTTTTCACTCCCCTTTCTTTATTTTAGGAGTATGTCAATGAGTGAATCAGTATTAGAAACGAATTATAAAGGATTAGAGCTTGTTCATCGTGGAAAGGTGCGTGATATGTACGCAATACCAGGACATGATGATAAATTACTGATGGTGGCCACTGATCGTATTTCTGCCTTTGATGTGGTAATTGATGCAATTCCCGGAAAAGGGAAGGTGTTAACCCAGCTTTCACTCTTCTGGTTTGATCTCCTTGGTGATGTTATTGACAATCATCTTATCACCGCAGATGTAAATGAATACCCGGAAGCGTGTAAACCTTTTGCCGCAGAGCTTGATGGGCGTTCTATGCTTGTTCATAAAACTAGGCCTTTAAGTGTTGAATGTATTGTGCGAGGTTATATTTCAGGTTCCTTCTGGAAGGCCTACCAGAAAGACACCACGGTATGTGGCTTTGCCTTTCCCGATGATTTGCAGGAATCTGATAAACTTCCCGAGGTGATTTTCACTCCTTCAACAAAGGCTGACCTTGGTGATCATGATGAAAATATTTCGGTTAGCACCATGGAGGAGATGCTTGGTAAGGAACAGACTCAGAAAATTTCGGATATCAGCGTAGAGCTCTATAGCAGAGCAGCAGACTTTGCCAGATCCAAAGGGATTATTATTGCTGATACAAAGTTTGAACTCGGATTGCTTGGTGATGAGAATAAACTTATTCTAATAGATGAGGTTTTGACTCCCGATTCGTCTCGCTTCTGGCCATTCGATGAGTATACACCGGGGCAGGGACAGCCAAGCTTTGATAAACAATTTCTGCGTGATTATCTGTCAACACTTGACTGGGACAAAAATCCACCAGCACCCAAAGTTCCACAGGATATAATAGATAAAACCAAAGCACGTTACGAAGAAGCATTGGAAAAAATAACCAAAGGCTAATCGTTCTGTTTGGACTGGCATTTCATTGAAGTGTCAGTCCAGGTTCTTTTTAGCAGTGTTCTTATTCTATGCCTGGTTATCTACCAGTTTTTCTATAATTTTTAATAACTTTTTAAATGGTATCGGCTTGGTAAGGTAGTCGTTCATTCCTGCATCTCTGCATTTTTCCGCAAAATCCGTTGTTGCCTGAGCCGTTAGCGCAACTATGGGAATTGGGGATTTTCCAGATTTATTTTCTTTTTCCCTGATAAATTGTGTAGCCTCAATACCATTCATTACAGGCATGCGGATATCCATAAGAATGATGTCTGCGCTTTCTGACTCCATTTTATCAAGTAACTCCCTTCCGTTTGCACAGACTGTTACACTACAGCCATGTTCTTCAAGATAGGCAGAGATAATACGCTGATTAATAAATTCATCTTCTGCAAGAAATAGGTTGATTCCAGTAAGCATTTTTCTAAGAGATGGCTGGTTGTTCTGCACCTCCACTTCAGGTTGTTTCTCGATGTCCTTGTCGCAGAGAATAGTGAAACAGAAGGTAGAACCATTTGGATCACTTGCTTCAAGCCAGAGTTTGCCCTTCATGTGTTGGACAAATTCGGAACTGATAGTAAGGCCAAGGCCGGTACCCTCTATGATTTTATCTTTTTCAATATCGCCTTGATCAAATGCAGTAAAGATAGTCTGTTTCGCTTTGTCGGATATTCCAGTGCCATGGTCTATAACACTAAAGAGCAGTTTTACTTTTGCTTTTGATGGTTCTGCTTGCAAATCAATCTTGAGTAGAATTTGACCCTTTTCACTGAATTTTATACTATTATTAATCAAGTTAATAAGGATTTGTCTGATTCTTCCGCTGTCACCTATCAGGTCATTTGGAATATTACCAGCGAGTATGAAACTTATTGTAATATCTTTGTTAGCTGTCTGGACTTGCATTACATCAACGACTTCAGCAACAAGTTTAGAAAGAGAAAAAGGAGAATGATGCAGTTTAAATGTTCCGGACTCTATTTGGGAAAGATCGAGGATAGAACCGACAACGGTGTGCAGTCGTTTTCCTGAGAGAGTGGTCATTGACAGGAGTCGTTTTTGTTCAGTATTCAGTGGATCTTTACTTACCATCTCCAGCATACCAAGCATACCATGCAGAGGTGTACGGATTTCATGGCTCATATTGGCTAGAAAAATGGATTTTGCCTGAGTTGCCTTTTCTGCTTCAATTTTTGCTAGAATTGCCTGTTTTTCACCACTCCTACGTCTTTGAACCTCTTTTTCCAAAGAGAGGTTCGATTCCTGAAGCTGCATATTTATACTGTTCATGGCATTGGCAACATCTTGAAATTCTGCATCGGTGGAATGGGAAATGGCAACCTTTTTTCCCTGGAGTAATGTCGCGGAATCGTTTGCAAGGAGTTGTAGTGGCTCTATAATCTTTTTATTAGTTGTCCAACCAATAAGTGCAGATAGAAGGAGGAGGAGGAGGATCAGAAAGACCAGGAGTACAAAGGTTCTGGTATTTGGAATCCAGGATTTATTGGCATCAACTCTTGCGGCAATCGTAAATTTTTGACCATAAAAGTCAAGAACCGATGAAACTGAAACATAGTGAACGTTATCGAAAACAATATTCCCATCCCATTGTTGATTGGCAGGATAGGTCGGTGTGTAAAGTTCAGTGCTCGAATTTTGTGCAAGCACGACACCTTTATGATTTAGAACGCAAACACTTATATCTGGGGGAAATACTGTTGCTGCAATGATTTCCTTAAAAGTATCAAATGGAACAAGGGCTGAAATAACACCAATAATATATGAGTTGTCCAGGAACTTTACTGGTTGGCTGATAACAAGTGCAGGTGAATTGCTATCTGTTGCGAGTTGGGAAAAGTATGGATTTCCAGAATAGTATGGAACGTCAAAGAGTGCTGTGTCTTTGGTGAAAATGGGAAGAAGCTCCTGCTCTTCGTCATTTGATATTGAGCTTTGAACATCCCCGTTAATATCATAGTAAACGATGGATGAAAAAGAAGAGTTATTGCTTTTTAGAGTCTTGAGGAGGTTGTAGCGTTGATAATCTTTTTGTGCCATCCTTTCCACCTGTTGACTTGCTATCTCGAGGTCGTGAAGGGTGGTATGTAAAAAAGTGTTTATTTGATTGTTCAGGTTCTTACATACAGTTGTTAACTGTTGGTTAACGTGAGTATTGCGGGAAATATGGTTTTGGCGAAGAAAAAACGCACCCATGAGCAGTGCTTGAATAAGCGTTACAGCAACAAAAATAGAAAGTATACGTGTACGTATCGTTGTGCGCATTAACCAAAAATAGAGCTATGATTGTAGACTGGAGTTGCGAAGTTTGGTGACACATTTATTATACAGAACAATCAGAGAATGTCCATGAAAACAGTAGATGAGAGACCTGTGAAGGTGTGAAATATCCTGAAATATTGTTGGGAAAATATGGTTACTAACATCTCACAAAGGGGGAAGTCTTTCGAAAGAAGTAGATGTTGTATGAATCTTTTAATCATTTTTCGGACATGACATAATGGCATATTTGATTAACAACCACATGGAGTTGACGGTTGGATTTTAAAAGTAACATTCTTTTGTGTTGCTGTATTCCATAGGTAGGAAAAAATTCCAGTTTTGAAAAAAATATTGTGCTGTTCTTTTTATACTAATGATAGATGGCTCCAACGGTTTAACGAGTGAAATATTGTCCTTGACTAGGGTGGGGGGATGATAATAGCATTAAACGTGAGTAATAGAGTTACACTACATTTCTTGATGTTTGATGAAGGAGCTTAATTCCATGAAAAACAGTTTACTTGTTTTTATTACAGTTTTTATTGTAAATTTAGCCGTAGTACCAGTGTCTTCCGCTGCAGACAACCAGGCCGTAATTGATTTGAAGAAGGCGGAACAACTTGTTGCTTCTGCAGATCTGAAGAAAGTAAATGTTTTTTTACAAAAAAAATGTATTAGAGGAACTAAACGACCTAGGGAAGCTTGTTTGCTTATCATTTCCAAATATTTAGAACTGCAGACAAAAGCTGGAGGTATTAAAACTGCAACTTTTGGATATGTCAAAATTGGTGAACTGGACGAAGCACAGAAGTCTTTGGAAGCCTATCAAACTTCTTATCCTGAGGATCCAAATATTTTATATTCACAAAAATTAATAGATAGAACCAAAGCTTTGCCGATCAATCATAATGTGAAATATGTAATTACAGTAACTGATTCTCCACCCGTTGTATCCAAGAATGTAAAAAAACAGAACGCTTTTACATCGCCTGAAAAATCAAACCTTGCTAGAAAGCTGTCATCCAAAGATATTACTATTATTCAGAAATCTTCATCGAGAAGGACAACTCTTGGTTATGCAGTTGCCCTCAGCCCTGATGGCTACCTGGCCACTTCATCGGATGTTATCAATGGCCTTGATGCAATCCTGGTTAAAGTCCCAGGAAATAATGTTGGAGGTTACACAGCAAAAGTCGTCTCTAATTATAAAGGTGTTACCCTACTGAAAATTGACCCTTATTATCCCCTTGAAGTATTTCCAACAAAAGTAGTGTCAGAAAAGACCCCAGTTGGAATTTTATATGATCGAAAAATACTTGACGGCTTTGCCCAATCTAAAGGGGAAATGCTGAGTACAACTATCCCGGTTCCTTACAAAAAAGAATACAAAGTCATCCCTCAAGGGGCACCTGTATTGACAGTTGACTCAAAAATGGTTGGGATTGCAATTGTTAAAGATTCTACTTTCGCCGCTGTACCAATTCCAGGTTTAGTTAAAATAATTAATAAGCAACCAGCTGTGGCAAGCATTGATGAAAATGCGGCTCAACTATTTGGTTTTTCATGGCAATCCCCTAAGGCCGTTATCATGGAAACACTTAAAAAAACATACCCAAGTGTAGGGGTTGATTCCAGCAAATCATTGCACAAACTGGAATATTTTGATGGTAGAGGGTTTAGAGCAGTGGTTAATCGAATAGATCCCAAATTATTATCGTATGAAAAAAAATTCACAGATAAAAGCTTTAATGATTACAAACAGAATGATCATAAAGTAGTCGAAGTTTCAAGGTTGTATTTCTATTCCGGCGAATTGCTCTATGCCGGAAAAACTGGCAAAACAGTTATACCTTCTGGTGAAATTATTTATTCTAATGTCACCCAAAAACCTATTCTGATGCTTTTTAACGTGAGAAATAGTGATTGCAGTAATTATTCACAGCTTTTAGAGGACAAACACGGAAAACCTATTTTTAAAGAGCATATTACAATTGACCAAAGCTGGGAGGAGTTCGTTACCAGTTGGAGCTCAACAGATTATGATTCTTCATCAGTTCTGAAAACAGTTCGTCACCATCCGGAAGCTATGGGGTGTCATATTCTTCTTCTCCATCATAAAAATATTGCTGAGTTTGGAAAAGTTGTTGCAGATAAACTCGGGTTGTAAGTATTTGGAAAGAACATAATGGATAGTTTTGTCCTATTTTGACTCCGATATACGGGATTAGAGGTTTTACTAATAAGTTTGTTGGGCGGATGGTCGTGGATAACACTATACCATTTTGCTGTGCAACTTCAATTCACGGAGCAAGCGATTTTCTGTTGTTGATAAACTACTGTACTGTCCCTTCCATGCTGTTGATTATTGATTGTAATGCTGATTTATCAAAGAGGTAGGCTTTCGCACAAAAGTCACACCGAACCTCAACACCATCGGGTTTTTCCGATTTTAAATTAATCAGGTCGTCTTTGTCGAGTGAAAATAAAGCTTGTTTCATCTTCTCTTCACTACAGGAGCATTGATACCGGAGAGGTTGTGTAAGCAGTGTCCGATGAGGAATTTTGTCAAATAAAACTTCTAAAATATCATGAGGGGTTTTGCCCTGTTGTATAAACCTGGTGATCGAGCCAAGTTTTTGTATTTGAGTCTCAAGGCTGGCAATAAGAACCTCATCTGCAGGGGGGAGGGACTGGGCAAGAAAGCCGCCAGCACTAATTATTGTCCCACTCTTATCAACCTGTACTCCGACACCGATAGCAGATGGTGTTTGCTCGGATTTGGTGAGGTAAAAAGCCACATCTTCGCCAATTTCGCTGGTGTACAACTGTACAGTTCCCTCATATTTTTGTCTTGCGCCAATATCTTTTGTGACAGTGAGAAAACCGGCCTTTCCAAGGCCTGCTGCAACATCAATTATTCCATTTTTTAAAGGAACATCCGCATGGGGATTTGCCACATATCCGCGAACCTCACCAGTACAAAAGCCTTCTGTAACGATTTTACGTAAAGGGCCATTTGCCTCAAACTTCAGCATCACCTGCTGCTTATCTTTTAAAAGTGCCGCTAGAAGGATATTCGCAGTAAGAGCTCGTCCCAAAGCTACCGCAGCAACGGGCCCTGTGTCATGACGCCGACATGCTTCAGCCACCAAATCGGTGGTAACACAGGCAAGACCAAAGAATCTGCCATCTGTCGAAATTACTCGCTGTAAATGATCTGCCATTACGTATCTCTTTTGAATGTACTCATATAGGGAATTTTGAAAAAAATGATTAGCTTCTCATACCAAAAAAATGGCAAATTAGCCAGAAATCCTCGATATAGCCTAATTCCTATAAAACAGAGATGTTTGAAATAGCAGTTTTATAAACCTTTATATAGTACTGTTTATATAGGAAATATTCGTTTCTGGATTTTGTTGTTTACTTGAGATAACCGTGAGACTAATCGGTGTCTTTTCTCGTGATATTGACAAATCACAAGGAGAATCAGCTTGCTATCACTTGACCGGTTTTTTTTCATAGATATTGCTATAGTGTTCAAATCTATCGCCGGGTTAAAATGCGCAGCCATCTCAATGCTGATTGTTCTGGTTAAAGAATAGCACACAGAACAGATGATGGTGTTAATGCAGGCAATATGATATTGTTGAAAATAGTAACTATCTAATAAAATGAGTTTCTTCATTCATAATTCATCCTTTGGCTGAGAACAGGTTATGAGCAATGCCAAATCCTTATGGAAAGAACATGACTGACCCAATATTGAGTAAGCGAACACTTCTGGTTGACGATGACAGCCATATTCTCACCCTGCTCCAGCGCCATGTCAGCCGCCTGGGATTTAGTGGAGATCTCGCAGAAAACGGAGAAGAAGCTGTAAAATTATTGGAAAAACACACATATCCTCTGGTTATCAGTGATATTATGATGCCGCGAATGGATGGTATGGAACTTCTCCACCATATCAAGGAACATTGTCCTGAAACTGATGTCCTTGTCATTTCTGCCTATGGAAGTCAATACAGTTTTTCTGACCTGATTGCTGCCGGCGCCAGCGATTTTATCAGTAAACCCTTTGAGGCTGATGAACTGCAGGCTAAAATCCAGCGTATTCTCAGAGAACGTGCACTTCTGACGGAACTCCATCAGAGCAAAGAGAAAGAAAAACTGTTTTTTTTCCGTCTTGTTGAATCGCTGGCCATGTCGCTCGATGAGAAAGATTGCTATACCCATGGCCATGCCCGGAGGGTAACAAATCTCTCCCTGCAGCTGGCCGAGCAGCTCAAGGACAAGAATATAGATATGGAGCTGCTTCGTCTGAGTGCTATTTTGCATGATATCGGGAAAATAGGGGTCCCGGATGCCATCCTTCTCAAGGTTGCACAACTCAGCGATGAGGAGTTTGCTGTAATTAAAAAGCATCCAGATCAGGGAGCGCGCATATTACAGCCCATGGTCTTTGATAAACGAATGCATGATATTGCCCAGATTATCCGCCATCACCATGAACGTTTTGACGGAAAAGGCTATCCAGAGGGACTGTCAGGTGAGACCATCCCCATCTATTCCAGGATCATTACTGTTGCCGACAGCTATGACGCCATGACTTCCGATCGTCCCTACCGTAAGGGGATGGGATGTAAAGATGCCCTGGCCGAAATCGAGCTGAATAGAGGCCAGCAGTTTGATCCTCTTCTTGCCAAAAAATTTATCGCCTTGATGGATGGTTGCCGTCAAGGCTCTCCCTGTCCCTCTCTTGCTGTCTGTGAAATTTTCGCCCGGATTGAAGAAAACATTATCTCTAAGGCTTATGAAATGCAATACTGCCGGACGAATTTCAGGGCCTGTGCCCGTTATAAAATTAAAACCAAAGAAGATCGGCCCATAAATCTTTTACCGGATGGCAGTCTCTTTATGGATGACAATCCAGAAAAATGCAAAACGAACGGAAGTTGAAATGATCGAAAAAAAGAAACTGACATGGAATTGGCTTCAGGGAGATAGGGGCAGGGCTTTGGCTATTATCTCTACCATCATTCTCCTGATCTCTCTTGCCTTTTTTTTGTACGGTGTAAATGAGCACAACAAGACCATAGATCTGTTGATCAGCAAAACAGAGGAGGATATCAACCACACTGTCAGCCAGATTCGTGATCGTTTCTTCCACCAATACGAACAGCGATTACAGACCTTTCTCCAGGTAAACCCTGACATCGTCAAGGCCTTTGTTGAACGTGACCGCGAACGTCTCTACGAGCTGGCCCTCCCTAATTTTAAGATCCTGCAACGGGAAAATAAATATTTTGGTATCCTCCATTTTCACCTCCCCGACGGGAGTTCCTTCCTCCGTGTTCATGACCCGGACCACTGGGGTGATGATCTTATAAGCATCCGTCCATCGCTTACCGTTATCCATGAACGGCAGGAACCAGTTACGGGCTTTGGAATCGCTGGGCATGGCGGCTTTTTTCGAACCTTCGCTCCGGTCTTTTTTCAAGGGCATTATATGGGGGCTGTGGAGTTTGGTCTGGATATGCACCAGGCCGTTGAGATTATGGAGAATATGCTTCATTTGCAGGCAACGAGCTATATTGCTGCAGAGGAGTGGAGCAAGGCCGATTATTTAAATAAGTTTCACATGGTTACCCGTGGCGGCTTTGTGATCAACAGCCACGGAAACCCACTTTACGAGAAGCTCCCTGTAGATTTACGCCTTAATGAAGAATTACATCGCCAGGTCGAAATAGATGGGAACAATTATATCATTCATACTCATCTGGTCTTTAAGGGGTTCAACAAGGACATTGTCGGCGGTCTCATTATTTTTCAGGATGTGACACAACTCATAGAAAACAAACAAAGTTTTCTACTCAAAGCAATTCTCTTAACCATCACTCTCCTGCTTGTTGGCTTCACAGCCCTGCATCTCAGCTTTAACCGGTTGATGGGAGCTATGGAGAAGGCGGCCCAGGAGTGGACTGCCGCCATGGATGCGGAAACGGACGCTGTTTATATCCTTTCTCCCGACAGGCATCTGATCCAGGCAAACAGTTCCTTTTATAAGATGGTGGGGATCGCTTCCGAGAAGGCCACTGGTCAACACATTGAAAAAATTGTCCATCCCCAGGGAGAGACCGTATCCTGCCCGGTCTGTCAGGCCCAGGAGGAGATGCGTGATGCTCAGATTATCCTGGAAGGTGATCATCCGGATAACCCCAGCGGTGTGCCCCTGGAAATTACGGTGACAATAGTTAGGGGCAGTGAGGGAATCCCTCTTAGTATCCTGATGCGCCTCCACGATCTCAGTGAACAGAGAGCAGTGGAAAACCGCCTGCACCGGAGTAAGAAAGAGTGGGAGCGGACCTTTGATGCCGTTACCGATCTGGTGACCATTCAGGATATGGACATGCGCATTGTCAAGGCCAACCGGGCCGCAGAGGAGTTTTTTCAGGTGGGACGAGGGGGACTGGTCGGTAAACACTGCCATAAAGTCTTTCGTGGTCAGGAAAGCCCTTGCCAGGATTGTCCCCAATCGGGTCACTCGGTACTGGAAGCAGCCCATCCACCTATTATCAGACATGATCATCTGCAGAAAATTTTCCACATTTCATTTTCTCCTCTCTTTACAAAAGAAGGAAAAATAGAGTATCTGGTCCATATTGCACGGGATATTACGGCCCAGAAGCAGCTTGAAGAGGAATTGCTGCAGAGTCATAAAATGGAGGCAGTTGGTACCATGGCAGGTGGGATTGCCCATGATTTCAACAACATTCTCGGGGCAATCATAGGATTTTCTGAATTTGTGCGAGATGACCTAGCAGAAGACAGTCAATCGAGAGACGATATTGAGCAGGTCCTGCAGGCAGCAGGCAGGGCCAAGGAACTTGTAAAACAGATCCTCACCTTCAGCAGGAAGAGTGAACACCAGCTGCAGCTGCTGGAACCCTACTATATAGTTAAAGAAGTACTGGAAATGTTGCACTCCACCCTGCCGAGCACGGTGACCATTGAACAGGAACTGGACAGAGAGGCTGGTACGGTGGAGGCCGATCCTACCAAAATCCATCAAATTCTGGTCAATCTCTGTACCAATGGGTTTCAGGCCATGGAGGGAGAAAAAGGCATTCTCCGGGTTTCTCTCACGCGTCAGGAAGTTAAGCATGGAACAATGCAGCAGGGAGAAATTGTTCCCGGAACCTATCTTATCCTTGAGGTAAGCGACACCGGCCAGGGAATGAACAGGGAAACCCGGGGACAGATTTTTAATCCTTTTTTCAGCACCAAGGAGGTCGGCAAGGGTACAGGGCTGGGCCTGTCGGTCCTACATGGTATTGTTAAAGATTACAAAGGGTGTGTTGAAGTGGAGAGTGTTCCTGGGGAAGGCAGTATCTTTCGAGTATACCTTCCAGCTATTGAAGAATCTCAAGCAGATAGTGCTGGCAGGACACAGCGTATTAACCAAAAGCAAAGGGGGGGGCAGTGAAAAAATCCTTGTCGTTGACGATGACCCTCTTCTTGTCCGTGTCAATAGCCGTACTCTAAGCAATATTGGGTACAGAGTAACGGAAACAACATCCAGTCAGGAGGCATTGGAAAAGATTCGCAAGTCCCCCCAGTACTTTGATCTGTTGGTAACTGATCAGACCATGCCCCAGCTGACAGGGGCTGAGCTGGCAGCCGAGGCGATGAAGATCGCCCCTGAGATCTCTGTGATACTCTGCACTGGGCATTCCAGTGTTGTTTCGAGAAAGGATGCCCTGGCCATGGGGATCTGTCGCTATGTGTGTAAACCTGTTCAGGGGACGGAACTCATTGATGCAGTCCGGGAAGTCCTGGACGAACAGAGCAATCCTTCCACATAAGGAAAGGATGAAAGGAGGGAGGCAATGTTGACAGCGGAAAAATCTTCAATGAAAAGGATTTCATTTTTCACTGCCTTTCTCTTGCTGTTTTTCGGGATGAGCTTTTACCTGCTCTCCTTTCTTCATCATCAGCGAGAAAATACGTACCTGCGACAGATGACGGAACAGCAGAGGGTACAGCTACAGTCCATTATCTACTCTCTTGAAAAAACAGCGAATATTGTATTTGAGACGCTCTTTGAAAATAATGCTACCGCAGAAATTATCTCCCTTGCTGAACAAGCAGACGACGAAGAAAAGGATGCTTTACGACAGTTGCTCCGAGAAAAGTTCTCTCAAAAATATGATAAGTTACAGTCGTATGGGATAGATTTTCTTCATTTTCATCTCCCCGGCTCCATCAGTTTTCTCCGTTTTCAAAGCCCGGCCGTTTATGGGGATACGCTTCAGGGGGTACGCCACTCCATTGACCTGGTAAATAAAAGCAGGGCTCCTGTCCATGGTTTTGAAGAAGGTAGAGTCTCTCAAGGGTTTCGAAATGTTTACCCGCTTTTTTACTGGGACGAATTCGTTGGTACGATGGAAATCTCATTCTCTTTTGCAGTGGTCAGAAAACTTGCGGCACAACTCTTTCCGGCGATTCAAACTCTTATTCTTCATGAAGATATTATCTCCTATGCAGTTTCTGAACAGGGGCAAAAACGATATATGGCTTGTAGGATCTCCCCGCTTTACCGTGAGGATCGCTGCGTTGCAGAGCGTATTCAAGAGGAGCTACCTGCCCTGGGTTTTATTTCCCTGGAAGAGTTGCGAACCGTAAATGACGAACTGAGGTATGTTGTTGCTGAGAGACTGGCCAATGGTGAGTCCTTTTCTCTTGCCAAAACTTTCAATCAAGAAAAACAAGTGTTACTAATAAGCTTTCTTCCAGCCAGTAATATCAAAGGAAAGGATGTTGGGTATTTCGTCAGTTACCGAGAAGACCAGACCCTCAAAAGTTATAATCAAAGATATCACCAGGTACAACTTGTTGTCTTCTTCGTAGCCCTTTCCTCTTTTATGACACTTTTCTTCTATACCCGTCAAAGCGGGCGAAGAAAAAAATACCAGGTCCTGGCTACAGTGGATGGCTTAACCGGGCTGGCCAATCGATTTCATTTTGATCTGATACTAGGGCAGGCCATTCGTCAGGGAAATCGAAATAACAGTCTGTTTTCCCTAATTCTTTTCGATATAGATGATTTTAAAAAGGTAAACGACACCTATGGCCATGACGGGGGAGACAAGACCCTTATTCATATCTCCAGCCTGATCCTCGACAGTGTAAGAGAGCAGGATCTGATTGCCCGATGGGGAGGAGAGGAGTTTGTCGCACTCCTGCCCGATACTGAGGTGACTGCGGCCAGTATTGTTGCAGAAAAATTAAGACTGGCTGTGGAGGGGGGCAGGGTGCAATCCGGAAGGGATGAGATACAGGTAACCTGTAGTTTTGGTGTCACACAATTTCGGAAAAAAATGGAACCTGACGAATTGTTCAGGAAGGTCGATCAAGCCCTTTACCAGGCAAAGGAGAGTGGCAAGAACTGTGTGATTATTGCTGACTAATGTAGCTGGCCTGTCTTGTGTGAATCGCTTCTGCCTCTTCATGGTCTATGACGAGAATCCACTGTTACTTATGATTGATCTGTCAACTCTATCGATCCTTGTCATTGTCAACATCTATGTCATTCTGGCGCTTGCATTATTGACATTTAGTGTCAGTGAGCTGCAGGCAATTGACATACTTGGCTTTGCAGCTGCAAGTGTTCGCTTAGGCTCACGGTATCAGTCCGGGACGGGAATGGTGCCCAAAAACCTCTGTCTTGATCGTCAATTGTTTCAGAAGAGTTTCAATAATGAGGCACAGGTGAACTCGGATTTGTCAAAAAAAGCTGTGCGCATGCTGGAGAGCTCAATCAAGCGTTCAACGCAGTAAGTGGATAGCCAGAACAAATTCTCGACACGGAGTCTCGCTGCTTTCTTTTGGCTTTGTATCTAAAGGAATAATAATGATATGATAAAGAAATAATAATGATAGCTCTTTGGCGAGAGCTTTTCACATAAAAGGAAATAATCAGTGAAACAGGATGCTTCTGGATATCCCAGACTTCTCCAGACTGAGATTGCTCTTTTTAGGCACAAGATAAACTCTTGATTGGGAGGGACATTGTCAAACAATTCTAAATCTTCAAGATCTTCCAAACGTAACGCCCTGCGTTTATGTTGTAATAATCATTCAGTAACATACAAAACAGCATATGATGAGG
Organism: uncultured Desulfocapsa sp.; assembly: GCA_964621915.1. Lineage (GTDB taxonomy): Bacteria > Desulfobacterota > Desulfobulbia > Desulfobulbales > Desulfocapsaceae > Desulfocapsa. The sequence goes on along the minus strand of CAZUPS010000024.1, from coordinate 33,130 downwards.
GTGAAGCACATTTGGTCAATATCTCATCAGGGGGCTGTTGTTTTGAATCAGCAAGCCTGGCCTTATCGGTCCGGGAAAAAATTCTTATTTCTATCGAACTTGAAGCAGGGCAAAATATTATTGAGGCCAAGGCGGTCATCGTCCGTGCGCAGGAGAATATATATGCTGCGAAATTTATACTTATTGAACCTGCCACCCAAGGCCTGATCAGAAGCTATTTCACCCAACAGTTACGTGATCAACAATCGTCTCCTTCAGCATAGGGAACAGGACAAACCGCCATGGATCAATATATTGCCAGACAGCCCATTCTCAATGTCCATAGAAAGCTCTTCGCCTATGAACTCCTCTACCGGGGAGACAAACATTATACACTGGACAAGGTCAGTGGGAACCAGGCAACAGCCAGCGTACTTTCAAGTGCTTTTCTGACAAAAGATATTGAAGATATATCGGGACATAGACCATGTTTTGTCAACTTTCCGCAGGAATTACTCGAGAAAATGCTGCCCCTCTCTTTTCCGAAATCACAGGTTGTGGTGGAAGTACTTGAAGATGTCAAACCCAGCGCAAAAGTGATTGATGCGTGTCATCGTCTTCACAAGGCTGGTTATAAAATAGCACTTGATGATTTTGTCTACGACAGAACCCTGGAACCTCTTTTGGAACTGGCAGATATTGTAAAAATTGATATTCGCATGACACCCCTTGATACAATCCTGCGAACACTCAAATTACTTTCACAACATAACGTAAAGCTTCTCGCCGAAAAGGTTGAGACAATGAAAGAATTTGAGCAGGCGAATAAAATGGGATTTAGTTATTATCAAGGCTATTTTTTCTGTAAACCTGAAAAAATTAAGATCAAAATATTATCGGCAAACAAAGCCATCATGTTGCAGCTTCTTGCAGAAGTAACCAGGAAAGAAACTGATATTGATAAATTACACAAAATTATCCAGACCGATTTGGCAATCACGTATAAGCTCTTTAAATTTTTGAACTCCGCCTATTTTTATCGTCTCCAGGAGGTGAAAACAGTCAAACATGCCATTGCCTACCTGGGTGAAAGAGAGCTTCGCCGGTTTATCATGTTGATGATTATCTCCGAATTGGCCACAAAAAAACCCGGTGAATTGGTTAGACTTGTGCTTGTCAGGGCTAAATTTTGTGAATTACTCGGATTGGCCAGTCCCCATAAGATCGATGCTTCGGAATTATTCATAATGGGACTGTTTTCCCTGTTGGATGCAATGCTCGATTTGAATATGAAGGATATACTGGGAAACCTGCCGGTCAGTAACAGGGTAAAGGAAGCCCTTTTGTTAGAACCGGGACTTTACACAACTTTTCTGAAAGTACCTATTTCTTTTGAGAGAAATCAATCCGCAATTTTCACCCCATTACTTGCAGAACTGGGAGTAGAGCATAAAAAGGTTTCGAAGTGTTATCTTACAGCAGTAAATTATGCCAATGGACTGCTCTGAGAGTAAGGTTTATTCCTGTTACCCAAAATGGTGATGTTGAAATAGCGAGCACTCGTGGGTCTCTGTTGGCTCAGGTTTCGTGAGTTGGATTGTTTTTCAGAAATTCAAAAGTCTGCCGTACTGCTGTATGCGGATTCTTTGTTGTAGTCTCTACCTGTTCTTTCTGACACAGAAATATTCTCATAAAAGAAAAAGATTGACTTTAGGATAGCATCATCATAGGGTGCGGTATCGACAGTTGGCGATATGGCGATATTATAATATGTAAAAACCAGGTGAACAATATGAAACAATTTATTCGTGTTATGAAGGCGTTGTCTGATCCTAATCGAGTTCGGATTATTAAACTCCTTGGCTCCAAGGAGCTCTGTGTCTGCGAGCTGCAGGATCTTATTGGACTGGCACAATCAACAGTTTCCAAACATCTGAAAGTGCTGGAGGATGCTGGTCTGGTTGACTACCGCAAAGAAGGTTCATGGTATATTTTCAGACTGACCAAGGGAGAAGAGTCCGATTATGCCAAGGTGATGCTCAAAAAACTTAACGGATGGCTTGATGAAGATCCTCTGTTACGGAAAATGGTAGCCCGGCTCTCTCAGGTGGATAGAGAACGACGTTGCGCTGCATGATTATATTTGAAGGTCTTTAAGGAGCATTTTTCATGAAATCAATAAAGAACCGTACAGAAGGGACTGACTGTTGTTCACCAAGTCCTGGTACACCCAATAAAAAAATAACAGTTAAGCAGTCCAGCATGGGCCTGTTCGGGCTCATCGTCTGGTATATTATTTATAAACAGCTCCTTCCCTTTTCCCATTTTTTTTCCTATGACCTGCTTGGTCTTGAAAAGGGCAGTCATCTTGGTGAGGCTATCCAGTTTTTTGTCTATGATACGCCCAAAGTAATGATGCTGTTGACCCTCATAGTTTTCGTAATAGGCATACTTCGATCCTTTTTCACTCAGGAACGAACCCGTAAATACCTGGCTGGAAAGCGGGAGACAGCCGGCAATGTGATGGCTGCCCTGCTTGGTATTGTTACCCCTTTCTGTTCCTGTTCTGCAGTTCCACTCTTTCTTGGCTTTGTTCAAGCTGGAGTTCCTCTGGGAGTGACGTTTTCTTTTCTTATTGCAGCTCCAATGGTTAATGAAATAGCCGTGATTCTTCTCTATGGCCTACTCGGATGGAAAGTAGCAGCCATTTATCTTGGAACAGGTCTTCTCATCGCCATAATCTCCGGTTGGGTCATTGGCCGTTTCAACCTGGAGCATTGGATTGAGGATTGGGTGCAGGAACTGCGATCAGCTGAGGCCGTGGTCATAGAAGAAACATTGACATGGTCTGATCGCATTGATCGCGGACGAGAAGCCGTGCGCGATATTGTTGGCAAGGTTTGGATTTATGTTGTTGCTGGAATAGGAGTCGGTGCTGCGATTCATGGATATGTGCCAGAGACCTTCATGGCCTCCATCATGGGCAAAGATGCCTGGTGGTCAGTGCCTGTCGCCGTGGTTGTCGGTATCCCCATGTATTCGAATGCCGCCGGTATTGTACCAGTGGTGGAAGCGCTTCTTGGCAAGGGGGCGGCCCTTGGCACAGTACTTGCCTTTATGATGAGCGTTATTGCCCTGTCACTGCCAGAGATGGTTATCCTTCGTAAAGTACTCAAACTAAAGTTGATTGCAGTCTTTGTTGCAGTTGTTGGGAGTGGAATTCTCTTTACCGGTTTTTTGTTCAATTTAATTATTTGACAGTCACTCATCAGAAAAAAGTTGAATCATCTTTTCATGATGAACACTATTTCATACACAAATAAAGGAAGAAAAAAATGGAAATAAAAGTATGCGGGCCGGGATGTTCCTCATGTGAAAAGACCCAAAAAATCGTTGAGGCGGCAATCGCTGCCACTGGTGTTGATGCCACCCTCACTAAGGTGACAGACTTTCAGGAAATCGCAAAACTGGGTATTTTTTCAACCCCTGCGGTTATTGCCGATGGGGATGTGAAATCCGTGGGGAATATTCCTAAACAGTCTGACGTAGAGGGCTGGTTAAGCGCATGAGAGAAGCAATATTTTACCTGGTCGTGTTTATGGTGGTGTCGCTATCCGTCACGGCCTATGCAGAAGAAGCATCTGAAATTCCGGTTAAGAACATGGTGACCATGCTAGACCTGGGTGCAGACAGTTGTGTCCCTTGTAAACTAATGGCCCCAATCCTAAAGAAGCTGGAACAGGAATACCGGGGAAGAGCCGCCATTGTTTTTATTGATGTATGGAAAAATCCGGATCAGGGAAAAAAATATGGCACCAGGGCTATTCCCACTCAGATTTTCTATGAAAAAAGCGGTAGGGAACGGTACCGTCATGTCGGTTTTTTGGGTGAAAAGGAGATACGGAAATGGTTGGATATGCTGATTTCAATCGAACAGTAGTGTTCTTATAGAGATAAATCCATGATTGTAGTTTTTTAAAAACGGAGCCCTATGCTTGATACTCTTTTTATCACCATTAATGCATGGATGACAGGCGGGATTTTAGCAGCTGCTGTTGGGTGTTTCGCCTGGGGTATGGTGAGCGTGCTTTTTAGTCCCTGTCATATGGCTTCCATCCCTCTTATTATTGGCTACGTGGGTGGCCAGAATACAATTCTTAAAGAGCGGGACGCCGTTCCCTATGCCCTGGTTTTCACCTGCGGACTCTTTATCACCATCGCTATGATTGGTTTTGTCTGCGTCATGCTGGGCAGGATGATGGGCGATGTGGGACCCTACTGGACAATTCTGTTAGGGGTGATTCTTTTATGGGTTGCCATGGATATGCTTGGGATTGCTAAATGCAAACTGCCTGGTAATTCTTTAAGTCGGATCCAGGTTAGGGGGCTGCCCGGTGCATTTCTTTTAGGGCTTGCCTATGGGGTTCTTTCCGGCTCCTGTACCTTCGGCTTTATTGCTCCCATTCTTGCCATTATTACTGTGCAAAAACAGATCGCCACAGGGCTTTTCCTCCTCACGCTCTTTGCCCTTGGCCATTGTCTCCCTATTGCTGTGGCCGGCAGTTCGGCAACGACCGTCAAGAGAATCCTCAACAACTCTTCTTTTCACCATAGTGGTATCTGGTTTAGAAAAGGTGCCGGAATTTTAGTTGGCAGCCTTGGACTCTATTTTATCCTTCTCCCCTGGATAAACGTATGAAAAAACAAATGGAATGCTACTTGGAAAGATGACTCCCGAGTAAAACGTTTGTTCTCCACGTTCTTTTCCAGGTACATCAGTACAATATAGTACAGCTTGTGTGCCTGGAACAAAAATTCCACTGGCTTGGTATCTCAAGAGTGAATGCAACCGGAAAAGTTGTGCGTAGGACGGTGCTATTCTAATTTCCTTTGTAATCAATCATACCGTAAATATACGAGTAGCAACTGTCTAATTATAAGACAATAGCCCGTCATTGCTGGTGAAGAAAAAAAGTCCCATCAGAAGGTATCTTCAAATTTCTGAGCAGCGGACCCGCTGCTTACTGAAGGCTATCAGAATTCTATGTAGTCGTAATCGATAATCTCCTCCACATCCCCCTCGCTGTGTTTGCGATAATAGACCATCTTATCAAAAGTTGGCTTATAAATAATCACGATGGAATTCTCCTTGGCCGCAAATCCCCCTTTTTGTCCCGGTGGATAATAGCGAAAGAGAATTAAGACATCCCCATATTCATGGATCACCACATCAGCAATCCCGGCAAGGCTGTTGGAGGTCGTTTTTCGCATCTCCTGGAGTGGTCCAAGTCCTCCTACTAGCTTACGAATGGATTCCTCATTAATTAATGCATCGATGGGTCCCTTATAGTACCGTATGACCGAAATGAGTTGGTTCTTAAATAGCTTGAATTCTATCCGTTCAACATCTTCTTCCGGATGAGGAAGGCGAAACAGAGTAACCCGAAAACCATCTTCCTCGACAAACGCAACTTCCGAAAATGTCTGTTCAATAACCGGAAACGGGCTGTTCCATGGAATCCCCATGCAATCTCCCGTTTCCTGTCCATTGACGGCAATACTACTCCCTTGCAAAAGGAGAAAAACAAGGAAAGTATTCAGAAAAAGTTTCATGCCGCAACGCAATCCTTTTGCTGTTGTTTTTGGAGTAACTCGCCTTCCTGCTCAAGAAATGTCTTTGCCAATTCTGCAACTTCGCGATACAGAGGTAGGTTTGCCTTGTTGATAACCTTATCAAAGAATTCTGGTGCCCATGCAAGGAGATGTTCCGTAAGAAAACGGCCCTTTATCGAAAAGAGATTGTCTGCAAGTTCTGTCTCATCATCACTCACTGCCTGTGCATACCGCTCTTCGAGCTTTTGCATAAACTCTAGCTCTGCACCAATATGATCAGGCATGCCGCCAAAATCTGACTGGTAGCTCAGTCCGGTGGCTTCGACAAATTTTTTGACCGCAACGGTATCGGCACCCCAGAGTTTTCCATAATCCCCATCATCGCGAACACGATGAACGGACTCATGGGGAGAAATAAAATGTCCGGGTCCTATAAACAGACCAGCAAACTCAATAGCGAGTTCATCGACCAGTTGAACTGAGTCTTTATTATAAAACTCTTCACCCAGATCCATCTCTAACTCGGTAAATGTTTCACGGAATTCAGGGCTTCGTAACTGAACCAGAAGTTCCGGGTTGATCTCGGTGGCAAAAGAATCCGACAATTTATAGAGAGAATCAAAAATGAGACTATCTACAGCCGCCCCATCGGCAATCCCTGTGGCAACCGCCTCAATGGATTTGTCGTGACTTTCGGTATAAAACGTTTTCTTAAAAAAATCTTTTGTCATATGTCCACGACTGTTCAGTGTTGCCACCGGATAGATACGGCCACTGAGCGACAAGGGATCGGTGAAGGCAAAAACTTGCCCCTGGAGCTGTTCAAGTGTCGTGGCCGGGTTGTTTTTACCGGTAATGATGTATGACTGGTATGCGGTCTTCCCTTTAACCACGGGTACTGCCAACACTTCAAGACCAAAGGACTTTCGGCCGGCAAGATATCCACCCGTACAGGTAAAGGCCATCTGGACGCTTGCATCATAGAGGAGTGTGTTTATTTCTTCGTAGCTGCGACGCTGTTTCAGGTGGACGTGGGTTTCCAGTTTTTCTTCCAGATACTCACGAAATTCGGCAAAGTGGACAAAGGTCTGGGCCGGAGAAGCCATTGCTGAAACAGCAAAGAAGAAATGATCGGCGTGCTCATCTCCTTCTGACTGAGATGATGCCGGACTAGGATACAGCATAAAGAGCAATAAGCAGACAATAAGAGGGCTATTTTTGACTTTCAGCATAGAAAAACACCACTGGCGTTTCAGCCTTTTTCAAGGAAAGAACGCCAAAATTAAGGCCTACGAAAAATTCTTGCACAGACATACACTTAATAATTGTATATTACACTTAGCTTCCCATTAATGATGACAGGTGTTACAGGATTTACCTTTTGGCACCTTCATCTCTATATGACAAGGCCAGCAGAATTTTTTATGAAAATCATTACTGCTGGTGGTCAGCTTAACGATGTCAACAACAAGGGGACCGCCGCCATTTGTGTCCTTATGACACTTGGCACACGCTAGTTTTTCCTGGTGTTTATGGTGAGGGAACATTACCGCACTTTTTTTCCCTTCCACTTTATAGGCAGCCTTCAGATCTATCGTCTCAGGCCCTTGGTCTGCCAGTGCCCAAGAGGTTGCGATAATTAGTGAAAAGGTTACACAAATGGCAATTGAAACGTGTCTCATGCGATTTTTCCTGATGGTAATTTGTTGCTATACTGAGTGTTACTGACCTGTCTCTTTTATGGCATATAACCGTACTCTGTTTTGTGTTTTGTATCACGAATATTTGGTGATGCTCTTCTGCCGGCCACGTATTTTTTTTCGAAAATTCAGATACATCCTGCCAGCAACTCCAATGGGCAGGTGAGATCAGACCCCAGACAGCCACAACAAAAATCAATAGCAGTCCACTGTGACAGAAAGCCCATGCCAATGCTTTCACTGTTTCATGTTTCCCTGCAGCATGTTGAATTTTCTATAAGTTCTGCAACCCCTGTGGCGTTCCTTTCCCGATACTAGTCAGTGCCGTGTTCACCACCTGGCGAACATTCGCAAGACATCAGCGGCCTTTGGGGTTGTTGGTCTCGCAGTTACAGTTCCCGGCTTTTGATTCAGTAATGATCTGCTCCATAATGGTGGATCGGCCATGTTTAATAACATCCTTCTCCAGATCACCTGCTGTATGATTATGGCAATAACAGATTGTTTCATCCACGGGATATCTTCCTTCTTTTTGAATAGGTCAGTAAAATACAATTTGTATGTGGTCAAATACAAGTCGGTAAATAAAATGTCCACTTTTACTTGACCACATCAAATGTTTCTCGAGCCACTTAAGGAACAGTTCAATCTGGCATCGATCTTTGTAACTATCAGCAATATTTTTGGCAGCCAGATAGAAATTGTTGGTAATAAAAAGTAATGCTTTCCGGTATCTGGGGTTGTGTCACCAACTTTGCGTAAGGGCAGGGGACAGCCACCGGACTTGGGACCAGTTAAGACTCAGAGAATTTTTTTCACGCAAGCTCCAGACCACATTTCTCCAGCCCGTTGACAATCGGCTCTCTAAGACTATTACACTTTACAAATCGTCCTATCAAAATGCGGCCACGGCTCGGAAAATCCGGTTTGAGTGCGAGCAGGTCCTCAACACAGTTTTTCCCCTCTTCCAATCGCCCAAGGTTTCCAAGGGTCGAGGCCTTTAGTAATGGTTCCCAGAAGAGCTGTGGGCTTCTCAAGTGCATTGTTTCCTGATAGGCCTGTTTGTAGTCCTTTTGTCTGATCCAGTTGGCCCAGAGTGCATGGTACGCGTAATCACGGTGGTATGGGTTTCGTTTGATTGATTTTCTGATCAATTGTGTTCCCTGTTTCCAATCTCCCGACAGAGCCATTACATATCCAATTGTATCGAGCATAACAACTGAATTGGGGTGAAGTTCATAGGCTAGTTGAACTTCTTTTTTGGCAGCAGTTGCTTCATCAGTTATTAGTCTGACAAGTGCCAGGATTGTGCGTGACAACTGGTTGTCGGGTGCGAGTTTTGCTCCTTTCTCTGCATAAGAAACTGCTTTGTTTTTTGCTACATCATGAGCAAAGCCAGGAATTTCCAGAGAGTATATGATGATGTAAAGACGTGCAAGCATGGACCAAACCTGATTACAGAAGGGTTCGATTTCTTTTGCATGTTCCAGAGTACTTAAGGCCTGTACAAATAGCTCTTCAGTTGGATCTTGAGCGTATTCAAGAAATCTCAGAATAGCTTCATAGGTTCTTAATTTTTCCGGAGCCTTATCGGAGGATTCAGTAAGAATTTTTTTTGCGATAATTCCCTGTTCACACCCTATCTGGGCGGCAACAGTCTGTACAATCTTTTTCCGAAAAGCTATCAGTAGAGACGGATCGCTGCCGCAGTTGAGTCCTTTAGACCAGAGTTGCAGATTGCTCAAGGCGTCTGTCAAAGTGACTATCACTTTGATCCCTTCTGTGTCGTTGAGGATTTCTCCATCAATCACAAATCTGGCAATGGTGTCTGCTGCCCGTTTATTGACTCCGTCAGGAATACCTTTTAATACCTGGATATTTCTGTGCCAGGTCATTTCCATTCTGAGTTCACTTGCAAAACCTGGTCCCAGCCAATCCAACGAAGCATCACCTGTTAGGTTTAAAAAGGGACGAATGAGGATTGTGGGCCACGATTCTTCAACGACTGATGCCTTAGCTCTAGCTACTCTGGATGCTGCAATAGGAGTAGATGGTGACTGCTCAGTGAAAACAGGAACATAAGTACCTTTTGGGATGTCGATATATACTGGATCATTGTGGCCGGCAACCAGATAATAGCGTTCCAGGGCCCGCCGTAATTTATTGGCCTGTATACTGACAATGGGATCGATTGCCTGGTCAAAGTCATCACCCCTCCCGAATACACAGGTTGCCACAGTGAATCCTTTAATTCCATCACTGTTCCCGGAAAGTGTCTCCAATACTACAAAGTTCAGGAATTTTCGTTGACTTTCCGTAGCAGTAAACTCTGGACTGACGAGTATTTGCTGAAGCTGATTACGGATAGCATCAGCAGAGATATTTTCAGGGGTGTAGCATGAAACCGACGCCTTTACATTCACCATAAAAATGAAGCCTATTGCTTGTTAGTATTTATGGAAAACCTTCTATTGCTAAAACATGGCACCACAAAATATTTATCCTAAATTAGGTTACAGAGAATCATATACTACTTTATTAGTAATCGTAAGAGTAATTATCAGTGGAGGAGAGAGATGGCTATCATGCATGAGAATTACTTTACAGTTTCGAAACATTTTCCTGCTCACCGCCCGTTAATACAAAGCCTCTTTCACAGCAGTCCTGTTTTTCGGGAAACCTGTAAGGATTATTCTAAATGCAGCAATGCTTTGCACTATTGGAGCAGCTTATCGTCTCGGGAAGCATCGTTTCGGAAACAGGAATATTCAGTCCTTCTTCAGGAGTTGAAGCAGGAATTATTGCAAAGTATACGACTTCAGAAGTCTAAAAAAATGACCTCATGATTACACACAAATTTAGCAGAGAATTCCCTATGGATATAAAAACAAGAGTTAGCTTATGCATGGTTTTTTTCTTCCTGTTCATTTCAGGAAACGCTCAGGACTGTCTTGCTGCTGTACAAGGAGAGGCCGGCAGAGACGTCTCTTTCTTGTTTGACACGCTGTCATGGCTGTTGTTTGCTGCGGCCTTTACAGGTCTGCTGTTGGGTGGCTTTATCTCTCGCACCGATCCCTATATTGATAAAGACAGGGTGTTTCGGCATGATTTCAGTGCAAAACTCAGCCACTGGACCCATGCAGGTGGTTGTATCTTACTTCTGGTTTCGGCCGTGGGGTTGGGCTTCTTCTTTCTGCCGCGTCTTGTTCCCGGTGTGAGCGGTGCTGCCTGGCTTATGGATCTACACTTTATCGGGGCGCTGTTTTTTGTTTTCGGCGGCTTCTTCTGGGCTGCAAATACCATTATTTCTCCATACCGTTTTACAGAACATATGCCTGATGGTGGTTCGCTGATCGAGGGGCTTACCCATTATGCTCATATTTTCAAACTTACTAAAAAAAGAGTACGACCCACTAAATATAACGGCTCAGAACGTCTGGCCTTTGTCCCCATTGTTCTGGTTGCTGCTCTTCTTATCCTGACAGGCTTTATCAAGATATTGCCCCGGATGATGGACATACCCACTGCTTTACTGGGATCCACTACCTGGGTCCATGATGCTTTAGCGCTGTTCATGCTCATTTTATTTTTCTTTCATGTTCTGCTGGCTGCAGTTGTGCCATGGTCATGGCCTCTTTTAAAATCTATGTTTACCGGCCATGTGCCCCTTAAATTTGCCCAAGATGAACATGCGTCCTGGGTTGAGCAGTTAAACAAAAAGGACAGTACAGAGGAAAAACCATGAGTGGAAAAGCAGGCCCAGGCATTAATCGCCGAACATTTTTAAAGGCTCTGGGGGCGGCAGGTATTGCAGCTTCAGCTGGAGGAGCAATACTGCTGCCCGGCAATCTGCTGGTGATGCCCCATAGTGAAGGATTTCTTGTGGTGGACATGGGCAAATGCATGGGATGCGGAACCTGCATGACCACCTGTTCCCTGACTCATCATGGCAAGGCATCTCTCTCTCTTTCAAGAATACAGATTGAGCAGAACTCCTTTGCCAACTGGCCGGATGATATCACCATGTCAATTTGCAGGCAGTGTAAGGATGCACCCTGCGTTGCTGCCTGTCCGGTGGATGCAAACCATGTAGACACCGCGAATGGAATGGTGCGCAGTATCGATCCGGATCGCTGTATCGGCTGTATGCAATGTATTGCTGCCTGTCCTTATTTACCCAAACGGTTGCAATGGGATCCTGTCCAGCGCAAGGTTCAGAAATGTGATCTTTGCGTAGATACCCCTTACCTGAATGAAAAAGGTGGACCGGGCAATACCCAGGCCTGTGTCAAAGTATGTCCGGTTGGGGCCATTGCCTTTATCGACAAGATGCCCGACCAGAAATCTCCTCACGGTTATGAAGTGAATTTGCGCGGCAAAGGCTGGGAAAAGAATGGTGGTAATAGAGAAGATCTGAACAGCAAAAGTTGATGGCGTCGTAAAAATTCTCCATCTTCTTCGTCACTGCAAATTTGCTGTCATTACGACGTACCTAAGTACACCTCATTCCATCAAATTTGCGTTCCACGAATATGAAGTTTTTTACTTAGCCATCTTCAATTCCACAAATTATGCCTTAAACAGGAGCAATAACTGATGTTTGGTTTTACAGGGAAAATTTTACATATCAATCTGACTACCGGCAAATTCAAGACTATTCCAACTGAGAAGTACAAACGCTGGGGAGGCGGTCACGGCATGGGGTCTGCACTATTCTGGGATCTGTGTCAGGATAAGACAATCACCGATGGCCGGGACAGCAAAAATGTTGTTTGTATTGCGACGTCACCCTTCAGTGGTACCAACGTTCCCTCTGCCGGCGGTCGCTGTGAAGTGGTCGGTGTGGGGGTAGGCCTTTATCCGGTTTCCTGGTTCACCAGATCTAATTTCGGTGGACGTTTTTCTGCCACCATGAAATATGCGGGCTGGGATGCCATCGTCATTAGCGGTAAGGCTGCACAACCGGTATGGCTTGATATTCGCAATGAGTCAGTAAACATACGTTCGGCAAAAGATCTCTGGGGTAAAGACACCAAGACGACGCAGGAGTCCATCTGGCAGACTGTGGAGGAGGAAACAACATCCATTGACGGCTGGCAGCAGCTCCCGACTCCAAATGGCAGCGGCTATTCGACCCAGAAACCGGCGGTATTAGCCATAGGACCTGCCGGAGAAAATCAGGTTGCCACGGCCTGCCTTGTTCACGATGCCGGAAATGGTGCTGGCCAGGGTGGCTTTGGCGCAGTCTGGGGTTCCAAGAATCTTAAAGCCATATCTTTTCACGGCAGTGGTTCAGTGGAAATCGCAGATCCTGCTGCTCTGGTCCAGGCACGATTTGACGCTAAGGAGTTTTACGCCGGCGATGTTGACAATCCAGATGCGACTCACTGGGGCCCGTTCGGCAAGCCTGCCAAACCCGTATTGTTCTGTGACGAACCGAGCAAAAAAAGGCGTACTCAATCCTGCCAGGGCTGTATCAATGGCTGCCGGGGACGGTATGATATTGGCTATGGGAACGAGGTGAGCTGTCAGGAGACAGCATGGTACAGCTCTTTTGCCCAGAAATGGGTCAAAGGAGATAAACAGAAAGCTTCTGAAATCATTATGCGCTCGGGCGAGCTCTGCAACCGTCTGGGTATTAACACCTATCCTCTTGGTGAGGGCCTGCACTGGCTGGAACATCTTTACCATGAAGGTCAGCTTGGCCCTGACAAACCTATTCCCTCAAACCTTGACTGGGAAAAGATCGGTTCTCCTGGATTTGCTGAACAGTTTCTCCAGGCTATTGCCACCGGGACTGATATAGGAAAAGACCTGATAGACGGCTGGGTACAGGCCGCCTACAAATGGGGGCGGGAAGAAGATCACAAAACAGGGAAACTGCAATTCCCTTACTGGGGAATGCCTGAGCATGGCTATGACCCGCGAGCTGAGCTTGAATGGGGTTTTGAGACCATCATGTGTGATCGCGACATGAACTCCCATTGCTTTAACTGGATTTTCTGGCAGGCAAATATCTCCATACTCTTTGGTCAACGGCCCTTTATTGCAGCTGGCAAACTGGCTAAAATTGTCACCTCAAAACTCGCCCCTTATGTAGATAGTCCAGCAGCTCTTGATTACTCAACCCCCAATATGTACTCCGATGATGTCATGCAGCTGACACGCTGGCATATTCATTACAGTCGATTCTGGAAGAATTCCACTCTGCTCTGTGATTTCCGCTGGGCGGATCTTTTTAATACGCATACTCCGGATTTTCATGGAGCCACCGGCTCGGAAAAGGCTGGTGAACATGTTTTTTGGAACGCAGTAACCGGAGATACAATGAGCCTTGCTGACGGTCTTGAGATCGGCAAACAGATCTGGGCTCTGGACAATGCCATCTGGACCCTGCAGGGTCGGCACCGGGATGTGGTCAAATTTGCCGATTACATCTATGACCAGCCCTTTACCAAGGGTGAGTTGTTACCCTTTTACTTCTGGCCCTGTCGGGATGAGAAAGGAGAATGGCAGTATCAGGATGTTATGCGCCGCAGCCTCGACCGAGACAAGTTTGAAGACTGGAAGTCCAGGTTTTACAAGTTAGAGGGGTGCGATCCAGAAACCGGCTGGCCCACTCGTACAACCCTTGCGGCAATGGATCTTGCTTTTGTTGCAGATGAACTGGAAAAAAATCAACGCATAGGGAAGGAGGGGCAAGGAGCATGAAACAGTTATCAAAACAAGAAGCAAAAACTCTTCTGGAGCCGGTACCTTATAGCCAATGGCTTTCTGCCGGGCGTATGCTTATGCCAAGCGGTATCCATAAACACCTTCTCGGCAGTCTCAGTGAGGTTCACTGGTTCCTGGAGCCAACGAGTAAATCTCTCCCCTCAATTGATTTTGACAGACTTGCCGATTGGCTGGAGACAACAATCAAAGACGAGCATATTGCACGTGAGGTCCGTCATACTGCGGAAGTTAGTTCAAGTTATGTGGAGACCTGTAAAATGGTTTACGAACTTGTCGGAGCAAGGATATCAGAAGCCGAGGAGGTACTTGAAAATGCACATTCGTAAGCAAAAAATGGCCCTGTTTCGAATAGCGCTTAGCTTTATTCTCTTCTCAACGCTAAGTCTGGCTGCCCAGTCAGCCCTGTCTGCTGCTGATGTAAAGCGCCCTACATTGAACGGTGATGTCGCCTATGCGGAACCAATAACCTTTGATTATAATCAGGACGGTACCCTCAATTCTATTCAACTCTGGGCAACTTTTGAAATTAAACCTGCGGTGGGTACAAAGGGAGAATCCGGCTATTTACCTGAAGAAGGGTATTTACGCCGGTTTATGAAAGACCTTTCCCTTGGAATGCCAGTCATAGGGTATAGCCAATTTAATATGCTGCCGGACAATCCCCTCGGTGATGAAGTGGTGGCCAGTGACATTCAACTTAACGGGAACAGCATAACATTTATGAGTGGTGATCTGCACTATACTGTTGTCGATGGAGGTGCAGGGCTCAGCAAGGATACCATCACGGTGAATGATGGGATCAGGGAGTATCCGGTAAGCCTTTTTGACGGGGATATAACTCTCAGCAATACACGAAACAAAGGAGAGAACAAACGATGAATCGATTACTTTATGCAATACTCTTTATGGGATTTTTTTTCGCAGTACCGGCTCTGCATGCTGCAAACCCTTCAGCCGATGACTTGCGAAAGGCCGCCCAGAACCCCATGGCCAATATGATGAGTTTTCCTTTCCAGAACAATACTAACTTTGGATATGGACCGCTTGAAGAAACCCAAAACATTACAAACATCCAACGAGTTATCCCTTTCAATCTAAACGAGAACTGGCTTCTAATCTCTCGAACTATTGCACCGCTTATCAGTCAGCCAGGATTTTATGGTGGCTAGGACAGGACGTTTGGCTTGGGCGACATTAATCAGTCTCTGTTTTTTGGACCAAGTAAACCGGGGAAAATAATCTGGGGCGTCGGTCCGGTTTTTTTACTTCCGACAGCCACAGACAGTCGGTTGGGAGGAAAAAAATGGGGTGTAGGTCCTGGCGCAGTTGCTCTGACTATGCAAGGTCCTTGGGTTATCGGAGGGCTGGTGCAAAACATCTGGTCATTTGCAGGTCCAAGTGACGAAAATAATGTGAACCAGATGCTGGCCCAGTATTTTGTCAACTATAACCTGGCAAATGGCTGGTATCTAACTTCTTCGCCAATTATTACCGCAAACTGGGAGGCCAACAGCAATAACAAATGGACTATACCCTTTGGTGGGGGATTTGGCAGGCTTTTTAAAATAGGGAGATTGCCTGTTAACACACAGCTTCAGGCATTTTATAATGTTGAAAAACCAGACGTGCTTCGGCCGGATTGGACTCTGCGCTTCCAGTTACAATTTATGCTGCCAAAATGATGAAAAATCTCATAGCTAAAAGCAGAAAAAAATTTAAAAACTAAAATGAGAATATTTATGATAACAAAAAAAAACCTGAGCCCGGTATTATGTGCCGCCCTCAGCATTCCGTTATTCTTATCGGTTACACAAGCCGAAATAAGAGATTCAAGCGTAGGTTCAGTTGAGTATATCGGTGGATACCCCACGAAAGAAACCGCACAGAAGTTTTACGACGAACTCGATTTACAGCGAGCCGTGGAAGCATACTTATGGGCGCTGCCCATGGCTTCTTACGGAGCCATGGCCGAGGCTAACGAGAAGCTGGGGGCCGCCGATCATGCTGTCATTGTGGTTGACAAGGCGGCAGAATCCCAACAGCTTGTTCTTACAGCCAACCAGGATACGATTTACATGTCCGGCATACTAGATCTTTCCAAAGGGCCTATGGTTGTAGATATTCCCGCAGGATTGCTTGGCACGATGAACAATATCTGGCAACAACCGCTGGTCGATCTAGGCGGACCTTTTTCTCCCGAGCAAAACAAGGGTGGTCGCTTTCTTATTCTTCCTCCTTATTACGATGGTCCAATGCCTGCTATAGCTTATCACGTGGTCAAATCGGATACGAATACGGTTATTTTTTACCTGCGGGCGATCCCTCAGTCGCACGATGATTTACCAAGATTACAGAAACTGGTCCGCACTTTTAAGCAGTACCGTTTGGCCGAAGCTAAAAAACCACCTGAAATGACGTTCATACCAATGGCTGGAAAGAAGGCTGATTTTCTCACAAACGAAGGATTCAAGTTTTTCGAATCGCTTTCCCGCTACATCAACAACAACCCTCCGCGTCCTCAGGATATGGCTATGCTGGGCATGTTAGAAACACTTGGAATTGCGCATGGTCGTGAATTTAATCCGGACAAGCGGATGCGTGGAATTTTGACTGAAGCGGCAAAGAAAGGACGCGCCATGGCTGAAGTCGTGGCTTGGCATCCACGAGTACCAGAGAAGGATCTTCATCCCTATGATGGAAGCCCATGGAAAAAGATTTTTATATCCGAAGATCCAACCTTTCACACCCCGGATTACCTCGCTATCGATCAGCGGACCCGATACGGTTTTGAAGCAATTGGAACCTCAAAATCCATGACGGTAGCGGCTCCTGGACAGGGATCGCAATATGTTGCTGTCTATCAGGATAATCAGGATCAGTGGCTTACTGGAGATCACACATTTAC
The DNA here is from genome assembly GCA_964621915.1 of uncultured Desulfocapsa sp. Lineage (GTDB taxonomy): Bacteria > Desulfobacterota > Desulfobulbia > Desulfobulbales > Desulfocapsaceae > Desulfocapsa. The sequence continues at coordinate 16,198 of CAZUPS010000024.1, read as the reverse complement.
GATTCACCTGCCAAAAGATATCCCGGCCGCAAATTTCTGGTCACTCTCGGTCTATGATAACCACTCACGCTCACTGATCCAAAATGATCAGGGCCGTGCCACGGCCGGGACGGTACACGGAGCGGTTCCAAATGAAGACGGATCCGTCGACCTCTATTATGGGCCTAAAAATCCTCACGGTATCCCTGAAGAAAATTGGATTCAGACAAAACCCGGCGTGGGTTTCTTCGTGTATCTCCGACTCTATGGACCATTGGAGAGTTATTTTGACAAAACCTGGCGACCTGGCGATCCCAAGCTTGTAAAATAAAAGTAAGCAAAGGATAAAAAACATGACTACTACTAAGAGAATGTACCCTGTTATTTTTACATTATCGATCTTACTATGTTCCTCTTTTGCATTTGCACAAGAGGTGCAAAAACCAAAATACGCTGCTGATGTACCAGAATTTTTGCTTACCCCGGACAAGGTGGAGACCGATCTTCTGGGAGAACTCGAATTTTTCGATGGTATGCCCAGCGAATCGACGGTTACAAAAGCCTATGATTTTCTCGACTTATCGCGAGGAGTAGAAGCGTTTCTTAACGGAATGCCAGCTACCTCCGCATATGCCTTCCTTGAGGGACTGAAACAAGCGGGCTTAGAACCGGGCGACCTGGGGATTACCGAAGACTTGCTGGATGCCCGCGGCCTATTATTGACGGCTCAATCAACAACTCCGTATGCCTTCACAGAGATTGACTTAAAAAATGGCCCGGTTGTAGTCGAGATCCCCGGACCTGTATTGGGCATTCTTGACGATGCATTTTTCCGCTACGTTAGTGACATTGGCCTGGCTGGTCCCGATCAGGGAAAGGGGGGCAAATATCTGTTTATAGGGCCGGACTATGAGGGGGATATCCCCGAAGGCTACTTTGTCGCGAAATCTACGACCTATCGTCACTGGTTGCTCATGCGCGTTTTTGTGAAAGACGGCGACTTAAAGGCGTCAGTAAAAGAGCTAAAAGAGGGATTTCGTGCCTATCCGCTTGCGCAAGCAAACAAGCCACCAAAACAAAAAGTTTACAACCTTTCCGGCAAAAAGTTCAATACGATTCATGCTAACGATGAACACTTCTATGAGGAACTTAATGCGGTGATTCAATATGAGCCTGCAGATGCATTTAATCCAGAACTTGTTGGGCTCTTTGCCTCTATTGGCATCAAGAAAGGAAAACCATTTGCACCGGATGCACGCATGAAGAAAATCCTGAAGGATGCGGCCGCAATCGGCAATGCCACGGCACGAGCCATTGTTTTTAGACCGCGCAATGCAGCGTTCTATTACTACCCGGATCGTCAGTGGTATACATCCTTTACTGGCGGCCATGACTTCATGAACAACGGGGAAATGGTTCTCGATGCTCGCTCGATGATGCACTTTGTGGCTACCGGTATTACACCTGCCATGGTCACGCCGAAAGTAGGAACAGGATCGTCCTATGCTTTTACTCCCCATGACGCTGAAGGCAACTATCTCGATGGTGGTAAAACATACAAAGTGACGCTCCCCGCACCAATTCCCGTTAATAATTTTTGGTCATTCATGGTGTATTCAGGGCAACATCGCTCCATGCTGGAGACGGATCAAAAATTAGCCGGTCTCGACAGCACGATACCATCGGTCAAACCCAACCAGGATGATTCATATACGATCTGGTTCGGTCCTGAAGCTCCAAAAGGACACGAGGGGAATTGGATTCAAACGATCCCCGGAAAAAGCTACAATGTCCTACTCCGACTCTATGGCCCACTGGAACCATGGTTCGACAAAACATGGAAGCCAGGTGATTTTGAGCTTGTGGAGTAACTATAAACGAAACAGGTGGTATGCATTACTCGTCAGACATTGATAGACACAACAATGAAGTCACCTAGGGCTTTAGGAAAATAGAATTAGAAGTGTACTTCTCAGATCTTATCGATAGATCGAATGGATCATATGTAGTACAAATTACCATGTACTATGAAGGAGGGATGACTGAGCTTCTCTTCAGGAGATTCCCTCTTAAATCAAAATAATATAGAGAGAGGCATGTTTATGAAACGGACAATGTATTTGATAGCTGTAATGGTGCTGCTGACTTCCTTCACGGCTTGTACGTCAAAAAGTACCAAGATTAAGAACAAGGAGAAGGGAGCAACCAGTGATGCCCGCATTACCTTGACCAAAAAATATACCGATTGTGTAAGCAAGGCTGCTGGGGATAAGGCAGCAACCCAAACTTGTGATGCAATTCTCGATGCCATCAAGAAGCTTAAGTGAGAAGATCATCGCGTTCTCAGGTTCTGGATTAACGGTAAGGAAGCGGCCCCCAGGTATTTTTCGGGTCAATTAATTTTACAAAGTATCCACAAAAGGAAATTCAACACATGAAACAAATTTCACGCACTGCACTACTAATTCTGTTGGTGTCCCTAGTGTAGTCAACTGCATGGCCGATAAATTTTCTGAGACAAAACAAATATTCGAAGAGGCTGGAGTCTCAGACCTGTTCAACAGTGCCTACGGCTACGCTTTATTTCCAACCATTGGGAAAGCAGGGTTTGTAGTAGGTGGAGCATTTGGAAAAGGCCGTGTTGATAGACAAGGTGAATATTACGGTGACACAAATGTTACCCAGGCAAGCATCGGTTTTCAAATTGGTGGTTCCGGTTTTAGCCAAGTGGTATTTTTTCAGGATCAGCGCGCATTTAAGGAGTTTATCACTGGTAGTTTTGAGTTTGGTATAAATGTTCAGGTTGTTGCGTTGACAGCAGCAGGTGCCTCTGGCAATACCGGCGGCAGTTCTGCAACAGCCAGTGGTGGTAAAAACAACGCCATGACAAGTGGTGACGGTTATAACAAAAGCATTGCCACCTACACTATCACCAAAGGTGGTTTGCTGTATGATGTTAGTGTTGGTGGACAAGCGTTCAGTTTTACCAAACTATAAACTGTAATTCAAGAGGAGTCGGAGACTACAAACCTCTGGCTCTCGTTGTTTGTGTCGTGAATGTTCATTTGTCGGATTGATGGAATCAGCCAGTACCTAGAGGGGAAAATAGTTATGAGAAATCGTTTATATTTCACCATTAAACGGGTTCGTATTGTCAGAGAGAAACCTGCCGAAGATTCTGAATCAGGAATCCGGTTTTGTATCCTGGTGATTGTATCTATTCTGATTGCCAGTTTCGGCCAATTGGCAATCATGACAGAAACCAGTCTTGCCCAGGAGAATTCTGTCAGTGATACAATCGGTCAGTCCATGCAGGGTGATTGGGGAAAGATCATGTTCAATCTGCGTTATCGTTATGAATATGTGGATCAGGCAGATCTAAAGACGGCTAATGGCGATCCTGTACGGCTTCGTCTGGGCTATCAGACTCCGGAGCTTGCCGGTTTTCAGGCTTACGCGGAGTTCCTTGGCAATACACCGATCTTTTTGGATGATTACAATGACACCTCAAACGGGAAAACTGAGTATGCAGTCATTGGCGATCCCAACGAGGCAGCTCTGAATCAGGCGTGGCTCTCCTATGGGTCCATCCCTGATACCGTCCTCAAGGCAGGTCGGCAGAAAATGGCATGGGACAACGAACGGTTTATCTGCCCAGCGTCCTGGAGGCAAATGGAGCAGACCTTTGATACTATCAGTTTGCTCAACACTTCTCTTGGCGGGCTTACTTTCAAAGCCGCTTATATCTGGAATGTCCTTTTGACCAGTAATGAAGAATCGGCTATAAGCTCTCCTCTGCTTAATCTGAAATATACCTTCCCGGATATCGGTTCACTGATTGGTTACGGGTACTGGCTGGATTATAATGATCCTGATGGTTCCGGTCCTTTTGCCTATGCATATTCCAGCCAGACCCTGGGACTTCGTTTTCACGGCTCTGCATCGGTATCAGAGACTCTCAATCTGCTCTATACCGCTGAATATGGTGCTCAATCCGACTATGGGGACAATCCCAAAGATTTCAATGCCAGCTATTACCATGTAAATGGAGCATTTCTTGCCCCTGCCAAAGATTCACTTTTGAAAAATATTAGTGGAAAGGTTGGCTATGAGGTTTTTGGCTCTGATAACGGTGTTTCTGTACAGACACCCCTTGGAGCCAACCACAAGTATAATGGCTGGGCTGATATATTCGGCAAAACCAAACCGGCTGATGGCCTGCGTGACCTATATGGCAGTCTGAGTAGCAGCGTTGCAGGAGTTAAGGTAGAGCTGATCTACCATGATTTCCAGGCCGATGCGGGAGGCAGTGACTATGGCACAGAATTTGATGTTAAACTAACCAAAAAACTAGGGAAGAATTATACGGTTCTCGCCTCGTGGTCAACATATAATGCGGATGAATATAAAACTGATACCGATAAGTTTTGGTTACAGCTTGCAGTGACTTTTCCGTAAGCACTGAAGAGTGTTTGTTTGCAGCTGATTTGTTTTTTTTATAAAAAGGAATATTTTATGTCAAATTATACCAGATCCTTATTGTTTGCACTCCTTATATCCATCACTATTCCTCAGCAGACCTTTGCAATAGGAGATGCTATATCCGGATTCGCCACTGGTACTGCAGATTTTGTGAAAGGTGTTGGACAAAAGGCTGGAATTGGGGTGACAGCAACTAATATTGATAAAGATGCTACCCTTGCATTAGATAAATTATTGAAAAATTCACCTGCCGCCACCGAATTATCGAAAAAAGCCAAGGCGATCTTAGTCTTTCCCAAGATCCTAAAAGCTGGTTTAGGAATTGGCGGTCATTTTGGAGAAGGGGCACTGCGCAAAAAAGGGAAAACGATTGCATATTACAATACGGCTGCAGGTTCATATGGGCTCCAGATAGGGGCACAAGCCTTTGGCTATGCCATGTTCTTTATGGATGATAAAGGGCTCAACTATCTTCTTAATAATAATACAGGATGGGAGGTCGGAGTTGGTCCCAGTGTGGTTTTCCTTGATGAAGGAATGGCCAAAACAATGAACAATACAACACTTACAGAATCCGTTTACGTTTTTACCTTTAGCCAGCGAGGATTAATGGCTGGTGCAGGTATCCAGGGGTCAAAAATCACGAAGATTAATCCTTAGTAAGGTTACAATTTGATCCATTGAAAAAGTAACATTTTAGGAAATATTGCATAGTGAAGCGGTCAAGTAAAAGAAGACATTTTCTTAAGCTGCTTTCTGTAAAACCAGTTTTATTTCAAATTCCATCGGAGTCAAATATCCGAGATATGAATGACGTTGTTGACTGTTGTAAAACAATTCGATGTAATCAATAAGATTCCTTGTTACTTGATCACGCGTTTCAAATTTCTCCCCAATACCAGCACGGGTCAGATTGGGCTGACGTTCATAGGTATTATAACAGAGTATCCCAGCAATCACCTTTTCGACTCATACTCGATCGTATCGTATAGGTTTTTAACAATTCTTGGAAATCATGACTGCAGTATTGGCTTCCTCTGTCAGATTGAAATATTAGCCATGGTGCTTGCTTACGTCTCCAAATAGCCATAAGGATCGCATCCATGACTAACTGTTTGGTCATTCTCTTATCAAGAGACCACAGCTAACAACACGACGAGAATAAAGGTCTATAATGACAGCAAGGTACATCCAACCTTCTTTTGTCCAGGTGTATGTTATATATATTACCTACCCAAGTCATGTTTGGCTGCAAGACAGCGAATTCTCATTACGCATATTCGGGAAGAAGGTTAATCCGAGTGTTTTTGGCTCAGATTAACCTTGCCGCATAAAAGATCTACTTTCCACGAAGGAATCTGGATGATGCATGCATGGTGGATGGACGGTTCAGTAGACATATAATGTTTTGAAGAGCATCTAAAACCAGCATCTTCGAGATGGTAATATCTCACGGTAGGAACGTCGATTACCCGGCGCCCCCCGCACAGTCCCGGTCGTATGGTTTTCCTCCATCCAGTTCTTCGGTTACACTTGTTTTCACGCAGATCTGCACATTTTCCTGTTACAAGATCCAGTTGCTGTTCCTCGCAATAAGGTTGGCTTGCTTACGCTTCTCACCTCTGAGTAATATGTCTGATAAGATATACCAACAAGGGCAATTCCCCTAATCCCATTCCATGAATGATCTAACAGACCAAATAGCTGCCAATATAATAATTGAACAGGCATAGCAATGGCTCTGCAAATGTAGAAAAAACCTGATTAACAACAAGTATTCTAGCAGGCAAATATACAGTCATCCTTTACTCGAAGTGCGGCTACTGGATACTACTTTGAGTGCTGCCTTACATCATTTCTCTTGACACTTCTATCAACAAATGCATTAATGTGCGCATTGATGTGTTTGTTGATGAACTCTTGCGGTGGGATTGAGGAAAATGATAAAAAAAGAAAATCTTGAAGAATTTGCATACGATTCAATCATTGCATTAATCCTTGAAAACCACTATAGGCCTGGCGATTTCCTTCTCGAAACTGAAATAACAGCGCGTTTAAATTTGAAAAGTCGAACCCCGGTGCATCACGCGCTGGGACAACTTGTAGCCAAAGGCTTTCTCGATAAAAAGAGTAAGAAAGGATGTTTTATTCCCCCTTTGACCCCTGAAGATGCGGAACATGTTTTTTTCGCACGTGAGAATATAGAGTTTCAGACAGCAGCATCAGCCGCTCTCCACGCCTCAGATGCAGAGATTGACAAACTGCAGATGATTATCCGGAAGGAAGTGGAGACTGGAGAATCTGGGAATATGACCGGCTATTCAGCAATTAATGAAACTTTTCACGATTCCATAGCACAAATAAGTAAAAACAAATACTTGCAGCAATATAGCCAGCATGTATTTTGGCGATCAAATTGCTATGTTTTCTTTCGCTATTACCAATTTAAGGTGAGCATGGCTGAGAGGGAGTTTAAGATTTCTCCAGCCCAGCACATGGAAATCACGGTAGCCATAGCAAAAAGAGATGCGGATAAGGCTGGAAAACTTATGAAACAACATGTTCGTCGCACCTTTGAAGGCATTTTTAAAGAATAATAAGCAATTTTAAAAAGGATAACCTTAAGGCTCTGATACTCTTTTTTTTTACCGAAAAGGTAGTTATCAAGGTCAACTTCGGGTGACAAAATGTGGTGAAAAGCTTCTTGTTTTTCACCCTCATGATCGGTGACTTGTAAAGTGATTACATATTATCGAACCAAAACTTTTGAATGGAGGAAAAAACTCAATGAAACTCTCAACACTACTCACCTCGGTTGTGGCATTTGCTGTAATGGCATCTCCTGCTGCCGCTTCAACAGGTGACACCCTGGATATCGTCAAAAAGCGTGGTCATTTGCGCTGTCAGGTTGGCACACCTTCAGGTGGTTTTTACAATCTGGATGCCGACGGCAACTGGTATGGCCTTGATGTTTCCGTCTGTGAGGCTGTGGCAGCAGCTATTTTTGGTGACAAAAAGAAAATGGAGATCCAATCCGTTAGTAGTCAGGCACGTTTTACCGCTTTGGCTAATGGAGAATCTGATCTTTTATCCCGTACAGCAACCTGGACCATGTCACGTGACACCCAGCTTGGCTTAGATTTTGTAACACCTAACTTCTATGATGGTCAGGGTTTTACCGTTCTCAAGTCCAGCGGCATCACCAGTGCGCTGCAACTGAAGGGTGCCAAGGTGTGTGTGACAACCGGTACAACCAGCGAACTGAATCTGTCGGATTTCAGTAGGCAACATAATCTTAATATTAGTGCTGTTACCTTTGAAGACTGGAATGTACGTGATGACACATACCTCAAAGGAGGATGCGATGCAGTAACGATTGACAAATCATCACTGGCCGCAAATATTGTTTCATTTCCAACTCCTGCAGATCATATGATTCTGCCTGAAACAATTTCTAAAGAGCCTCTTGGTCCTGCTGTAAGACATGGGGACAACCAGTGGGGTGACATTGTCAGATGGTCACTGTTTGCCATGATCAACGCTGAGGAACTTGGTATTACCAGTGAGAATGTTGATGATATGCGTGCCAACTCAAAAAATATAGATGTTCGTCGCATGCTTGGCGTTGAGGGTAACATCCATGAAGGATTAGGCCTTTCCAAGGATTGGGCTTATAATATCATCAAACAGGTAGGTAATTACGGCGAAAACTACGAAAAATATATTGGCAGCGGTAAAGGGGCTCTTGGTATTCAACGTAAGGGAACCCTTAACGAACTCTGGAGCAACGGTGGCTTGATGTATTCTCCGCCTATGCGCTAGCATTAACACTTAATAATTGGTACCAAACTAATTTACAGTTTGGTTTGGTACCGATACGTTGTACTGTAAAAAGAACGAGCATCAAGGAGGAAATGTTGTGGCAGTCAGTGATAACAGCAAAGAGTCCGCGCATATCAGACCTAAAGAACAATTTGATTTTTTCCATGATGAGCGCGTTCGCTCAGTTTTTTATCAACTGCTGACCATTGCGACTGTAGGCCTTGCTGCCTGGTATCTTATAAGCAACACAGCTCAAAATCTTGAAGCACGCGGCATGCAAACGGGGTTTGGCTTTTTGAACGTTGCAGCCGGATTTGACTCGTACTTCAAACTTATTCCCAATGAAGCCGGGGTCGGAACATATGGCCGCATCTTCATTATTGGTATTCTCAACACACTCTATGTTTCATTCTTAGCAATTATATTCAGTACTATACTTGGATTTTTCATTGGTGTTTTAAGGCTTTCCCAAAATTGGCTGGTCTCCAGGGTAGCTCTTGCATATGTAGAAATATTCCGCAACACGCCATTTCTGATACAGGTTATTTTTTGGTATATTGGAGTTTTCTCTCTATTGCCCAAGGTCAGGGATAGTATTGACCTATCCGGTGGTGCAGAACTTTTACTTCTCAATAATCGTGGTTTATATATGCCATGGCCGATACCGGGCGATCTGTTCTGGTTAACCGGAGCAGCACTTATAATCGCAATAATCGCTGTTGTTATTCTTAAGCGCTGGGCTCAAAACCGCCAGGACAAAACAGGGAAAATCTTCCCGACCTTTATCCCCTCCGCTGCATTCCTTATTTTTCTACCTGGAACTGTCTACATTCTGACTGGAATGCCACTTGGCTGGGATATGCCGCAACTTGAAGGATTTAACTTTGTAGGAGGCGCAACCCTGCCACCCTCTTTTGTGACTCTTCTGGTTGCCCTGTCCATTTATCACGCTTCTTATACGGCCGAAATGGTACGTGCAGGTATTTTATCGGTGAACAAGGGACAATATGATGCTGCACACTCAATTGGCCTCAGAGGAGGACGAGTGATGTCTCTTGTCATTATTCCTCAAGCAATGCCTGCCATTGTTCCGCCAATGATCAGTAACTGGATGAGCACAATCAAGAACTCATCGCTGGCTATCGCTATTGGATATCCTGATCTGGTCTCTCTTTTTATGCAGACATCGCTAAATCAGGCAGGTTATGCAATTGAGCTGGTCGGAATGACAATGGCCTTTTATATGTTTGTTAGTCTGCTCATTTCGTGGCTTCTGAATATCTACAACAAACGAGTCCAGTTGGTGGAGCGCTAATCATGGCTACTATAAAAACAGTGGCAACACCCGCCATAGCGCCACCCCTGTCAGAGACATCCGTTTTAGGGTGGATGCGCAAAAATTTGTTCAGCTCTGCGTTCAACACGCTTCTCACTTTCTTTACCGTCTATATTATCTATATATCGGTAAAGGGACTGTGGGTGTGGGGGATTGCCGATGCTGTGTGGGTTGCCGAAAATCGCCGTGAGTGTTTCGCAATCAACACCGATGGTGCCTGCTGGGCAGGTATCATTGCGTGGCTGGATAACATTTTCTACGGCCGCTATCCGCGAGAGGAGTTGTGGCGGATTAATCTTGGCCTGTTCTTCCTTTTAATGTGGATGGTACCGCTTTGGCTGCCAAGGGTAAAGGCGAAAATATCCATTGGTATGACCACGGTATTCCTCTATCCTTTTCTTGGGGGATACCTTTTTGCAGGTAGCGAGAAAGGAATCTTCATGCAGATCATGCTCACAACTGCAATCGTTTGCCTGCTGGCCAATACCATTCATTCAATAATTGGTGTGTTTAGCGGTCGCAGTCTACCTGAATTCCTCTCCTCTTTGTCCGGCAGGAAAAAAGTCTCCGATACAACTCAGCGCAATATATTTCTTGGCTTGCTCGCACTCAGCTTTGTCGTGATTTATGTGTGGCAAATGAGCTGGAACCTTGAAAGAGTGCCATGGACCAAGTGGGGTGGTTTGTTTCTCACCCTTGTTATAGCCGGGATCGGCATTGCCTCGGCACTTCCGGGCGGGATTATTCTTGCCCTTGGCCGACGCTCCAGGATGCCTGTAATCAGGGTACTCAGTACCGCATTCATCGAGCTATTCCGGTCGGTACCTATAATTACCGTACTGTTTATGGCAACGACGATGTTTCCACTGTTTATGCCCCAGGGTTTTGTCCTCAACAAACTGGTCCAAGTTATCATCGCGGTTTGTCTGTTTAACGCAGCATATATGGCTGAAACCGTTCGCGGTGGCCTGCAGACCATTCCCAAGGGCCAGTTTGAAGGGGCTCACACCATAGGTCTTGGGTATTGGCAGACTATGGGCCTGATTGTTATGCCCCAGGCTCTGAAGCATATGATACCTAACATTGTTGGTAATTTTATCAGCCTGCTGAAAGATACCACCCTGGTATCCATCATCGGTCTGTTCGATGTTCTCGGCATGTTACGTTCAATCAGTAAGGACTTGCCATGGCTTGGACTTCATAAAGAGCCGCTGGTATTTGGGGCAATTCTGTTCTTTTTGATCTGTTTTACCATGTCCAAATACAGTCGCCACCTGGAAGCAAAACTTTCAACCGACCATCACAATTGATCAGCTAACCGTACAGGGTAGAAAATATGACAGAAACAAAGACACAAGAGTCAGAAAAAACCAGGGAACAACTGGTATCTGCCGTTTCTGCTGAAGTTATCATTGAGTTTATTCAGGTAAATAAGTGGTACGGCGATTTTCATGTGTTGAAGGACATTGCTCTGGCTGTTCACAAGGGTGAGCGGATTGTGGTCTGCGGGCCGTCAGGATCTGGTAAATCAACCCTTATCCGCTGCATTAACAATCTTGAGGAACATCACAGCGGTAGTATCGTTGTCGATGGCATAACACTCAACAGAAATTTAAAGAACATTGATCATATCCGTACTGAAGTAGGCATGGTATTTCAAAACTTCAATTTGTTTCCCCACCTGACCATTCTCGAGAATCTCACCCTCGGCCCAATCTGGACCAGGAAACTGCCTAAAGCCGATGCTCACGACCTTGCCATGAAGTATCTTGAACGGGTGAAAATCCCAGAACAGGCCGACAAATTCCCTGGCCAGCTTTCAGGGGGCCAGCAACAGCGCGTCGCCATCGCCCGCTCGTTGTGTATGAACCCTAAAATCATGTTGTTTGACGAACCGACTTCCGCACTCGATCCCGAGATGATCAAGGAAGTCCTTGAGGTCATGATTGAGCTAGCGGATACGGGAATGACCATGATCGTGGTGACCCACGAGATGGGGTTCGCCCAGACCGTTGCCGACCGGGTAATTTTAATGGATGAGGGGCAAATAGTGGAGGAGAATGAACCCGGCGAGTTTTTCAACAACCCACAACATGAGCGGACCAGGCTGTTTCTCAGCCAGATACTCTGATGATTCACACTGAGATGTATTTCAAAACAAATTCACTAAAATAATATTATGAAAGATTTCCAGGACACTTCTAGCACAAAAATCTGAGTCCTGAAATCACCGCACCTGAGAAAAAAATAAATGAATATTTTACATATATCCGACTTGCATTTTGGCACACGTCACTGGGATGGCAATGATGCACTGTTGCTGGATAAAATCAACTCATATGCCGCTGATCTGGTTGTTAATACGGGTGATAATACGTCTGATAGCCTGGAAAGTGAATACAAGGATGCGGAGCAGTTCCTAAAAGGTATCCGCTGTGAACATGTCATTTCTGTTGCAGGGAATCATGATAAAAGAAATATGCACTCGCATGAATACTTTAAAAAATATATCGATCATAGTGAGCGTGTTTTTCCTTTAGACCCGGAACAAACGGTCAAGAAAAACCTGTATTTACAGAAGGATATCACCAGACTGGACGATCATTTCACCGACCTTAATTACATTGAATTAATAAACATTGGAAGCGTAACTGTACTGATTATCTGTTTGGATTCTACTGTTCTTTATGAAGATGAAGGCTATGTTGACAAGGAAATTTTAAAGAGTTTTTCTCAAAAGATCAAACACCTTAAATATGATAAATCCATATTGCTGATTCACCACTCGATTCTGACAATGGATAAAGAACCGCTTCGAAGTTCATTCCACGTAACTGATTTTGTGAGAAAACATCAAATAAAAGACATTTTCTGTGGGCACACTCACCGACTTGATTTGCAAAAAAGCAGTGATCTCTATTTAAAAAACTCCTTTACCCAGTACATGGTTGGGACGCTCTCTTCAAGCAACCGTATGGGCAATGACAATCAGTTTTTATATTTGGAAAATTGGGGAAGCCCTGAGCTACAGATCCACTTGATAAAAATTGTTTTTAATGATGGTGTTATGAGTTTTAGAGAAGAATTAATTTAGCTGTTCTTCCCGTTTATCGCGGAAATAGAGAAAATGGAGACAAAATGTCACAAAAATTTCTTGATCACTTGAAAACTCAATTAACCGGCCTGCATTCAGATGGCCTGTATAAATCCGAACGGGTTATTGTTTCCAAACAGGCTGGTGAAATCGAACTTGCAACGGGTGAAAAGGTTCTCAATTTCTGCGCCAATAATTATCTTGGTCTGGCTAACAATGCTGAGCTGATTGAAACCGGCAAGCAGGCTCTAGATCGCTATGGATACGGTATGGCTTCGGTACGTTTTATATGCGGCACCCAGGAAGAGCATAAACAGCTGGAAGAGAAAATCGCAAGCTTTCTCAAAATGGAGGATACTATTCTTTATTCTTCCTGTTTTGACGCCAATACGGGCCTGTTTGAAACCCTGCTTGGCCCGGAAGATGCCATCATTTCCGATGCGCTCAATCACGCTTCGATTATTGATGGTATCAGGCTCTGCAAGGCTAAACGCTACCGTTATGCAAACAACGATATGTCTGCACTGGAGGCCGAATTAAAAAAGGCCGGTGATGCCCGCTTTAAACTTATTGCCACAGATGGTGTTTTTTCCATGGACGGAATTATTGCCAATTTGTCCGGCATCTGTGACCTGGCTGAGAAATATGATGCGATGGTTATGGTTGATGACAGTCATTCGGTAGGTTTTGTCGGTGACCATGGTCGCGGCTCTCTTGAATACTGCAATGTGGAAGGACGGGTGGATATCCTCACCGGTACACTGGGCAAGGCGCTTGGGGGAGCATCGGGTGGCTATACGTGTGCCAGCAAAGAAATTGTGGACTGGTTGCGTCAGCGCTCCCGGCCTTATCTGTTTTCCAACACACTGGCCCCGGTGATCACTGCCACTTCGCTGAAGGTACTTGATCTTATAGAGAATGGAGACACACTCAGAGAGGAACTGATAGCCAACTCCAGACAGTTTCGTCAGGAAATGGAAAAGCTGGGCTTTACCCTGGGAGGCGGCAGCCATCCGATTATCCCGGTTATGTTGGGTGATGCCAAGCTTGCTCAAAAAATGGCCACACGATTACTTGGCAAAGGGGTTTATGTTACAGGATTTTTCTTTCCAGTCGTGCCAAAGGGCCAGGCACGTATACGAACCCAGATGTCGGCGGTTCACAGTAAAAGCGATATTGACCACGTTGTTGAGGCTTTTGCACAAGTTGGACGTGAGTTAGGAGTAATTCCAAAGGAAATTTCATGAGCAATATGATGAAAGCACTGGTCAAGGCAAAGGCGGAACCGGGTCTGTGGATGGAAGAAGTGCCAGTGCCGGTTCCAGGAGCCAATGATGTATTAATCAAGATAACAAAAACTGCCATCTGTGGTACTGATGTTCACATCTGGAATTGGGACAAATGGGCGGCGGCAACAATTCCAGTACCAATGGTTGTTGGTCACGAATTTTGCGGTAAAATTGTTGAAACTGGCTCGGCAGTAGATCGTTACAGCATCGGTATGCGTGTTTCCGGTGAAGGCCATATCGCCTGTGGAACTTGTCGCAATTGTCGTGCCGGAAGGGCTCATTTTTGCCGTAACACACAAGGTGTTGGAGTGAACCGCCCCGGCTCATTTGCTGAATTTGTTTGCATTCCTCAATCAAATGTTGTGCTCATTCCCGATGATATTCCCGACGAAATAGCAGCGATTTTCGATCCCTTCGGCAATGCCGTACATACTGCGTTGAGCTTTGATCTGGTGGGCGAAGACGTCCTTATCACCGGTGCCGGCCCCATCGGCATCATGGCTGCAATGGTTGCGCGGCGCTGCGGCGCCCGTAAAGTGGTGATTACTGACATTAATCCACAGCGTTTAAGGCTTGCCAGCAAAATGGGAATTGAATATGTAGTCAATGCAAGCGAAGAAAAACTTAGTGATGTCATGAAGAATATCGGGATGACCGAAGGCTTTGATGTGGGACTGGAAATGTCCGGTGCAGCAACTGCCTTTCGTGACATGATAGACAAAATGAACAATGGCGGTAAAATTGCAATTCTTGGTATCGCCCCAACCAGTTTTGAAATTGATTGGAACAAAGTAATTTTTAAGATGCTCAATCTCAAGGGTATTTACGGCCGTGAAATGTTCGAAACCTGGTACAAAATGATAACCTTTGTGGAAAGTGGCCTCGACCTTTCACCACTCATTACGCACCGAATACCGATTGATGATTTTAAAGCTGGATTTGACGCCATGCACTCCGGCAGTACTGGTAAGGTTGTTATGGATTGGACCTGACAGTATTAACACGATCCCCCTTGTATCTACTGAGCTTCTTATAGCTGCTAAATCATATAAAATGTTTTGACGGAAATTTGGAAAGTATAAGAAAGGTACAAGTAGAGAATAAACTGATTTAAAAGAAAAATCAGGATCTGTTACGTATACACCTTGAATACCTAATCACCCAGAACAATCAATTTGTTTGAAAAACGACCTCCAAGAGCAACCAATCAGCCTACCACTGCATAAGTTCGCGTCGTTGTGGAATGTAGGCTGATCTGTGGTAAGCAGCTCTAACTTGATTTCTTTCTTCATGAGCAAGGGCTTTCTCAATCACATCAGCATCCCAATCATTTTCATTGGCAATGGTACTGAAGGTCGCTCTAAAACTATGGACTGTCGCTTTTCCTCTGTAGCCTAGACGGTATAGGGAATAGAGTAGGGTGTTTTGTGATAATTGCGGGCTGTCTTGTCTGATACCAGGGAAAACCAATCCTTTTTGCCCAAAGAGTATCCCGATTCGTTTGAGAATATCGATGGCTTATTTTGATAACGGAACGATATGTTGAGTATTCATTTTCATGCGTTCCGCTGGGATTGTCCACATGCTATCTTCCAGGTCGATTTCTTCCCATGTTGCGCCTCTTACTTCGCCACTCCTGGCTGCTGTCAAGATTGTGAATTGTAGGGCCAATTTTGTAGTTACATGAATATTGCTGGCAGTAAGAGTTTTTAGGAACTGAGGCAGGTCTTCTTGGTTCAGTGCGTTGTGGTGAATAACTTTTCTATTTTTTAAAATACCCTTCATTTCGGTAGCTGGGTTGTAAGTTGTTCGTCCTGTCTGCACTGCATACCGAAAAACAGCAGTAGTACGCTGGAGTGCCTTACGTGCCATTTCAAGAGCCTCACGTTTTTCTATACTCCTGATTATGTCATGAATCATTGGCGGTGTGATCGTGTCAACGGGTAGGGCACCAATAGAGAGGATGACATCGGCTTTAAGGGCGTATAAAACCGCATTGGCATGTTCTGTTGTCCAGCCGTCTTTTCTTTGTTCCCACCACTCCAGAGTGATATTCTCAAAAGAGTTTTTTAAAGCCAGTTGAGTGGCTCTTTTCTTAGCTATGGATTCAGTTTTCTGCTTTTTTCTTTCGTGAGACGGGTTGATAGAAGTGGCCCCAATAATTTGAACAAGCCTATAAGTGGTTAATCTGCTACC
>CAZUPS010000023.1:0-64923 GCA_964621915.1 uncultured Desulfocapsa sp. | reverse complement strand
CGGGAGCATATGGCGTCTGCACGCTTGGTTGAGTGTAGTTAGTTTGGCGCTTACGATTAATCAGTGATTTGAGCACAACAGATTGTTCAAAAAACGATATAAAATCATGGCTTCAACTGTATCCTTGGCTAGTCGTATTTGATGGCCTAGATGAAGTTCCCTCCTCAAGCAATCGTATTCAGTTACTCAAACAAATCGAAGATTTTAGAATTGATGCTGCTGCTTTAAATGCTGACATTCAAATTGTTTCCACTACCAGACCTCAAAATTATAGTGACGAATTTAATACAGAATTATATAGCCACTGGTATTTAACCCCACTTATGCCATCACAAGCATTAATCTACGCTGAACGGTTGGTAAGTACACGTTGTGGGCAAGATAAAAATCGCAAAAACATTCTACTAAGAAAGTTAAAAAAAGCATGTGAAACACAAGCAACCGCAAGATTAATGCAAAGTCCTCTTCAAGTCACTATTATGACAACTTTAGTCGAAAGGATTGGTGAGCCCCCTCGTCAACGATATGCACTTTTTAGTCAATATTTCCGTACTATATATGAAAGAGAAATTGGGCGTGAGGGGCCACTGTCAGCACTATTGAGCAACAGACAAACAGATATAAAAACAATACATTATCGGGCAGGACTACTACTCCAAACACAAAGTGAAACTGCTGGAGGAACTGAATCACAACTTACAGACAAATCTTTTGAAAATCTTGTGAAAGCAAGATTATCAGAGGTAGGTTTAAGTGAGAGTGAAAATTCTAAATTACTGGGTCAAATTACAGACGGAAGCTTACAAAGACTTGTATTTCTAGTTCGCCCAAAAGCTCAACATATTGCATTCGAGATACGATCTCTCCAAGAATTTATGGCTGCTGAAGCATTGATGAGTGGCAAAGAAGCATCTGTGCTTTTAAGACTAAAAACAATAGCTCCCATTTCTCATTGGAGAAATGTTTTTCTGTTTGCTGTCGGTAAGATTTTTGCTAGTCAAGAATATTTATGTGAAAATATTTGCTTCATTTGCCTTGAATTAAATGATAGGTCATATAACAAAACTGCTGAAGAAACTGCATGGGGTGCTCGGTTGGCTTTAGATATAATTACAGAAGGCATTGCTAAGCCAAACCCTAAATATGAACGTCAGCTAGTGAAAATTGCATTAGAATTAGTTGAATTTCCAGAGTATTCAACAATCATGGAACTTGCAAATATTCACCATGAAAACCTCGAAGATTTATTCGAAAAAAGAATCAAAAGCTGTTTGGAACTAAGTAAAACTACCGCACATATGGGAGCATGGATGCTTCTTATTGCTCTTATTGGCAAGAAAATTCCATGGGCTGTAAAAAGTTTCGAAGAACAATGGCCTGAAGATAAAGAAAAACAGGCAAAAATATTGATGTTTGAGAAAGATTACACATCTCGACAATGGATGTTAGATCAACTTGTTAATATTATTCCTTTTTGCACACCGATAGAAGTTAGTAACATTAAATGGCCTATTATTGCAGAAGACTACGACCTTCCTACCTGGTTTAAATCTGCAAGAAATATTCTCAATGTTAATGATATATACCAACATGAACAACTAAATATTACAGTTTTGAATGAAAGCAACACCAACAAAGCTCCAATTTTCCGTTTGATATCCGTTTCAAAACCAGACAATTTTTCTCCCGCAATTACTAAAATAAAAGATATGCCTTTTGAAAACCATGCTTGGGCACCTTTTTTCTCCGCTGCTAGGTTAACTGACAAACCCACTAAAAATACCCTTGCCGAAGAACTCAGATGGCTCAGTAATGAATGGAAATTAAAAGAAATGCGCCATCTACACTATGAAATTATTTGGCCTTTAAGTGCTTGTCTTTCAGTACCAGATAATCAGCAAGATTTGTTAAAAATTGCTCAAAAAGTAGACGATGGACAATTAGGATCATTCCAAGATTGGGAATTAGCTGAGAATCGTTGGAAGAAAAATGGAATACACGAAATTGATATGCTAGCAATGACAGAAAATGTTTGGCCTTTTGACGATAATATCAAGAATAAAGGCTTCGCATTTGAGTCTTGCTCCATCAATTCGATGTTTCATCAAGCTTCAAACTTTTGTAGGAAATTATTGGAGCAATTTAACAAGGACTATGATCATGAAATGAATATTTGGTTGGCTTACAATACCATTGAACTGTTCAAACATCCAAATGACTTCAAAGGTGACAATAAAATTAGACTAACCGCTGCTGATTTTAAGCGTCTTATTTCAGCATCAATTAAAAAATGGCACAGCTTTAATATGAGCATATTGGGTTGTATTGATATTCCTACACAGATGGATGAAGAATGGGTAAATCTCTTCAATTGGCTAGGTTCTCAAGAAAAATTAAACTTTTCGATTTCTAAATTTAATTTTGAGCAATCTACGACATTAGCTAACTGGTATGTATCACAACCAAACAAATTTCCTCATGTATTAAAAATACTTGGATTATTGTCCTTTGCTGGTAATAAAATAATACTTAGCAATGAGTTTCTTAATCCTCAAAAATATGAGAAAGATGATTTATTATTGCAGCTCAGCATATTGCTTTTGTTTTTTTCGCAAAGGGAATGGGAGCCTAACAATCTAGAAAATTTAAAACAATGGATTAATTTGGATTCTGAAAAGTTTGTGGAAGATATTCCATTGATTCTAGATATGTTTCGGAATCTTGGATTTTCCCCAGAAAAAGTTACTCCTTTTTCTCTGACTGTTTTAGAGAACTTCTCCTCTCTTATTGCTAACAAGCCTGACATTTACAAAAAGATCATAAATTCTCTTACTGTCACTATGAATAGTAGAAAAAGTGAAATTCATACAAATACAGTATGGCATGAACTAGACCTTCCTGAAACTTCTTTAATGGACTCTTAAAAACGTCCTACATTCCACATGATTGTGTCATATTTTTTTTGCAACAGAACCAAAACACATCGTGTTTTGTTGCCATGTTGTCGCCCTTGAGGTATAATAATCCATTACCTAAACACAGGGAGTCACACATGGACATCAAAAGAAAAAAACGAGTCGGTATATGGATAAGAGTTTCAACAGAAGATCAAGCTAGAGGTGAAAGTCCTAGACACCACGAAGCTCGTGCCAGATACTACGCTGAAGCTAAAGAATGGAAAGTTGTTGAGCTATACGACCTTTCAGGTGTAAGTGGCAAAACTGTCTTAGAACATCCAGAAACTATCCGCATGATTGCAGATGTAAAGTCTGGTCATATCTCTGGGCTTATCTTTTCCAAACTCGCAAGACTGGCAAGAAATACCAGAGAACTTCTCGACATATCAGACATATTCCAAGAGTACAGTGCTGGCCTTATTTCTCTTCAAGAAGCAATCGACACAACCAGCCCAGCAGGACGCTTATTCTACACCATGATTGCTGCAATGGCCCAGTGGGAGCGAGAAGAGATTAGTTCACGTGTCAAAGCTTCTGTCCCAATTCGAGCTAAACTGGGCAAACCTCTTGGTGGCGCAGCTCCCTTTGGATTTAAATGGGAAAAGTATGAACTCAAACCAGATCCTAAGGAAGCACCTGTACGTAAACTAATGTTTGAACTCTTTACACAACATAAAAGAAAAAAAACAGTTGCACGACTTATCAATGAAATGGGTCATCGTACTCGTAGAGGTGGTAAATTTTCTGATACATCCATTGATAGACTCTTACGAGATACTATTGCTAAGGGTCTCAGGCGTGCAAATTATACAGAAAGTACCGATAAGACAAAGCAATGGAAATTAAAACCAGAGAGTGAATGGATTTATACTCATGTTGAACCCATTGTTTCAGAAGAACTCTGGGATGAGTGTAACAACTTTCTTGATGTTCAGCGCAACTCACGTAAAAAAATTGGTCGTAAACCTAGTATTCATCTATTTGCTGGTCTCACCTATTGCAGTTGTGAAGGGAAAATGTACGTTCCCTCAAATAATCCCAAATATACCTGTAAGAAATGTAGAAGAAAAATTGCAACAGATGATCTGGAAGCTATCTATTTTGAGCAACTTAAAGATTTCTTACTTTCCGAGGATGATCTTAACACCTACCTCCATCAAACTGATGAGGTCATAGTACAAAAGACAAAAGAGCTCAATTTATTAGAAATAGAAAAAAACTCATTACAAAAAGAAATGGATAAAATCTATGATCTCTATATGGATGAACAAATTTCAAAGGAAGGATTTGGCAGAAAATACGGACCGATGGAAAAACATCTGGAACAATTAGACAAGCAATTACCCAAGTTACAAAGCGACATCGATTTACTAAAGATCAGCAACCTTTCTTCCAAACAAATTTTAACAGAAGCAAAAGATCTCTATTCTCGCCTCCCCTCTCTTTCCAGAGAGGAACAACAGCAACTCATAGAAACTATCACTGAGAGTATTATTATAAGCAAAGATGAGATAGCAATTAACTTTACATACCTTCCGTTTCTTTCT
Source organism: uncultured Desulfocapsa sp. (assembly GCA_964621915.1). GTDB lineage: Bacteria > Desulfobacterota > Desulfobulbia > Desulfobulbales > Desulfocapsaceae > Desulfocapsa. The sequence continues at coordinate 60,419 of CAZUPS010000023.1, read as the reverse complement.
CCAAAGAAAGCAAGCAACACAACACCTTCCTCTCCCTCTTCTCCTTCTTCTTTAAGAAGTGGTAACATAGCAACGAATGGCCATGGATTGGAGGCAACTACCAGTACAAATCTAGCAGGAAATTGTAACGTTTGACTGGCACGGGCAATAGAAACATCCCCTGCTTCAAGAGGTTGCCGTAGGACTTCGAGCACATGCTTTTTAAACTCTGGAAGTTCATCGAGAAAAAGAACACCGTTATGGGCAAGGGAGACCTCTCCCGGCCGTGGGTTTTGGCCACCGCCAATCAAACCAGCGTCTGAAATAGTATGATGAGGGGCGCGGAAAGGTCGTGTTGTTATTAATGGAATCTTTGAACTCAGCTTACCGATAATCGAATAAATTTTGGTGGTCTCGAGCGCCTCGTCAAAACTCATTGGAGGAAGGATCGTTGCAAATCTCCTGGTAAGCATTGTCTTCCCGGAACCTGGCACCCCTTTCAATGCTATATTATGCCCACCTGATGCAGCTATTTCAAATGCTCGTTTTACATGTTCCTGCCCCTTTACCTCATTAAAATCAACATCCGTTGCAGAGGCAGTACCAAAGAGTTCGGTACTTTCAAATACAGTTGGATCAATTGCTATTTCTCCAGCAAGAAATTCTACGGCCTGATGAAGAGAATCGACCGCAATAACATCTATTCCCTTAACAACGGAAGCTTCAAGTTTATTCGCCTCAGGAACAATAATACCTTTTAATCCGTTTGCTTTTGCAGTTAACGTAATGGGAAGAACACCTGGGACAGATCGCACCAATCCATCAAGTGAGAGTTCACCCAATACACTATATTGCTTTAACAGGTCAGGTTTATAGAGTTCGGTTGCGGCAAGAATACCAAGAGCAATCGGAAGATCAAATCCCGCTCCCCCCTTTTTGATATCGGCAGGTGCAAGATTCACAGTTATACGTTTTGCAGGAAAGTCGTAACCACAATTTTTAATAGCTGCCTTAACACGTTCCTTACTTTCACGAACAGAGCCATCTGGAAGCCCAACTGTGGTAAACATCGGCAAACCAAGTGCCAGATCAACCTCCACCGTCACCGAAAAGCCGTCAACACCAAGAACTGCACCACTATGGACTTTAGCAAGCATTACGAAATAGCCCCTTTGCCTGAAAGCATTTTAATTCGGAGTATACCATTGCTGCATGGCTTCACTGTAGTCACCATTCTTTTTAGTATAGATATAGAAAGGAGGACGAACATCCATCCCCTCACCGCCATTCTTAACAGCCTCCAACAACAGCAGTCGTGCCGCCATTTTATTGTCAGGGTAGGAATAGATAAATTGGACTCTTTTTACGGTTAACTGATGCTTTGGCAGAAGAGAAAACAAACTTCCCATGCCTTCTGCAGGGTAGACCAGATAAACCCTACCCTTGTTTTGAACAGCCATTGCAGCAGCAGCTATTATTTCCTTGAGCGTACAGGCAACCTGATGCCGTGCAATCACCGACTCTTTCTCGGTCGATACCCTGCCGCTGCCGGCAACGTAAAATGGTGGATTACAGACAACGGTGGAAAAAGATTCCGGTTTCAGATAGTGCTGTATCTCTCGAAGATCCCCTTCAACAACATTCATCAGATTCTGAAAATGATTCAGCTCTATATTTTCACGAATGAGCTGAACAAGCCCGGATTGTAATTCAAAGGCAGTGAGATTTTGTATTTTCCTTCCTGCACGATACAAAAGGATCAATCCGATCACACCGCACCCGGCTCCAAGATCAAGAATCTTTTCATCTTTAGCAAGACGAACAAAATGAGCTAAAAGGACAGGATCGATTGAAAAGCGATAGCCATTTTGATGCTGCCTGCAATACAGGCCCCCATCAAAAAGTGTATCGGTGGTCTTCTCCAAATCAGCCAAGTCGATCTACTTCTTCACCTGAAACCAGCTGATTAAAAAGTAATCCTGTCATAATTTTAGGATAAAAATAGGTGGATTTATGAGGCATAATCAGTTTTTCATCGGCAACCTTCCGCACCTGATCCACTTTGGTAGGATTCATAACAAAGAGCAGATACGATTTGCTGTCATCGGCGGTACATTTTTTAACCGCATTATCCATAGCTTCATCGGGATCACTGAAATAATGGATAAGATTTTCTTCTTCACAACGATGGTGATCAAGCCCTAATGCACCCTGAATAATAACATCTGAAAGTACTACCACATCAAGCTCTTGTAACTGAACAGGTTTATCTTTCAGTAATTCATAGGCCTCGGGTTTTGAAGTAAGTAAAAAACAGCGATCTTCACCTGGATGATATACTCCGAAAGTAGTATGTTTTCCCGTGGTGCGCTGCTCTTCTTCTTCCATTCTTGCAAACACCTCGCAAAGTAATACCTCACGAGTACCACCTGTAATCTCTTCAAGCTCAAAGGAATCTGATAAACGGGTTGTAAGTTCCGCTACAGACAGATTTCCTGGCCAACGTAAGAGACGATGGGTGGAGAGAACAGACAGCCCCGGATCTTCCATGGGACAAAGATACATCATAATATGATTGGCAGGATCCCTGTCAGAAAATTCAGGGTTACGTTCTCTTTCAAGCCGCCTGTAAGAAAGAGCTGTGCGATACCTATGATGACCATCTGCTATATAGAGTGATTTATCCATAAAGAAATCCTGGACCTGCATAATAACTGCTCCATCGCTCACCCGGAACAATGAGTGAATACATCCATCGCCATCGGTAATAGTGCCCATGGGTGTTTTTTCTTTTGCAGCATCCAGCAAATTCAAAACCCTATTTTCTTCATCACTGTAGAGGGAAAAAATCTGGCTGAACTGTGCCTTGGTGGTATCGAGTAATCGTAAACGATCACTTATCACTGATTCGAAGGTTTCTTCATGGGGTTTTACCACCCCTTCTCCAAACTCGGAAAGCCCAACAAGTGCAACGACACCTTTTCTTGTGAGCATTTTCCCGGAAGGATGCTTATACTTCACGGTGTAGAGATATAACGCAGCCTGCTTATCCCGGATTAACACATCCTGATTCAGCCACTGTTGAAAAATATCTGCAACATCCTGGTAGCGGCTATCCGGTCCGACAGCTCCACCTGGATTTTTTGTAATATCAAGATGAATCATGGAATACGGATTTTTAGCTGCGTAGGATTCCACAGCATTTTCACTGATCACATCATAGGGAGGAGTAACAACATCATCAAGACTACCTGTTTTCTCAACATTAAAAGATACGCCCTTGAAGGGTGCGATAAAGGCCATGCGTAAAACTCCTTTTTTTGCTGCAAACAATATTTATGAATACAAAAATATATGATTTATTATTATGATACTGGTTTTGGATTAATCCTGAAATAATAACACTTAACTAACTATACTTTCAAGGCTTGCAATCGTTTTTCTCCACATTTCTGACAGAAAGACAGTGCAAAGGAGCATACACTATGTACGATATCTTTATTAAAACCCATTTTGCAGGTGCCCATCATCTCCGTAACTACCCTGGGGACTGTGAAAATCCCCATGGCCATAACTGGAAAATTAGAGTTACCGTACGTGCCACTACAGTTGACGAACTTGGTATGGGAATAGATTTTAAAGTATTAAAAAAGATAGTGAATAGCGCAGTTGATGAACTTGATCACCGCGATCTCAACAAACTCCCCGCTTTTCAGGATCGCAACCCGTCATCGGAACATATAGCAATGTTCCTCTATGATACGCTGCGTCCCGATCTGCTACATGACCGTTACAAACTCCACTGTGTGGAGGTTTGGGAAACAGATACATCCGGACTGATTTATTATGGACCCGATGCCAAATAAAATCAAAATCTCTGAAATCTTTTACTCCATACAGGGAGAGTCCAGTTACACTGGGCTTCCTTGTATCTTCATACGTTTAAGCGGTTGCAATCTGCGCTGCAACTACTGCGATGCCAGATACACCTGGGAGGAAGGAGAAGAACTCACTATTGCCCAAATCATGGCAAAAGTTGAAACATACCCATGCGATCTAGTCGAAGTCACCGGGGGAGAGCCTCTAGTTCAGAAAAACAGTGCTGGACTACTCAAAGAACTTATTGAATCAGGAAAAGATGTTCTCCTTGAAAGTAATGGGTCCATTGCAATCGATACTCTGCCCGATGCAGTTATAGCGGTTCTCGACGTTAAATGTCCTGATAGTGGATCAAAGGATACTTTCCATCCCGACAATATCCCATTAATACGACACCGTATCGCTGCATTTCCTGGTTCATGCGAACTAAAATTTGTATTATCAACACGAAATGACTACATCTGGGCAAAAGATTTTGTTGATCAGCATTCCCTCAGCGGTAGTTTCCCCATACTCTTCTCTCCCGTACAAAATGCGCTTGCAGCGAGAGATCTTGCCGACTGGATAATGGAAGATGGGTTACCTGTGCGTTTACAAATTCAGCTTCACACCATACTCTGGCCAGAAATCAGTCGTGGTGTATAACAGTTTTCAATACAATTATTTTTTTTAGCTTAAGGAATTTTAGATAATGAAAAAGACAGTTCCCGTTGATCAGGCCGTTGGAATGGTCCTTCCACACGATGTTACAGAAATAGTGAAAGATGAATTTAAAGGCAGGGCATTCAAAAAAGGACATATTATCCGTGAAGAAGATGTGGAACACCTGAAACGACTTGGAAAAGACCATATTTACATTTTAGAACTGGGGCCTGAAGAAATTCATGAGAATGAAGCTGCTGAGATTCTCGCTGCTGCATTGTCTGGTTCTGGATCCATGCTTTCTGCAGAGCCTGTGGAAGGAAAAATTGCGATTTATGCCAAATGTGATGGCCTGCTGAAAGTAAATGAAGAGGCACTTTACCAGTTCAACCTGCTTGGTGTTGTTATGTGCTCCACGCTCCAGACCAACACCCCGGTTAAAAAAGGTGAAAATATTGCGGCCACACGTCTTATCCCATTGGTTGCAGGACGTGCCATTGTTGAGCAGGCAGCAGCTATTGCCAGAGCGGCAGATTCAATCATTGAAGTAAAAGAGCTACGCAAAGCAAAAGCTGGTCTTATTATCACTGGCAACGAAGTGTTCCATGGCAGAATCAAGGACAAATTTGAAGCTGTATTACGTGATAAACTTGCAAAGATCGGATCTGAAGTTATCTCCGTTACTTTTGCTCCAGATGATATTGAGGTTATCGGACAAGAAATTAAGAATGCGATAGCTGGTGGCGCAGACCTTATTATCACCTCAGGCGGTATGTCCGTTGACCCGGATGATGTTACCCGAATGGGTATCGAACATGCAGGGGCCACTGATTGCTTTTACGGCACTCCCGTACTTCCCGGTGCCATGTTTTTAAGCGGTCATATTGGTGATATTCCCGTACTAGGCCTGCCAGCCTGCGGGATGTTCCACAATATAACTGTTTTTGATCTGATCTTACCCCGCATCCTTACTGGTGAATCTATTGGTCGTGAAGAATTTGCACGAATGGGCCACGGTGGTCTCTGCAGAAACTGTAAACGCTGCCAATATCCGGTATGTAATTTTGGAAAATAAAGATAAGACTATGCAACATAAAGAAAAACTTGATCCAATCCATTGCGATATCACAGTAAAGGCATCGACTGTTGCCAGTCAACTCCTCACCGATACCACTGGTTTACCCAAAGAACGTATCAAACACGCAATGTTTAAAGGAGCTGTGTGGCTTAAGCGACCCGGGGCCAAAGAACGACGATTGCGTAAGGCTAAATTTAAATTAAAGCCCAATGATCTTATCCAGCTTTTTTATGATGCAGACGTCCTGGCCCAGACACCTCCTGAACCAACACTTATTTCAGAGTGCGAAGACTATAGCGTCTGGTTCAAACCTCCATGGTTGCTAAGCCAAGGAACTCGCTATGGCGACCATTGCTCTCTTTTACGCCTGGCTCAAAAGAGCAATACAGAAACCGATTTCATACTCATCCACCAACTTGACCGTGAAGCTTCGGGCCTGATGCTACTTGCTCACAATCCTAACGCTGCGATGATGTTGTCAAAGCTTTTTCAAGAGGATGCGATCGAGAAGAGATACTTTGCTGAGGTTCAGGGACACCCGGAAATACCAGCAAAGGGTTTGATGCTAACCGAAGACCTTGACGAAAAACCTGCATGCACTGAAATTTTGGGCACTTACCCAGGAAAAACACGGGACAATACTATTCTTGATATACGGCTACATACGGGAATATTACATCAGATACGAAGACATCTTGCTGATTTTGGCTATGCGGTTATAGGCGATCCCAAATACGGGGAACAGCAACGAGGATATTATGAACTACACCTCTGTGCCTGGAAAATCGCTTTTACCTCTCCCTTTACCGGGGAAAACGTTTCATACCAGGCACCAAGGGCAATGAAACCATCTTTTCTTGTTGATATGAAGCCATTATAAGAGATCGCCTTAAGAGATAAGACGAAGTGCGAGCTCTGCTGCTTTTTCGGATGCTCCTGCTTTTCCCATCTTCTTGCGCACCAGTTCCAGCCCCTGAAGCATCTCATTGCGCCTCTGGTCATCAAAGAGTATTTCTGTAAGCTCTTTGACGATTCGGTCTGGATTTACATCTTCCTGAAGAAGTTCAGGAACAATTTCCCTTCCAGCGATAAGATTGACAAGAGAGAAATGTTGTAAATCTTTATTTACTAATAGTTTTCCTATTCTGTACGTTCCACTGGACACCTTATAGATTACCACCATTGGGGTATCAAGCAGGGCAAGTTCCAGGGTTACCGTGCCTGATACAACGACAGCAGCATCACACGCTGCCATCATATCATAACGATCTTCCTTGATCAGGCGCACATCAAGATCACTGCCATACTCATCCAATCCATTTTCACGTATTTCTGTTTCACTGACCGTGGAAGCAAGGGGCACAAGAAAAATCATCTTTTTATTGGTTTTGTTCTGACTTTGTAGCTTTTGGGCTGTTTGTAACAAAATTGGAAGAAGACGTGAAATCTCTTTTTGCCTGCTGCCAGGCAATAAACCGATACAGAGAGCATCGGAATCTATATTTTGATTCCTGCAAAACTCAGTATGTCCTGTGGAACATTTCACATTATCAAGCAAGGGATGCCCGACATATTTGGCAGTTAGCCCACGAGAACGAAAGAACTCTTCTTCAAATGGTAAAATAACACCGACACTGTCTACTCTTTCTCGAATCGTTTTTACTCTTCCGGACCGCCATGCCCAAACCTGGGGTGTAATATAGTAGAAGACTGGAATACCAAGTTTTTTGGCAAATTTGGCGAGCATAAGATTGAAATCTGGAAAATCGATTACAATAAGAAGAGCAGGACGCTTTTCTTTCAGGGTATCTCTTAATATTTTTCTTGCTCTGAGAATATCAGGAAGATGAGTTAAAACTTCAGCAATTCCAACAACAGCAATTTTTTTCGCATCAAAAAGGACATCTACACCGGCGTTAATGAGTTCCTTGCCACCCATCCCGGAGAATTTTAGCTCAGGTTTTACAGCCAGCATAGCCCTGACAAGATTAGCACCATGCAGATCACCAGACGCTTCCCCGGCAATAATCATCACTTTATCATTCATAAAGCCTCGAAAAGAGTTGTTTACCGGACTTCTATAATCCTATAAGGCAACGACTAAACGGGAAAAAAGGCGCTGCTCTGGGGACAGTTCAATTAGTTACCAGACATATCTTCAGCATATACTCCGAGCTTTTGATGATCTTTGATTTGTGCAATCACCTGAAGCGCAACATCCAAAGCCCTCCTCCCCTCATTACCAGAAACCAGAGGAGCTGTACGATTGCGAACATTATCAGTAAAATGCAGAATTTCAGAATTTAATGCATCCCCTTCCGGGAAGGATCTCACCACAATATCCTGCTTGGGCATTCCATTTTCCTGAAATTCATTCTTTTTTAAATGCATGGTCATAACTTTGCGGTTGGCAAAATCAACATTAATAAAAGAACCCGGCTGAAAAATACGCATGCGGCGGGTATTCGTTCGGGAAATGCGAGATACTGTAACATTGGCCGTGGCACCATTTTCAAAGATCAGTCTGGCGTTGGCAATATCTGTAAAATCAGTAACAACGGGAGCCCCTACCGTGTGAATTGTTTCCAGGGGAGACTTTATTATATTGAGAATGATATCAATGTCATGAATCATAAGATCAAGTATGACATCAACATCAACCCCACGATTTTTAAAGGTAGAAATACGCTGCGATTCTATAAAAACAGGGACGGTAAGCGAAGGTATCATAGCCTCCACTGCAGGATTGAAGCGCTCAAGATGCCCCACCTGGAGGATCAAGTCTTTTTCCGCAGCCTTCTGGATAATTTCATCGGCTTCAGCAACCGTGGTGGTTATGGGTTTTTCCATCAACATATCCACTCCAGCGTCAATGCAGTCAAGTGCGACACTATAATGTTGACTTGTTGGAACAACAACCGACACAGCATCAATCTGCTTTAACAGTTCGCGATAATCAGTGAAGGCAAGGCAATCATTTTCTTTGGCTATAGTATCGGCGGCAACGGAATCAATGTCAGCAACTCCAACAAGCTCCACATCGTCCATGGCTTTATATTTCTGGGCATGAAATTTACCAAGATAACCGACCCCAATAACACCTGCTTTCATAATCATTTATCCTTTATAACTGCTCAAATGCGAAAAAACCGTGGGTAATTAAATTCCGAGATACGCCTTCTGTATATCCGTGTTCTGGAGGAGGTTTTCCGAACTGTCACTGATAGTAATCACACCGTTTTCAATAACGTAGCCACGATCCGCAACATGTAATGCCTGATTGGCATTTTGTTCCACCAGAAAAATTGTCGTATTATGCTCTTTATTGATTCTTTTAACAATATCAAAAATCTGCTTAATAAAAAGAGGGGCTAGACCCATTGATGGTTCGTCGAGCAACAGTAACTTTGGGCGGGCCATCAGGGCTCGTGACATGGCAAGCATCTGCTGTTCGCCACCACTTAAGGTACCGCCATCCTGTCCTTTTCTATCGGCAAGAATCGGAAAAAGAGAAAATACATAGTCAAGGTCCTCTTTAATACCTGCGGCGTCATCACGCAAAAAGGCTCCCATATCAAGATTTTCCTGAACCGTGAGTAGGGGAAAAATACGTCGCCCTTCCGGGACCTGACAGATTCCTTTCTTTACAAGTTTCTCAGCTGAAAGTTTATTTATTGTCTCCCCTTCAAACAGAATTTTACCGGAACGAACCGGAACGATCCCGGATATTGCCATAAGGGTCGTGGATTTCCCTGCACCATTGGCACCAATTAGAGTGATAATTTCGCCAACATTAATTGTGATATCAATGTTATGCAGGACCTGGATATTCCCATAAGCAGCATTAACATTCCGTAGCTCAAGCATCAACATCCTCTCCGAGATAGGCCTTTATAACAGCCGGGTTTGAACGTACCTCTTGAGGAGTACCCTGCGCAATCTTTTTTCCGTAATCCATAACAAAAATCCTATCGGACAAACTCATTACCAGTTTCATATCATGTTCGATAAGAAGGATTGAATGTCCTTCTTTACAAATTTTCCTGATCAATTCTACTAATCCCTCGGTCTCCTGAGGATTCATACCGGCTGCAGGTTCGTCGAGCAAAAGCAGAAAGGGCTCTGTGGCCAATGCACGCCCAATCTCAAGTCGACGTTGAGCACCATAGGAAAGATTTCTTGCCTCTTCATCAACCTGACGGTGCAGGTTAACTTTTTTTAGAATCTCATAACTATCCTCTAAAATTTCTTCTTCCTCACGCATGGTTGCTGGATTTCTAAATATTGCACCTAAAATTGAAGCTTTTGTCCGGCAATGTCTTCCAATCATCACGTTTTCAAGGACACTCATCGTTGGAAAAAGACGAATATTCTGAAATGTTCTGGCCATCCCAATCGTAGTTATCTTGTTGGGCTTCATGCCATTTAATCGGGTTTGTTTTCCAGTTTCTGGGTTACACAGCTGTATTTCGCCAGAAGTCGGAGTGTAAATGCCTGTCAAACAGTTAAAAAAGGTGGTTTTACCTGCACCATTGGGCCCGATAAGTGCCACAATCTCCCCGGGGTGGATATCGAGATCAACGTTATCTATTGCTTTGATCCCACCAAAGTTTTTGGTCAGGCCAGTTACTGTTAATATTGCTTCACTCATGGCTGGCTCACTCGTTTGTGGTGGACTGTTTGTTTATTCGATAACTTCGCCTGACATTGGAAATAATACCCTGGGGTTTAAAAATCATCATCGCAACCAGTATTCCACCGAAAGCCAACATCCTATATTCGGAAAGGGCACGCAGATATTCAGGCATCAGGATAAGAATCATAGCACCAAATATAACGCCTACAATTGATCCCATACCACCAAGAACGACAATGGAAAGTATGATAGCAGACTCAAGAAAAGTAAAACTGGCCGGACTGACAAAAGTGGTTTTGGTAGCAAAAATCACACCAACAAGTCCGGCCCAAAAAGCGCCAAGACTAAAGGCGATAAGCTTCGTTTTCGTCTTATCAATTCCCATCGCCTGACAGGCGGTTTCATCTTCTCGCAGAGCAAGCCAAGCTCGTCCTAATCGAGAGTTTTGCAATCTGTTGACCACAAATATTGTAAAAACGACCATGCCAACAACAAGGTAATAAATATAGTTAATCTGAGCATCAAACGACATCTCCATTCCAAAGAAAGAGGGCCGTGGAATATTGGATATACCACTGGGGCCTTGGGAGAACGAACTCCAATTTTCCAGAACCAGCCGAATAATCTCTCCAAAACCAAGAGTTACAATTGCCAGATAGTCTCCACGAAGCCTAAGGACTGGAAAACCAAGCATAATTCCAAAAAGAGCGGCAAAAAGTCCTCCAATGGGGAGAACGATCCAGAAGCCCAAACCAAAATGCATATTCAAAAGGGCATAAGTATAGGCTCCTACGGCATAAAAAGCAACATAGCCAAGATCAAGCAATCCTGCGACACCAACCACGATATTTAACCCCAACCCAAGAACCACATACATCAGGGCGGTAATCATAATATTGGTCTGGTAGGTAGAAAAAAGGGAGGGGAAAAGCAGAGCAAAGATTAAAACACCAAGACTTAATGGATAGAGGAACCTGGGTTCCCTCAAGATACGCTGTGTAAAAGGTTCAGTAAGGACCTTGCTTGCCTTTTTTCGTCCACTGCGCCTTTCTTTACGAACAAACCATACCTTAATCAGAATAGAGAGAATAAAACTGCCTATGGCTACAAAAGCCATATTATCCCAACGCCAGAGAACGGTCCGTTCAATGGGGTCAACCTTGATTACCATAATGGGAAAGGTAAGAAAGGCAAACCAGACCGAAACCAACAATGATCGTTTAAGTTCTTTTAATGGAAACATAATGATACCCGGTTATACTTTCTTTGTTTCTGCTTTGCCGAGCAGTCCCGATGGTTTAAAGATAAGAATCAGAACTAGCAGTGAAAAGGCAAAAACATCCTCATAATCCGACGAGACATAGCCCGTTGCAAAAGCCTCTGTCAACCCAAGAACCATACTCCCAAGTACTGCTCCCGGAATAGAACCAATTCCACCTAAAACTGCAGCAGTAAATGCCTTAATTCCTGCAAGGAAACCAATATAAAAGTTGATCTGCCCTATATGAGAAGCAATTAGCATACCACCAATAGCGGCTAGGGCTGAGCCGATAATAAAGGTTGCAGATATCACCCTGTCCACATTGATTCCAACCAGTACAGCCATTGTTCGATCCTGAGCTGTAGCTCGCATGGCCTTACCTATCTTAGTAAATTTAATAAGAAGCGTAAGAGCAAGCATTACCACGGCGGTGGTTACCAAAATCACCAGGTCCGAAGAACCAACAATATGAGCGACAGGTTCCATAAAAGCAAACTCGGGAATCAGGGCTGGAAAGGGAAGGTAATCGGAAGTTTGGGCAAGGAGTACGTAGTTCTGCAAGAAAATAGACATGCCTATGGCGCTGATAAGAGGCGACAGTCTCGGAGCTTGGCGCAGAGGGCGATATGCTACTTTTTCTACAGTGTAGCCGTAGGCACTGGACCAGACGGCCGCAGCAACCGCGGCAATAACCACAATGGCCAACAGGGGAAATCCATAGATTGACAGTACGGTAGCAACAATAAACGAGGTAAAGGCCCCGATCATGTAAATCTCACCATGAGCAAAATTGATCAGCCCGATTATACCGTAAACCATGGTATACCCAAGGGCAATAAGACCATAGATAGAGCCCTTCGTTAAACCACTGAACAACAGTTCGATAAAATAGTCCATAGCACTAAAAAACTGGAGCAGCCAAACGCCAGGGCGCCGACTGCTCCAGATACCATAAGTTAAGCTTAAGGGAGTTATTGAACGACTACATATTTACCGTCTTTAACAACATACATGGAATAGCGGGCACCAACGGCATCACCTTTTTCATCAAAGTGAATTGTACCAATTGGGGTGTCGACTTTTTCAGTATGAAGAGCCTTTGTTACGGCATCAAGATCTGTAGAACCTGCTTTTTCAATTGCATTGAGAAGAGCAATCGCGGCTGAATAAGCGCCATCAAAGAAGGCGCCTGGATCACTGTTATAAGCCTTTTTGTGTGCTTCTTTTGCAGCAGAAGCAATTGCATTAGAAGAGTTGTCCTGAGGACCTGCAGCGTAAACACCTTCTGCAGCAGCACCAGCTACTTTGATAAAGGTGTCATCTTTAACGCCATCATCTGAAACAAATTTCGCTGTAAGACGTTTTTTCTTCATAATGGTAACAATCTTTGAGGCCTCTGGATGATAACCACCAAAAATAACTACGTCAGCACCGGAACGTTTGATCTTCTGAACAATTGCACCATAATCCAAACCACTAGGTGTGATTCCCTCAAAAAGGACAACCTTAGCCTTACCGCTCTCTTCAACCCTTTTCTTAGCACCTTCTGCAAGAGGTTTACCATAGTCACCCTTGTCGTGAATAACTGCAATCTTAGTAGCACCAAGAACATCCATAGCAAAATCAGCCATGGCAGGAGCCTGAGCGGCATTAGGGGCGATAGTTCTGAAAAAGTTAGGATAATCACTCAGCTCATCGGACGTAGCTGAAGGAGACATAACAAGGACACCAGCAGATTTATAAATGGGCATAGCAGCTTTGGTTGCACCAGAACAGATATGACCAATCACGACATCAACCTTATCTGTTACCAGCTTGGTAGCAGTGTTGGTAGCCACTTCAGGCTTACAGACATCGTCTTCAATCAGCAATTCAATTTGTTTACCATTAATACCGCCTTTTGCATTGTACTGAGCAACAACCAGCTCAGCTGCTTTAATGGTCGGCAGACCATAAGATGCAAGATCACCACTATGAGCACCGGCAACACCAAGCTTAATAGTATCACCAGCCATACCAGTTACAGGCATTGCAAGGGCAAAACCCAAGGCAACGGTTGCAACAAACAATTTTCTCTTTAATCCAAAACGCATTGTCTTCTCCAAAATTAGAAATTTTATCTTTACCCATCAAGGCCACTAACAAAAAAGAGCAGTAGAACACAAAATAGGGCTGAAACTCTCTATAAATGTTAGTATCATTATCAAGTCAATTAGTCAAAAAAAAGAAAACGAGAATAATAGCAATCACTAAAAAGTCACGTCTTTTTTTGCTTTTTTCTTATAAGAATTCATACCACATAATTCATCTCCTAATTCTATGTCACAAAATCTTTCAAGTCTTTATTTTTTTGGTCGCCCTTTCAGCCCACTCTATAGTTGGGTTATGAAACTACGAGAATCGTTCTACCTAAGGGATATAAAAAAACGCTATCAACTCGATGTTCCCGTTATTTCAGTTGGCAATCTCACCATGGGCGGGACCGGTAAAACACCTGTTGTTGCAATGCTTGCCGCTTCCCTTCTGCAGAGAGGTTTTAAACCCGCTATTATTTCAAGAGGATATGGTGGTGCTGCCGATAAAAAAGTAAATGTAGTATCCGATGGGAACACACTGTTAATGGATGTAACAGCTGCCGGTGATGAACCTTGTTTTTTAGCAGCAACTCTTCCGGGCGTACCGATACTCACAGGCATTGTACGAATTCTTCCATGCCGACATGCCATCGAAAAAATGGGCTGTGATGTTTTGATTCTTGATGATGGCTTCCAGCATATGTCTGTAAAACGGGATCTTGATTTAGTACTCTTCAGTGCAGCCAAACTTGCTGGCAACAGTCGCGTTTTTCCAGGTGGTGACCTGCGAGAACCAGTTTCTGCCCTTAAACGATGCAATGCCTTCGTAATTACAGGAATAACTGATTCATTACAGGAGCGCACTGAAAAATTCACACAACTTTTATACGACAAATTCCCCGACAAACCCGTTTTTTTTACATCCTATCAAGCCATCGGAACGTCAACTCTCAGCAATCAATCAGTTCAAAATCTTGAAGAACTCCCTTCGCCGCTCTTTGGTTTTTGTGGAATTGCCCACCCTGAACTTTTTCAGCAAAGTCTTCAAAAACACAACATTCCCATAACTGACTTTATGCCTTTAAAAGATCACCAACGTTTTACACCAGCTCTTATAGAGAAAATTTCACAGCATGCCAAACAATGTAATGCAAAAGGTCTGATCACCACGGAAAAAGACCTAGTAAAACTCCCCCCCGACAGCTTCGACCTCCCCTGCTTCAGCCTTAAAATGGAAGTAAAAGCAGAAAAGGATTTTAAAACATACATTGAAGAGATGATTCCTGACGATCATGGAAGATCTGTCTAAATTCTCACTATTTCCAACTTTCAAAACTGAGCCATCCTTCACTGAAAAGATGTCATTTTTCACTCAGTTGTGTCATTGCGGACACAGATTTGGTTCCTTTGGGCCAAAGCGCCCCAGCCATTTATCTAATTAATAACACGTGATATTTATCACAGTTCAGCCTTAGCAAGCCACAAAGGGGCTTTGGAACACTTTTTGCATGTTAGATTTTAAGAATTAAACGTAACACTCTATTTTATTCATATATAAGGATTTACAATGACCTCAATTTCACTCACCCCACACCAGCACACATTAAAAAAAGCAGTTAGCTGTTACGGAGTTGGGTTGCACTCAGGTATTCCGGTTAACCTCACCATCAGGCCAGCCTCTGAAAATTCAGGAATTCGTTTTTTCCGCACCGATCTTGACGACAAAAAAGGCATTCCAGCGCATATGGACAAAGTAGTGGACACAAGACTGGCCACTACAATTGCCGAAAATGAAATGTACATTTCAACAACCGAGCATATTATGGCAGCCCTTCAGGGGTTTGGCGTTGATAATGCAAATATTGAACTTGATGGAGCTGAAGTACCGATCATGGATGGTAGTGCCGGTCCCTTTATGCTGCTTCTCAAAAAAGCAGGTTTGAAGAAACAAAAGGCCACGCGTAAAGTTCTTCGTATCACCAAAGAGATCGTATTCACTTCTGGTGGCACGAAAATCAAAGTCCTTCCCTACAAGGGGTTCAAGGTCAGTGGAGAAATTCACTTCGAAGATTCTCTTATTAATACCCAATCATATACCCTTGATCTCACAGCTGAAAAATTTGCCAAGGAAATTTCTCAGGCCAGAACATTTGGCTACGTTGAACAGGTTGAAGAACTTTGGGCTAACGGTCTTGCCCAAGGCGGCAATCTGGATAACGTTATCGCCATTCACTGGGACAGAAACACCATCCTTAACGAAGGCGGTTTACGCTTTGCTGATGAATTTATCCGCCACAAAGTGCTCGACCTAATCGGAGACCTAGCTCTGCTTGGCTGCCCCATACTTGGCCATGTCATTGCCAGCCGCTGTGGACATACCCAGCATCTTGCTTTTATGAAAGCTCTTGTACAGGCAACTGACTGTTGGGAAATCGTGGAACTTGAAAAAGATGGAGACCATTCTGTATTTCATCAAGTTGCATCAACCACAAAGGCCATGAGCAAACAGATTATACCGCTTCTTGTCCCTCAGCAACTTAACACCACCACCAGAGTCGTGAACGCATCTTGCTAAAAAAAAGTGTGTCCCTCTGTAATTAACTCAAGGCAAGGTCTCGAAACATCGGTATATTTCACTCGCCTATAATTTTTACCAACACCCGTTTTTTGCGTCGTCCATCAAACTCTCCGTAAAATATCTGTTCCCATGTCCCAAAATCCAACTGCCCTCCAGTAATTGCCACAACCACTTCGCGTCCCATAATTTGCCTCTTCATATGAGCGTCGGCATTATCTTCATATCCATTATGCCTGTATTGATTCGTTGGGGCATGAGGTGCTAGTTTTTCAAGCCAGACTTCGTAATCATGATGCAACCCTGACTCATCATCATTGATAAATACTGATGCAGTTATATGCATTGCATTGCAGAGTACCAGCCCTTCAGATATTCCACTTTCTCGCAGGCACTCCTCAACCTGTGGCGTGATATTGATAAACCCTCTTCGTTCAGGTACCTCAAACCACAATTCTTTTCTATAACTTTTCATTTTACTCTCCAAAAGAGTTTCTTCTCATAAGTTGATCCACAGATATACTTTACTATAACAGGGAAATAAGAACAGGGAGGATACGGCGAACCAAAAGGTATACAACTATTTACGGACAAAAAGAGGGTATTCCAGAATCCTGTTTAACCAGGATGTATTAAAGTTTTGGCGGGGTTTTACAGGTAAAAGAATCTGATAGGTTGTACCAATTCATGAAGTCTTATGGTTCTGCCTTCTGACCAGCAAATCAGGCAGCAATCTGTACCGATACAGAATCGATCTTTTCTTCAATATCAGCATCGCTAGCAGGGGTCAATAGAATATCATCCACTCCATACTTGACAGCCTTGATAACCTTTGTTCTGGTCCATGCAGGCCCGACAGCAATAAGTGGTAGGGCGCTTGCAGCACTTATTTTGATTGCCACTCCCAAGCCTTTTTCATCAACATCTGACATTACTAGAAAAACAGCCTTTATATCTCCAGGCAAGTAGTCACTTGCACTCTCTTTGTAATCAAGAACCTTATATGCGATCCCTCTCTCATTCAGCACCGCAGATATCTTAGAGCATTCCCCACCATCGTTGCTAACAATAAGAAATTCGGGATTTTGAGCACCACCAGTCTCTTTAGTACCAACACCATCAGACCCGCCATCGGTCGCTGCTTTGCCGGTGACGCTTCCACCTTTAGCTTCTGTAGCCGAGGCAGTCGGAGCATCATCGGCAGCCTCTGCCTGACCAAGCTGTTCAAGTTTAAATAGTTCTGCAGGAACCAGCATCTGCATGGTACCTAAGGATTTATCACCAACACTTATTTTACTGGTTGCCATATAATAGAGAACATCTGGCATGGGTTCGTCGGATTCCGCATCAACTTTCATGGGAACAACCTGTTCCAGCCCAGTTTTTACAAAGCGGATTTTATCGGGATATTGTTCCTCGAATACTTTTGTATATACACCCGAAATAATATTGGTTATTTCTCCATAGGCATCTTCTGCATCATCATTGAAATCTTCCTCAGCCATGTTTATATCAAGTTCGGCTGGAGGTAACATGATTAATGTACCACCAATAAAAATTGCATCCTTTAGGCCCACATAGAGAAAGCTCTTCCCCTCAAGGTCGCCAACTACATCCATATGGGCCAACACCTGTTTCCCAGAAGCTTCATCAAAAAAGAAATCTTCCTTGTTTACAACACGTGTGGAATGGTCAGAAAATTTCACTTCAGCACCAAGAAGTGCACCGACTTCATCTCCCATACGAACATTGCACTCATTCAAACAGGCATCAACACGCTTTTTCTGTTTCTTTACATCAAAAAGTTTCGCAGCAGGGTCTGTTTTCGCAGCAGCATCTCCATTGGCCCCCTGAGCCCCTTCAGATGCAACTTCATCTGTTGTTGCTTCAGTGGTGCCCGCATTATCTTCTCCACCTTCAGCTTTTACTTCTTGAGTACTCTGAGATGCCATGTCTTTCGACTCATCTGCCACCGAAGGAAGATCATCAAGCCCTAAAGGTTCAGCGGGAATCAAAAGAATAAGCTTTCCCATTTCTGTAGCATTGAGTGTCATTGTAGCACTGACTTGATAATAGTTCTGATTAGGAATTGGTTGATCTGATTCCACATCAACTTTTATCGGTGTAATGACTTCCTGTTTTTTACGAATGAAACGGAAGTTCTTCGGATACATCTCTTCAAATGTTTTGGTATAGGCACCTGCGATGATATTTGCAATTTCACCGTACGAATCATCAATTTCTTCACTATAATCCTCAGAAGAAGCCGCTTCATCAAGCTCACTTTCAGGTAGCATAATAAGCGTACCACCGAGGCGAACAGCATCTTTTACTGTGACCAGGATACAGCCATCCCCTTCAATTTCACCGCTAAGCTGCATTTCAGAGAAAACAAGTTTTCCAGATGGTTCATCAAAAAAATCTTCCTTTGATATAAGCCTGGTAGTCAAATCGGACATAACGAGTTTAGCGCCCATAAGGCCGCCAACCTCTTCGCCGACTCGCTCCTGAACAAGTTCAAGAATTTTGTCAATTTTCTTTTTGGCTTTATCTGAAGACATGATTTTTTTTGAAATTATGAATTTTTTATGCAAACAGGCATCTTGCCTGAATAGTTTTATCCGGTTCTTTAAACAGTATCGACGAAATCATATGATTTCTTTACATTTTTAGGAGGAAGATACAAATATTAGAAAAAAACAGAAAATAGCTGGGACGCCACGCTAACAATTTGAGTAGACATACTTCAATTCAATCATAAAAAGTCCATCATTCATTTTAAAATGAACAACAACCCGGTGGGCTCCAGACATTCCACTGGTACGAAAAGATTCCCCAACGATGGTTGTAGGAATTGCAAGCTCAATATCCTTTCCATCATCAGCAAAGGATATTTTGATATTACCAGCGACCATATTAGCAATTTCACCAATGGCATCTTTAACATCTTCATCGAGTTCCAGCACTTCCATACCAAGAAAAGTTCCGGTTATATCCCTGGCAACGGAACTCGGACAATGTACGGCCAGCATGCCTCGTATATCCTTACCAAGACCAATCATACTGGTGATATTCGCTGGTATGTCCCCCCCTCTTCCATTAATAGTTTCAACTGCTTCCAGTTCAACCATTAACATAGTTGAAAAAATTTCCTTTGTTCCATCAACAATAGCTTGCCCGACATCCATTACAGGTAATTCCTTCTCTATTAAAAAAAACTTCCCCCAAAAAAAGGACAGCCAAGCTGCCAGAGTCTGTCCTTTTTGGGAAAGCCAAATAAGTGCATTATACTATATAATTACTTTTCAAGATCCATTTCTACCAGAAACGCCCCCTTTCCGGTATCAAATTCAATAATTACTTTATCGACTTCTTTGTCAGAGCTAAAACTATATTCAGCTCCGGAAATCGTGGAAGGAAGCGATAAATCTATATCCCTTCCTTTTTCCGAAAGAATGGTTTTCACATTTCCACCGATCATATTGGCAACTTCACCAATAGCGTCATGAACATCATCATTCATTTCAGTGACCTCCATCATCAGAAAGCTGCCTGTTATAGCCATAGCAACTTCATAGGGAATATGTATAGCCAGTACCCCTTTATGGGTACCGGCAAGCCCTATCATTCCGGTAATAGTGTCATGAAGAGCACCATGCTTAGTCGTAATCTCTTTAACAACAATATCCATCATAACCATGGAAGAAAAAATTTCCTTGGTCGATTCAATCAGCTTGTCCTGAATCTCCACGCTAACCTCCTTGTTGAGCGATATCTATAGAAGTGGTCCGAGAACCTCATTTACCTTGTCGGGAGTAAATGGCTTCTTGATTGCTCCTACCGCACCAAGAGATTTAGCTTCTCCAATAATATCGTCACCTGTCTCAGTGGATATCATCAAAACAGGAATATCTTTTATTGCGTCACGGGTGGATTTTTCGCGAAGAAAACTGATCCCATCCATATTGGGCATGTTAATATCACTGAGCACAATATCAACACTCTCTTTTTCCAAAACTTCCAAAGCCTCAAGCCCATCGGCTGCTTCAAAAATATTATCAAAATCAATCCCTGCTTGACGTAGGGATCTACCTATAATTATTCTCATTGTTTTAGAATCATCAACTAACAATACATTCTTACCCATTCTCTTCCTCCTGCTATATAACCAGATTTAATGATTTGACCGTTCATTATCGATACAGTCAATATTTTTTCGACTCAAGATACAACTAAAAAAAGGATATCAGGTTTTTAGAACAAAAATCAAATTTCTTTTAAAAAAAAAGCTTTCCAATAAAATCTAATGTCTGGTGTGTTTTTTGCATAGTTATTAACAACTAAAACTCAAACATAACTCGAAATGAAAATCTATCTCACATTTTTCTTTATTCTAAGCCTGTTGTGGCCACAAATAGCCCTAGCTGAAAGTGTATTAACTAGAATAAACAAAATATCCAGCAAAGACACTGTGGAACTGTACTGCTCATTTACAACTCTTCCGAATTACAGGTCTAATATCAGAGAAAAAAGGGTCGATTTTATTCTTGAGGACACAGTAATAAAACAAGGCTTGATCCTTTTTGCAGCTGACGACAAAATAGTCAAAATTTTGTCACAAAACAAAAACAACAAAACAATCCTTTCTTTTTTCTTCAGATATCCTCCTCAAAAATTTGAAATTACACCAAATTCAAGTGAAAATAAATTAACTGTCAACATCCTACTAGGCAACCCTTACTCCACTGCCCTCCCAAACTTTTCCTCAAAACTCGAAGGACTTACAATACTCGAGCGGACAAGTAAAGATTTTTCAAATCCGGTTATTGCCTCACCTTATGCAGCGGATTGGAGGAGTTTCTTTAAGCTCTATGAGTCAAAAATCCAACTTTCCATGCCGGTACAATTTACCATGCTTCCCTTTCCGGCAATGGCCTATCTCCTGCCTGACAGAACAGGTAATAATGATCTCCTTAGTGAAGAGATTCACAAACTTGCCAAAGAAGAACTCTGGGATGATATCCTGCCACTACTTCGCGAGCAGATAACGACTGAAGAAGATCCTGAAATAAAGAAAAAGCTAGCTCTCACTTATGGTGACGTTCTTTCAAGAGACAGTAATTTTGTCGATGCATACAAACAATTTTACCTTCTTGCCCACGAATATGCCGATGAAGAGATCGGAATATTTGCAAAATATCTTCTCGTATTGTTACGCGCCAGGTTTGAAGACCCGTTTATTGCAGATTTCGAATTGAGATCCCTGCAACCATCAATGACGCCATCCAACCCTTTAACTCCCTATTTTTTAATTACCCAGATCGAAACTGCCCTTGCGACAGAACAGTTTACCAGAATGGGTGATCTTTTAGCACTAGACAATATTGGATTCCCTGAAAACACTACCATCATAAAAAAACTCAGACAGGCTGATTACTGGTATGGTACTGGAGACCTGGTAAAGGCGTATATTGGATACCAACTCCTTGATAGACAAGAGCTTTTATTAGAAAAGACCTTCTCACTCAATGGATATTGCGACACTCTTTACCAGCAAAAACAATTCCCAGAATCCTCCCAATGCTATTTAAAATTAGGCGGTCATATCAAAGATAAAGAAAAACTTGGGCTCACCAATTTCAAACAATACATGGCTGAATTACACTACAAAACGCCCGTATCAATGATTGATTATTTTGCTCGTATAGAAAACACATATCATGGTTCAGAAGCTGGATTTCGTGGCGCTATCAAGAAGACAGACCTTCTATACCTAACTCTCAAGGACTGGAGTACCAATGCATTGCTTTTTTATAAAACCTTTGCAGCCAATGCTACGACACGTGAAGGAAGAGAAGAAGCCAGCTTTAAAGAAGCGCTCGTCCATAGATTAGATAACGAGAATATAAAAAGCATCAACCTCATCATGTCTTTTCTTAGAGATTTTAGAAATGGCAAGTTACATCAGGAGGGGCAAGCCCTGCTGATAGAATTATTTCCCCTGGTAATCCGAGAATATGTTGAAAAAAACATGTATATGGAGGCTTTGATTCTTGCTAAACAGAATCGTAAACTCTTTTTAAAAAACTGGGTTGATATATCCCTGCTTTCAGAGCTTGCTGCCTCTTATAATTCCATTGGTATTTATGATGAAGCTGCAAAATTCTACCTCTACCTTATCACTCTTTCATCCGAGGATAAAAAAGAGAAATACTACCTGCCTTTAATAAAAGCTTCCTATGACTACGGTGCCTATAACATAGTCGAAGATTTTGCTGACCAGTATAGTTACCGTTATCCCAGTGGAAAGGCCCAAAAGGATATATTGAAACTTCGAATCAAAAGTATGCTTGCAGAGGGACGATTTGCTGAAGCTATTGCAATACTTCCATCTGAAATTCCTGCGACAGAAGAATTTTCTCTTCTCGCAGCAGCCCTTTATTTTCATGAAAACAATTACAACAAGGTAGTTGAAATACTTGACCGAGATTTTCCAATTACTGAAAACAAACGAGCAAGAAGTTTGTTTATGCTGGCAGAAAGTAAATATCACTTAAATGATTTCAGTGGTGCAGAAACTGTTTTTGCCAAAATACCTGTGGAATCACACCATCATGACCAGGCCCTTTATCGACTGGGTGAATTACTTAAAATGGAAGGCAAAAAGGATGAGGCCCTTAAACTCTATAAAGAACTGGCCGAAACAGGAAAGAATGAGCTCTGGATTAAAATGGCAAAAAAAGAGCTCGAACTCAGCGATGTTCTTTAACCAAAACAGTTAATCAAGACTGTTTGCAATTGAGGTAATTATGAATCCGCTCGACCCCTTTGATTCGAATATTAAATTGCTGCACAAGGTTCTTGACCTGCGTTCTACCAATCAAAGAGTTATAGCCACCAATATTGCGAATGCAGAAACTCCCGGGTACGCACGTAAAGTTTTTACATTTGAGGACCAGTTGCAAAATGCCATAACTGCAAAGCCAGGAGCTCTTGCAACCACACATGGCAAACATATTGCAACATCTCCGACAAGTGTGGGTTCTGTGACAGGAAGAGTACATGAAATTAAAGATAAGACAGGCATAGGCGATGAAAACGCAGTCAGTATGGACACAGAAATGATAGAACTTTCTAAAAATGAACTTTTGTATGAAACAGCGGCACAATTATTAAAAAAGAAATTTACCTTACTGAAGTACATGATACAGGAAGGAAAATAACTACCATAGAGGATCTATATGGACATTTTCACAACAATTGATATCAGTGCATCCGCCTTAAAAGCGCAACGCACACGTATAAATACAATAAGTTCCAATCTTGCCAATGTGGAGACTACTTCGACTCCGGAAGGTGGTCCATATAAGAAGAAATCCGTCTATTTTCAAACAAAACCAATTCCTTTCAAAGAAGCACTCGATGCATCCATACAGGGTGTTAAAGTTACAAAGATTGTTGAAGATACTAAAGAACCAAGAAAAATATATGACCCGGCTCATCCGGATGCCGCCGAAGACGGTTATGTTGCCATGCCCAATATCAGTGTTTTAAAAGAAATGGTGGATATGATGTCAGCAACCCGTTCCTATGAATCAAATACCACCGTTATCAAGTCAGCCAAAAGAATGGCTCTGAAAGCACTGGAAATCGGGAGATAATAAGATATGAATACACTTATCAATTCTATCGGAGCAAGCCCATTACCTTTACAGCCTGCTGACTCTAATCCCGTGGCCGTTGCGAAATCCGATTTCTCAAAAGTTATTAAAGCTACCATAGATCAAGCTTCATCTGCTGAAAATGCGGCCGACAATGCTATCACACAATTGAATAGTGGTGATGCAAAAAACCTTCATGAAACAATGATCAGTGTAGAGAAGGCTGATATCTCGCTTAAAATGCTAGTACAATTCCGAAACAAGGCTTTACAGGCCTATGAGGAAGTTATGCGGATGCAGATTTAATTAGTATTAATTGAACATATTACAATTCAGATTAACCCTTCCATGTAAAAAGGGAATTTTTCATGGCCGACGAAGACAACATTCAAGAAAAAACAGTAGAAGAAGAAATCCAGATTCCTGAGAGAAAAACACTCTTTACTCTTATTAAAGAATGGCCTCTCTCAAGGAAGATTGCTCTTGTTGCAGTCTCCTGTATTTCTATTGCCCTATTTGCCGTGATAATTATCCAGGCAAGAACAGCAGATTATCAATTACTCTATGCAAATCTTGCAGAAAAAGATGCTGCGTCCGTAGTTGCCTGGCTGAAGGGCGAGCGTATCGATTATCAGCTGAAGAATAATGGAAAAAACATCTGGATTTCTGCTAACAACCTCTACGAAACACGCCTTAACCTAGCCTCCAATGGTTTGCCTTCAGGAAGTGGTGTGGGTTTTGAAGTTTTTGATAAACAATCTTTTGCACTCACGGATTTTGTTCAAAAAGTCAACTACACAAGGGCATTACAAGGAGAGCTCGCCAGGACAATCACCTCTCTTAAACCAGTCGAGGCAACAAGAGTTCATCTGGCCCTTCCAGAAAAAAGACTCTTTAAAAACCAACAGAAGGATGCAACGGCCTCCATTATTATTACCCTTGCTAAGGGGAGTTCTCTTGATAAAAATCAAGTACAGGGAATAATACATCTCGTATCGGGTTCCGTTGAAGGTCTCAGTCCTGAAGAAGTTACTGTTATAGACAGTTTTGGAAAGGTTCTTGAGGGAAGTGTTAAACCCGATGAAGACCAGCGTTTTTCCGTTGATATGCTCGTTTTCCAGCAGGAACTCGAGCGACGCTTGGAATCAAGAGCACAGGATCTTCTTGATAAGACCATGGGCCTTAGCCAAGCCATGGTTCGCGTAACAGCTGACCTTGATTTTGCTAAAGTTGAAAAGACAGAAGAACTTTTCGACGGTGAAGAACCCGTTATCCGCAGTGAACAGACCAGTAATGAAAACAACGGAAGTAGTGGCGCAGGTGGTATTCCAGGTGTTGAGTCAAACCTTCAGGGAAATTCCATGGGCCAAGCAGGTGGTGCTCCACCTTCCAGCAAATCAACCCGGGTTACCAACTATGAAATAAGCAAAACCATCAGCAAAACTGTTAATCCCACCGGTACCATTAAAAATATATCCGTTTCTGTTTTGCTAGCTGATAAAATCATTCCAGCAAAAGATGAGGAGAGCCAACCGACATCGGAAACACGAACTGAGAAAGAACTTCTCGCCATACAAACTATGGTTGCAAGTGCCCTAGGCCTGAATACCGAGCGAGGAGATATTATCAATGTTGCATCGATGCCTTTTATGACAGCATCGGATGATCAGATGCTGGCAGAAGGAATGCCAAAAAACCTTCTTTATGAGTACCTTCCCCTTGTAAAAATTGGGCTGCTGTCACTTGGGGCACTACTCTTTTATTTTCTACTGGTTCGTCCGATTATAAAAACCATGAAAACAGAAGTAACAGATCACAACAAGACCGTTACTGATCTTGAACAGGCAGTTCTTGATATGAAAGAGGCTAAAGAGGATGCAAGAAGAGGTACAGAAGATGATACAGATGAAGACATTATTCCTGACTCTGTTATCACCCTGCGTAACGAGGTTATGAATAACCATGTACCCACTGCATATATAATTAAAAACTGGATTAACGAAGGATAAATCATGAGTTTAGAAACTCTTACAGGACTTAACAAAGCCGCAGTTTTAATGATGTGTCTTGGCGAAGAAGCCTCTGCCAAAATCTTTGAAGAACTGAGTGATGAAGAAATTGGCCTCGTCACCAGAACCATTGCCACAATTGATCATATTCCAGAAGATATAAAAGATGATGTTTTTACCAGTTTTGCGGAATCTCAAAGGCAATTTGCAGGCCTTTTTATTAAAGGAAATGAATTTGCTAAAAAAGCCATCTCAGCACTCGATGCTGATGAGCGAACAGAAGATCTGCTCGATCAGTTTATTTCAGGCACAGAAACCAGGCCACTGGAAACGATTGCCCTTATGGAACCAACTATGGTTGCCGGTCTTTTAGAAAAGGAACATCCACAGACAGTTTCTCTTGTTCTTTCAACCCAGCATGTTGTCCATGCGAGCGAGATTCTCAGTCATCTTCCAGAAGAGATCAGGGCCGATGTGGTGTATCGTATAGCGAAGATCGAAAAGGTCTCATCCGAAGTTATCACTAAAATTGAAGAGGCACTGCATAGGGAAATAGGTCAAGTGGGTACCAAAAAACAGAGTCAGGTGGGTGGTGTTGACAAGGTGGTTGATATTCTGAATAATCTTAAGAACAGTATGGATGCCGACATTCTGGATGATATAGAAGAGAACGATCCTGATATGGTAGAAGAAATCAGAAAACGTATGTTCACCTTCGAAAATCTTACTGCACTCGACGGACGTTCGCTGCAGATGATTCTCCGTGAAGTAAATAACGATTCCCTTACCATGGCTCTCAAAACCGCATCCGATGAAATGCAGGAGAAAGTATTTGCGAATATGTCTGCCCGTGCAGCCGATATGATTCGTGATGACCTTGAGGCAATGGGGCCTGTACGTCTCTCAGAAGTTGAAGCAATGCAGCAATCCATTGTAAAAATTGCGATGAAACTTGAAGAGGAAGGTAAACTTGTACTCGGATCAGGAGGCGGTGATGAACTTGTCTAGGTTTTACAAAACCAACGATAAGTTTAAGACCAGGCCAGTGCTGGATAGTTCTTCCAGCGCTGCAAAGGAACCAGTCTGGGAGTCTATTGTAAAAAAGGAAGAAATTCCAGATGATTCAATCAACTCTGATTTTTCAGAAACAGAACCAACGCCCACTCTGCCGTCTGAAGAACTTAGCAATGATGTAATTGCAGAAGACGATATAGCCGATACTCAACTTGAGCCCCCCGTTGAAATACCAGACCCCGAACCTTCAATTGACATTGAACTTATTCGGGAAAATGCCTTTATAGCAGGTATTGAAGCAGGTAGAAAACAGGCCGAAGAAGACTTTGAAAACAGTGCTCAGACACTTCACTGTATATGTACTGAGCTTGATCGATTACGTGAAACTATCCTTCAAAACAGCTCTGGAGAGATGAAAGAACTGGTACTTGCTATCAGTGAAAAGATTATCAGACATTCGGTTACAGATCAGGAAAAGACTATTATCGCAACCATCAAAGATGCTATTCATCTGGCCGTTACATCGGATGCCTTCCAGATCCAAATCAATCCGGATGAT
The DNA here is from genome assembly GCA_964621915.1 of uncultured Desulfocapsa sp. GTDB lineage: Bacteria > Desulfobacterota > Desulfobulbia > Desulfobulbales > Desulfocapsaceae > Desulfocapsa. The sequence continues at coordinate 33,051 of CAZUPS010000023.1, read as the reverse complement.
CTTGCCGCCGTGGAAATACATAAACAGGAAATTATTAACTCGATCAGCGGCCTTGACAATATAACTCTCAAACCCGACGCGACCATCGAACGAGGTGGCTGCAAGCTCGAATCTGAATGTTGTACGGTAGATGCCAGTATGGCCAGTCAAATTAAAGTCATTCACGATTCAGTTATGGCTGAGACCACCCTTTCAGACGCCGCAGTAACAGAAAATAACCATTCAGACCACATACAACAGGACAATCAGGATACTGTATGACACTTTTTTCAGGATCCATTGACGATATTCATCCCATTCGCATATGGGGAAAAGTTACCCGTATTGTTGGCCTGATAATTGAAGGGCACTGTCCCTATGCATCCATTGGATCCCTGTGTGAACTCACGCCACTTGATAACTCCACTCCGATTCTAGCTGAAATTGTAGGTTTTAAAGATTCAAGAGCCCTACTTATGCCGCTAGGTGAACTGCGTGGACTCGGCCCTGGCAGTAAAATACGTGTGATAAAGGCGAGTGCCACCATCAAGGTTGGACAAAATCTTCTTGGCCGAGTAATCGATGCCATGGAAGAACCAATTGATGGAATGCCAGCGCCCCTGCTTGAAGAAGAAAAACAGATCTATTCCCTGCCTCCAGGCCCCATGGAAAGAAAAAACATCAGTGAGCCACTGGACCTTGGCATTCGGGCAATAAACGCCCTGATCACCTGTGGAATGGGACAACGCATGGGGATTATGGCAGGCTCAGGAGTTGGTAAAAGTGTATTGCTGGGCATGATGGCGAGATATGCACGTGCTGATATAAATGTTATCGCACTCATCGGTGAACGAGGTAGAGAAGTCCGAGAATTTATAGAACGAGACCTTGGGAAAGAGGGTCTTGCCCGTTCTGTTATTATTGTTGTTACCTCAGACCAGTCACCACTGCTTCGTATGCGCGGAGCCTTTGTAGCAACATCCATTGCGGAATATTTTTGCAACAAGGGGAAAAATGTTCTTCTGATGATGGATTCTGTAACCCGTTTTGCCATGGCTATGCGTGAAATTGGTCTTGCAATTGGTGAACCCCCAACCACTAAAGGATATACCCCTTCTGTCTTTGCAACCCTTCCAAAACTTCTTGAACGTGCCGGACGTTTCACCGGTAAAGGATCCATTACTGGTCTCTATACAGTTCTTGTTGATGGTGATGACATGACAGAACCTGTCGCAGATTCAGTACGCTCAATCCTTGATGGACATATAGTACTCTCTCGTTCCCTTGCGGCAAAAAATCATTACCCTGCAATTGATGTCATGAATTCAGCAAGCAGAATTATGCGTGAAATAACCCATTCCCGCCATATTGAGCTCTCTGGACGAGCCCGTAATGTACTTGCTACTTACAACGAAGCTGAAGATCTTATTAATATTGGTGCCTATGCAAAGGGATCAAACCCTAAAATCGATTTTGCAATACAGAAGATAGATGCGATAAATTCCTTTCTCTGCCAAGGATACGACGAGACAACTCCATTAAAAGAGACGATTGAATCGCTTGGGATGCTTCTCAGTGAGAGAAAAGACGATGGAGACGAACGCAAGGATAGAAGAGAAAGCGATAAACAGAACAATTAATCATCACTCCCTATAAACAAAGCCCATGCCTCCTAAACCATTCAGTCTTGATTCTGTTTTGAAATTCAGAAAAAGACAGAAAAATATGGCACAGGAAAAATTCACCCAGGCACAAACAGCAGTAGACAACGCTCTGCTTGATCTTGAAACAGCAAAACGTGCCCAGGGCCTATTGATCAACACCTTGGAAGAAAAGCAGCAATACGGAATGCTCGCCCAGGAACTCGCCCGGTTCGAAGAAAGAATTCACTATAACCAAACCCAGCTAGTACTTCTAAAAAAAACTTTTGATAAAAAAAGAGCAGTGGCTGAAATAAAAAGAAAGCTTCTACTTGAAAAGGCAAAAGACCATAAAGTACTAGATACACTAAAAATACGACAAAACAGATCATGGAAAAGCTACCTTGAAAAAAAAGAGGCTGCCATGCTTGATGAAATTGCAATTCTTCATCATGATCGTAAAATTTCATAAATAATAACGGTTCACTACCCTTATTTTTCTAGAATAAAAGGAACATTATGTATTTAAAAAACACCCCTCTCTGTTGCATCACTATTCTTTTATTTATCACTTTTTCAGTTTCCACTAGTTTTGCAGCCGAACCGGAAAAGGTTCAGCAACCGGAAACTGAAAAAGGTGAGACTAAAATTCCTGATGTAGAAAATAAAACAGAATTTCAGTCTGTTGAAGAGAGACGTTTATATGCAGTACTCCTGAATGAAAGAGACAACCTTGAAGAAGAGAAAAAAGTTCTAGCACTGAAAGAGAAGGAACTAAAGACTCTTCAGAGTGAGGCCGATAAGAAACTTGAGCTACTTGATGAAACGCTTGCCGAATTAAAGAAAGTACAGCTTAAAATTGAAGAATTACTTACAAAAAAAGATGCTGAGGAACTTCAAAAAACAAAGGATTTAAGTCTCATATACGCAAAAATGACACCTGATCGCGCAGCTTTAGCTATGGCAACATTAGAGGAACAGCTCGCAGCAGACCTTTTAGCAAATATGAAAGTTAAGTCAGCAGCAAAAATTCTTGACCGGATGGACAAGGACAAGGCCTCACAACTCAGCACAACATTTACAACTATTAAGGTGGAGTAATACAGAATGGAAGCATTTCTTCTTAATCCTGGAACCCCGGCAAAGAATCCTGCCTCACAACAAAACGTTTCCACCATGGATAACGGTGAAGGAGGTGAATTTTCACCAGTTATGGATCAAGCCGTCACTTCCCTTGAAAACACAAACAACCCAAATAATGAATCAACAGAATCTGGCACATTTGAAACAACTTCAACAGATGATACAGCCATACTTGCTGACGAAACGGTCTTCGCTATAGACAATCCTCAAACAAATCCTGCTGAAATTCTTTTATCAATGCAGGGAGCATTAACAACTACTCCGCAAGCCAACCCCGACCAATCCCAAATAGCCAATCAAGCCCAAACAGTTAGCCTGGCCCAAGTAACTAATCAAACCCAAACAGTTGGTCTGGCCCAAGTAACTAATCAAAGCCAACCAGTTGGTCTGGCCCAAATAGCTGACCAAACCCAACAGCAAGCCTTAGCCAACATTGCTCCTGAAGAGTCTTCTTCAGCAATTATTCCAAATCATACGTCCCCTGCCCCAGTAGCCACAACAAATAGTGAAAGCAGTATTCCACCTGTAACAAAGGCAGAGACAGTATTATTACAACAGATTCAACAGATTCTGAACCAGGGAAAAAATGATGGTTCAATTACTATCACTGCAAATACTGTTACTGCAACAAATCCTTTAAAAAGTTCTGAAAATTTACAGAATTTATCAAGCCCTATACTTAATCAGGCTGAAACCAATGAACTTCAGGCACGCCAGGTCGGCCTTGCAGGTCTTACTCCGAAGGAAGCCACCCCTGTATCGCAAAATTCCTCAAAACTTGATGGCGCTCATCAGGATGTAACCGAACAATATTATAATGCAAAAATGGGTGAGTCAAAAACTGGCAACAATGGGAACTTCCAAAATAACAACAGTGAACAAAAAGGAACAGAACAACAAAATAAGTCTGAAATACAGCCCTCAACAAATCAAACGGCTGGTAATTCTATATCTGACACCAAACCGGGGGAATCAAGTTTTGGCCTACAACTTAGCTCAAGTTCACAAACAACAGTCACTCCTACACCCATTGAAGGAAAACTTGCACCCGGTGTCCATACTCCTGTCCCTGAGAAGGAAATGGTTAACAATCTGATTCAGCGTTTTAATGTTAATCCAAGGTTGCAAACCAGTAAACTCACCATGCAACTGCATCCCGCGGAACTTGGATCACTCAAAATAGATATCCTGGTAAAGGGTGATTCAATAAATGCAAATATTGTGGCCCAAAGCCAACAGGTCTTAGAAACACTTGAGAAACAAATGCCAAGACTTCGTACAGTTCTCCAGGAACAGGGCTTCACCATTGACTCTTTCGAAATTACCATGGAAAGTGATGGCGGCAATCAGAAAGATTTCTTTCAGGAACATTTCAGCTCTGATCAGCAACAATTTGCATCAAACGAATCCTCCTCCCAACAGAATGACTCCTTTGAGTCGCTTCTGGATCAGCAAAACGAATCGGATGAGAATGACGACGACACAACAGGTGTCAATGTTACCGTATAAACAGAAGAATCCAGCACTTCTCTTCAAACTGGACAAGGAAAACAAATGACGGATATAGCAGATATTTTCACACCACCTCCCGCACTGAATACAACACCGGAGTATACAAACGCTACCAGTGGTGCTGATATTATGGGCAAAGAAGACTTCTTAACACTTCTTGTTGCCCAGTTGCAGAATCAGGATCCAATGAACCCCGATGACCCAACAGAATTCACGTCACAACTTGCCGAATTCAGTTCACTTGAGCAATTATTTAACCTCAATGAATCCATAGATGGCCTTGCGGACGTACAACAGAAATCAGACCGTCTTTCTTCAATGGAACTAATAGGCAAAGAAGTTGTTTATCCCGGCAGCGAAATTGCTTTCTCCGGAGATCCTGTAAATATCGGGTATCAAATTGATGGTACCGCCGCATCGGTCACCATGTATATTCAAGATCAACATGGAGCCACAGTAGCGACTTTTCATCCAACTGAAATGCAGAAAGGTGAACATTTTCTTGAATGGAGCGGTCTTGACGACGATGGTAAAGAAATGCCCGAAGGCAAGTACACTCTGATCCTTGAAGCTAAATCAGCAGGTGAAGATAGCAGTATTGCAGCAACCCCTCTTGTTCAATCAGAGGTTACCGGTGTTGATTTCTCCAATGAAGGAGAGGCGATAATACACACACTAGCAGGTGCTGAGATTGGCACTGGTTCAATTATTGGTGTCTATAAATCTGACAGCACAATTACCCAGTCATCTGCAATAGAAGAAGATGAAGAAGAGACAGCAACAGATGAAATTTTAGAAGAAATTATAGACGAGATACCTTCCGATGTTGCAGGGACGACAACATCACCAAACGATAACGAATCTGCCTCCACGGATGAAGAACAGATTGAACAAGATTCCCTCCAGCACTATTTAGCTGGATAAATTTAATTCTTAATCCATACCATATATAAGCGGAGGATTCATTCATGGGAATCACCAGTGCTCTTTACAGCGGCGTAAGTGGACTTAATGCTAACTCTCAGGCTATGAGTGTTATCGGTAACAACCTTGCAAACACAAACACTCTAGGTTTCAAAGGATCCAGATCTGTATTTTCTGATATGCTTTCATCAACAATATCTGGATCTGGTGGTTCATCTCAGGTTGGTCGAGGTGTAAATATTTCAAAGGTTGATAGTATTTTCAGTCAGGGAACTTTTGAATCTACGGCATCTGACACCGATGTTGCTATTGAAGGTGAAGGCTTCTTTGTTCTTAAAGAAGAAGGTAACAATACAGCACTATACAGTAGAGCTGGAGCCTTTCGTTTTAACCAAGATGGTTATCTTGTTAACCCGGAAGGATATCGTGTCCAGGGAAAATTTCACGATGTTAATGGGGACCTTATTGCAGGCGACCCAGGAGATATTCTTGTGGAAGACGTTGGACTAAGACCAGCTCAAGCCACAGGGGAAGTCAATCTCAACTTTAATCTTGATTCATCAGCTATTGTTCTTGCACCTGCCTATACAGTTGCTGGGGCCTATGACCCTGAAAACAACCCAATTGATCCTGCATCGATCAATTATTCATCTTCATCCCTTATATATGATTCCTTAGGTGAGTCTCACCTGATGACCATGTATTTTTCTAAAACGGCTGCAAATAATTGGGATGTCTACTGGTCCGGTGAAGACGCTGCCGGTCTTCCACTTGTTGCTGACCCATTAGCAGCCCCTCTAGCCGGTGGAAATGGTGTCCCTCTCATCTTTGATGCCAATGGTAGACTTCTTGATATTAACGGCGTAAATGATGATGATCCGAATTATATTCCCGTTACAGCACCACTGGCCGGCCTTAACTTCAATAATGGCTCAGCGGCAATGGATGTTGAAATTGCCTTTGACACCACCCAGTTTAACAGTGTCTCAACGGTAATCGGACAGGATCAGGATGGTTTTGCTGCTGGTAATCTGACAAATGTTGGGGTCAATGAAGAAGGAACAGTGGTTGCTTCCTATTCCAATGGTGAACAGAATAAAATCGCCACCCTTGTACTCGCAAAATTTAATAATCCTGGTGGCCTTGAGCTTGTGGGTTCCAACATGTTTATTGGAACTGAATACTCAGGTGCACCCAGAACCGGTCTTCCAGGCCCGGAATTAGGTAAAGTTTTCACAAACTCCCTTGAGCAGTCAAATGTAGATACGGGACAACAGTTTGTTAAAATGATCACAACCCAGAGAGGATTTCAGGCAAACTCTAAAATTATCACCACCGTTGATGAACTATTAGGTGAATTGATTAATTTGAAGCGATAAGCCTTTTTTTCTTTATACAAAGCCCTTTCACTCCCTGAAAGGGCTTTTTTTGTCAATTTTTTGACATCCCTACAAAACAGATTCCAGCTTATAATTTCGCTTCCCTCCCTAAAAAAACACGATAATTCAAGAAAAAGAATCATAGAACCTGGAATTGTCTAATCAGGTCTGCATTTTGCATTGTTTTTTAATACTCCAGAATATAAGATTAAAATATGATTTTTTAGATACAATTTCTGGAAATGGAGGATGTTTCTTTGGATATCGGAACAATAATTGGTTTAGCTCTTGCGTGTGGCCTAATGCTTATGGCCATTCTTCAGGGTGGACCACTTGGCATTTTTATCAACATTCCATCGGGTTTGATTGTTTTTGGCGGAACCATAGGCGTGGCATTGGTCCATTATCCTTTGTCAGATATCCTGGGGGCCTTTTCCATTGCAAAGAAAACAGTCCTTAACAAGGATGAAGATCCCTATGGACTGATTGTTCAGTTAATGGAATTTGCAAATAAAGCCAGAAAAGAAGGTATTTTATCTCTGCAGGGAATGATGGACAGTGTGGAAGACGAATTCCTGGTAAAGGCCATGCAGATGGCTGTCGATGGTCAGGAACCTGATACCTTAAAAGCCATGCTTACCACGGAACTTGATTATCTTGCCGCACGTCACGATAAGGGGCAGGATATCTTCACCTCTCTTGCAGGTTATGGACCTGCTATGGGAATGGTTGGTACCCTGATTGGCCTTGTCCAGATGCTTATGAATATGTCTGACCCGGACTCCATTGGCCCTGCAATGGCCGTAGCATTGCTCACAACTCTTTACGGTGCTGTTCTAGCCAATGTCTTTTGTGCTCCAATGGCTGGTAAGCTAAAAAACAGATCAGCTTCTGAAACCCTAATTAAGAGCCTAGTTATAGAAGGAATGCAATCCATTTTATCCGGTGAAAACCCACGGATTATGGAACAGAAGCTTCACGCTTTTATCGCCCCTAAACTCAGAGAGTCAACTTTCAAGTAGAAGGGTAATAGACCATGGCTGATGACGATAATAAACCTGCTGAAGAGGTAAAATGTCCGAAATGTGTTTGTGTTAAAGGTGCGCCTGCCTGGATGACTACATTTGCTGATCTGGTTACCCTGCTTCTCACCTTCTTTGTACTGCTCCTTTCAATGGCGAACATGGAAGAGATTAAATTTGCTGAGGCTTCAGCTTCAATCAGAAGTGCTTTCGGGGCGCATTCCCTGCCAGCACCAAGCAAGTTTTCAATTCCGATCATACCATCACCTCCAGTTTCCAAATTTGCGCCAATTCAGAATGAAGTAGCATCAAAAATTTATACACAGGTAAAATCTCAATTAAAATCAGACAAAATCCCTGAAGATGTTGAGCTTATCAAAAGAGGCGACGACACTATTATCCTGAGGGTTAATGACTCCATTCTCTTTAAAAAAGGTACTGCCATTGTCTCACCTACTGCTTATGCGACCTTACGAGCTCTTGCCGATATCATACGGCCGCTCCCGATGAGACTCCGCATCGAAGGCCATACCGACAATACGCCTATTTCAAAAAGGAAAATCAGTAACTGGAACCTTTCAGTAGATAGAGCAGTTTCCGTTATGCGATTTTTTAAAAAAAGTGACTTGCTTCCCCTGGACCGTATGGCGGCAATAGGATACGGCCCAGACAGGCCAATCCTGCCAAATACCTCTGAACAGAATAGGGCAAAAAACAGACGGGTTGATTTCGTGCTCCGCACAAATAACAATATTGGCATTGGGTCAAAAGGTGCCAGCCCCGGAGAATTTCCACTCTAAAATCTAAGGATATTATAATGGCTAAAGACGATAAAAAGACAACAGATGAAGAACCAGGTGAAGGTGGTGGTAAGAAAAAACTTATTATTATCATTGCAGCCGCCGTACTTCTACTCCTTATCATAGGCGGAGCTGCATTCTTCTTTTTGAAATCAGATCCCGTCCCTGAGGAGGACCCCGATCCAGGTCTTGATGTGCCTGTTCCTGAGATAACTCAAAGCAACACTATAGGCCCCATGGTCGAAATTAAAGAGTTTATCGTTAACATTATCAGTGAAGATGATGGACATTACGTCAAAGCATCCCTCACCATTGAACTTGATAAAGAAATGGCACTCGAAGAAACGAATAAACGTATGGCCCAAATAAGAGACTCCATCCTTCTTCTTGTTGGGAATAAAACATACGAGGAACTTCAAGATCTTCAGGGAAAGAAACAGCTCAAAGCAGAACTTATCAGTAGAATTAATTCTTTTTTACAAACTGGCAAAGTTAAGGCAATTTATTTCACAGATTTTGTAGTTCAATAGGCATAAGGGTAGCTGTGGAACCGATACTAAATAAAGAGCAGATCGCTGAGTTACTTGTTGGCATTAAGAGCGGCCAGGTATCCACCGATCTCAAGGATGATACCGCGGGCTTTGATCAGGACACCTACACCCCCCTGAACCTGTTCCAGATGTCAGCCTCCAGTGAGAGTCGACAGCGTATCCCCAATCTTGATATTATCCTTGATAATTTTGCCACAAATTTTGGTATCAGCCTCACGAATCAGCTCCAAAGAAACGTTACCATAACCAGAACAGCTATTGAAACCTATGAGTTTCAGGAATATCTACTCTCCCAAAAAGAGGCTGGAGCCATTGGGGTCTTAGGCCTTGACCCCTTGAAAAACGGTGCATTAATGGTAATCGATACAGAGCTCTGTTTTGCTCTTGTTGAAATTATGCTGGGAGCTTCAAATGAGATAGCGCCACTTCAACCCGACCGCAAACCAACAACAATTGAACTCAATGTTTTAAACTCCACTTTTTCTCAGGCCTGCTCAGATATAGACAAAGCTTTTGTGCAGGTTGTTGAACTCTCATCCTCAATTGTAAAAATTGAGTCAAATTCAAGACTTGTATCAATTGCAGAAGCTGATGCCGATGTTCTGGCAGGAAGTTTTCAAATTAAAGTAGGCCCACTTTCAGGAACATTTGATCTAGTCTTTCCAGTGGCCACCCTTGATCCCATACGCGACCAGTTAAGAGACCTCCTGACGGTAAAAACTGTTCACCAATCCGGATGGCACGATATAATTCTTGAAGAACTCCAAAAAATGTCAACAACCATTATTGCCCAATCGGGTACCATTACCTTGCCAGTACGTAAGGTGATAGAGTTCAAAGAGGGAGATATTATTGATATCGACTATGATCCGAACTCGCCACTAAAAGTACTTGTTGAAGAAAATCTTAAATATTTCGCCATTCCAGGAACGATTAGCGGTAAAAAAGCTATCCACCTGACAGGCGTTTACGAACAGGGAGAATAATATGTCAGAAGATACTTTTCAGGAAAGCTCAAAGCCTCAACCAGAGGAAATTAAAGAGCTGCTCGATGACGAAGGAATGGATCTCCAGCCTGTTTCCGCTGAAAATGAACACCAAAGCAGTTCATCCAATGCCTCCGAACAAAGCAACAGGAGCCTGGAGTTTTTATATGACGTCCCGCTACAAATCTCTGTAGAAGTTGGGAGAAGCAAAATACTCCTCAAAGATCTTCTTAAAATGGGTGAAGGCTATATCATTGAGCTTGATAAACTTGCCGGAGACCCTCTTGATCTCTATGTCAATTCCCGCCTTATTGCCAAGGGAGAGGCTGTGATGGTCGGTGACAAGTTCGGAATCCGTCTTACCGATGTTGTCAGTGCAGTTGATCGAGTTGAACAGCTAGGGTAGGAACTGCATAATGATAGAAAGCACTGACCCATCCCTGCTCTCAGCAGGGTTTAGAATGCTCTGGGGGCTCCTCGTTGTACTTGGAATTCTCCTGATTATGTATGCGCTGATGCGAAAACGGATGTCTTTTGCACAGGGCAACTCCAAGTCAAAAATAAAAATCATTGAAATTCGTCATCTCATGCCAAAAAAGTCCATTTGTCTTGTTCAGGTTCGTGGTCAGGAGTTCCTCCTTGGACTTGGAAATGATACAGTAACCTTCCTTTCTGCCCTTGATACTGACAATGACATTAACTTCGATTCAACACTTGCCACCGCAACTGATAAGCATGAACAGAAATCGTCATAACCTGATACGTACCAGAATATTTCGAGGGTTATATGGCCTTCTATTTATCCTTATTCTATCCCCATCTCTTAGCTACGCTGTAAGTGTTCCCACCATAAGTTTTGGAATAGACAATGCCACCAACCCCGAGCAAGTTTCAACGGGATTACAGGTATTATTTCTTCTCACCGTCCTCTCCATTGCTCCTGCCATTCTTCTAATGACAACATGTTTCACCCGTATCGTTATTGTTCTCGGATTTGTCCGTATGGCAATGGGAACTCAAAACATGCCACCAACCCAGGTAGTTATCGGACTTGCGATGTTTATGAGTTTCTTTATCATGTCCCCGACAATTAATAAGATAAATGAAGATGCATTGCAGCCCTACATTAACGAGGAAATCAACCAGGATATTGCCTTAACGAAAGCAGTAGCACCAATGCGTGATTTTATGTTCTCTCAAGTAAGGGAATCGGAATTAAGCATGCTTTCAGGGATAACCATGGACAACAAGCCATACGACAAAGATGATATTCCTACAATGACCTTAATTCCTGCCTTTATGCTTTCCGAACTCAAACGTGCCTTCCAGATGGGGTTTATGATTTACATTCCATTTCTTGTAATTGATATGATTGTTGCATCTATCCTTATGTCCATGGGCATGATGATGCTTCCTCCCGTTATTATATCCATGCCTTTTAAACTTCTTCTTTTTGTTTTAGTTGACGGCTGGGCATTAATTGTTGGCTCACTTATTAAAAGTTTTCAGGTGTAAAATGACAATTGAATTTGTGGTTGATGTATGTAGAAAAGCTGTTCAGACAACCCTAATGGTAGCTGCCCCCATGCTGCTTGCTGGTATGCTCGTTGGTCTTGTTGTTTCTGTTTTCCAGGCAACTACCCAGATCAATGAACAAACGCTCACCTTTGTCCCAAAAATTGTAGCCGTTTTTCTCACTTTGCTCATTTTAACTCCCTGGATTATCCATACATTAACACTCTTTGCCTCGGGAATTTTTTCCGGTATTGCGACCCTGTGATATTCCGTGGATCTCCAACTTATCCCAATAGACGATTTTCAGATATTTCTAATATGTTTGTCCAGAGTAGCAGGATTTGTTGCAGCCATTCCAGTCTTTATGGCGAACCAAACCCCGCCACAAATAAAGGCCGGATTAGCCTTTATGGTTGCACTTGTACTCTTTCCCATAATGGAGCCATCAATCCCCTTGGTTTCATTCCAACCTGGAACTTTTATGCTTCTTATGGTTTCCGAGGTGCTTCTGGGTGGTATGATAGGCCTCGTTGCAATAATGATATTTACGGCCGTAGAATATGGCGGTACTGTTATCGGGTACCAAATGGGTTTTGCAGCTGCAAATATTTATGACCCTCAAAGTGAACGACAACTTGCCCTTATTTCACAATTCCAAAATGTTTTTGCCATCCTTATTTTCCTGGCTATAGATGGTCATCATATTTTCCTGCAAGTTGCTGTTGAATCTTACAAAATTCTTCCACCTGGAGTTTTCAATATTTCCGGTGAAGCAATTCCCTATCTCTTAAAGCTTTCATCCAGAATATTTTCGCTTGGAATTCAATTTAGTGCCCCCATTCTTGCGGTACTACTTCTTTCCGGGCTTATCCTTGGTATACTGTCACGAGTGTTCCCACAGCTAAATGTATTTTTGCTTTCATTTCCTTTGAATATTGGCATATCCTTTACCGTCATTGGTTTGACACTTCCTCTGGTAACAATCCTTTTAAGACGGGAATTTGACAACCTCGGAGAACGCTTGTTTACTATTCTTCAACTGCTAAACTAGCAGCCACATAGAAATTAAATTCCCCTCGATAATCCTGTTAAAGTTACCTTTGAACCTCAAGTAGCTAATATTACGACTATTCACTAGTATTGTTAATAAAACCCCTTCATGCTAGATCTTTTTTTAACTGACTCTAGACTCCTTAAAAAACGTCTCTGTTTTCTCCAGCCATTCATGGCAAAATATTTGCATGCAATTTTAGAAACCTCCACAAAAACAAGAGTGATCCCCCATGGCTGAAGAATCCACATCAGGTGGCGAAAAAACAGAAGAACCCTCGGCAAAACGAAGGGCTGATTTTAGGAAAAAGGGTCAGGTTGCTCAAAGCAAGGAAGTGCAAACGGCAGCGCTCATTACTTTGATGCTCCTCTTCTGGCTTTTCTATATGCCTGGGTTCTGGAAAGGTTTAACAGAATTAATTTCAAGTATTTGGGGAAATCTTTCTTCATTCGATGGCTCTCCCAGCAGTGCTGCAAGTTTGAGTTTATACCTTGGTAAAGAAATGGGAATTCTTTTATGGCCACTTTTTGCTCTTGTTCTTGTAGTAGGTTTTTTTACAAGCATTTTACAAATAGGCTGGCTCTTCACAACACAGCCGTTAACACCGGACTTATCTAAACTAAGTGTCATCAAGGGTTTGGGAAGGATATTTTCTCTTAGAAGCCTTGTTGATCTTGTAAAATCAGTTTCCAAAATCGTCCTGATTGCCTGGGTCGCCTATACCACGGTTTTTAATAATTTTACAGAGGCCTTGATTCTCGTTGATACAAGTGTAATCGATGCAGTCCTTTACCTTGCGCGTATTGCAACTCTTATCCTTGCGAAAGTATGTGGTATTTTAATCCTTATTGCTTTTATGGATTTTCTCTATACAAGATATGAAATGGAAGAGAAGATGAAAATGACCAAACAGGAGGTGAAAGAAGAATATAAGGATATGGAAGGTGATCCTTACATTAAAAGTCAAATTCGACGCATCCAACAGGAAATGGCAAGAAAAAGAATGATGGCAGAAGTTCCAGATGCCGACGTGGTAGTAACGAATCCAACCCATTTTGCAGTTGCAATAAAATACGACTCAATGACAATGGATTCACCAGTAGTTATAGCAAAAGGTGCAGACCATGTAGCCATGCGAATCCGTGAAATTGCCAAAGAAAACGAAGTCCCCTTGATCGAAAACCCACCAGTGGCTCGATTGTTGCATAAAATTGACTTGGGGGCTGCCATCCCCGAAGACCTCTTTAAGGCCGTAGCAGAAATTTTAGCACACGTTTATTCATTAAAAAAATAACATACTCACATGGAACTAACTGGTCAGGGAAACATATTAAACAGAATTAACTGGAGAGGTTTTCTTCAGCGTGCAGACATCATGGCAGCTTTTGGTCTTGTCGCCATTCTGATGATTATGATCATCCCCCTGCCATCACTGTTACTTGACCTGTTCCTGTCAATGAACATCACAGTTGCTCTTCTTATTCTTGTTATCAGCCTCTTTACTGTTAAAGCCATTGATTTTTCCATCTTTCCTGCCATTTTACTGGCAACTACCCTTTTCAGACTTTCACTCAATGTCGCTTCCACCCGCTTGATTCTGTTAAAGGGGCACGAAGGTCCATCTGCTGCCGGATCTGTTATTCAATCATTTGGCCAGTTTGTAGTTGGAGGAAATTACGTTGTTGGGCTGGTTATCTTTATTATTCTTGTTCTGATCAACTTTATGGTTATCACTAAGGGTGCGGGACGAGTTGCTGAGGTTGCAGCCCGTTTTACACTTGATGCCATGCCCGGTAAACAGATGGCCATTGACGCTGACTTAAACTCCGGACTTATTGATGAAGACCAAGCTCGTCAGCGCAGAGAAGAGATCAGCAACGAAGCCAGTTTTCATGGCTCCATGGATGGTGCCTCAAAATTTGTTAAGGGCGATGCCATAGCCGGCATTATTATTACACTTGTAAATATTGGTGCTGGATTTATCATCGGTGTTCTCCAGAAAGGAATGCCAATGGCAGAAGCGGCTGCTAATTATACCATTCTCACCGTAGGCGACGGACTTGTCGGACAGATACCTGCACTGATTATTTCAACTGCTGCTGGTCTTCTGGTTACACGATCATCGGGCGACACAGATTTTGGCTCCGATATAAAAATACAGTTCAGTCGTTACTCAATTGCCTTCTGGGTAGTTTCCGTTATTCTTTTAGTGCTCGCTCTGATTCCAGGCCTGCCCTTTATTCCATTTATGCTTTTATCGTTTGCATTAGGGTTCACGGCCTACCAGATGGATCGTAACAAACAACTTGTTGAAGAACAGGTCGTCGACGAAACCGAACCAGAGCCACTTGCAAAAACAGAAGAAAACTATGAAGAACTGCTTAATGTTGACCTTCTGCAACTTGAAGTTGGTTACGGCCTGATTCCATTTGTTGATGCCTCTCAAGACGGAGAACTTCTGGTACGGATACAATCTATTCGCCGACAATTTGCAATGAATAATGGTTTTATCGTTCCTCCGGTTCACATTAAAGATAATCTTCAGTTGGCCCCCAATCAATATACACTCTCTTTAAAAGGCGTTGAAGTTGCCCAAACTGAAATGCTGCCAGGCCACTTTATGGCAATGGATCCTGGAATGGTCACTGAAAAAATCAAGGGAGTACCTACGGAAGAGCCCGCCTTCGGCTTACCTGCCATATGGATTACAGAAGACAAAAAAGAACGTGCCCAGATTGCTGGCTACACAGTTGTTGACTGTACAACGGTCATGGCCACTCATATTTCTGAAATCATCAAGCAACACGCCCATGAGTTGATTGGCAGACAGGAAGTTCAAAATCTTCTGGATAACCTTGGCAAAACTTATCCAAAATTAATTGAAGAACTTGTTCCAAATATTCTCAGCCTTGGAACAATTATGCGAATCCTTCAAAACCTTCTTTCAGAAGGTGTATCAGTCAGGGATCTGCGTACAATCCTCGAATCCATGGCCGATTGGGCCCCGGTCACAAAAGACACCGATATTCTCACCGAATATGTGCGCCATGCGCTTGCCAGAACAATTAGCCATGATCTTGCAACAGATAACGTTATTCCGCTGATCACGCTTGATAAACAGGTTGAAGATGATATCGCCCAGTCGGTTCAACATAAAGAAACCGGCAGCTTTCTCGCAATCGACCCCGGTAAGGCACAGCTTATTCTTGATTCTATCGGTGAGGCTATTCCACTCTTTGAAGGCGGACATCGCCCCACCCTGCTTGCTGCTCCACAAATTCGCCCCCATGTTAGAAAGCTCACTGAACGCTACTACCCGCAACTGGCTGTGATTTCGCATAACGAGGTCCTTCCTAATATTAAAATTCGATCTATTGGCAGTGTGAACTTAGATGCAAGTTAAGATATTTGAATCTGACAATATGACCACTGGTCTCAAAATGGTAAAAAAGGAACTCGGCCCTGACGCCTTGATTCTCTCTACCAAAACAGTGCGTTCCAGTAAACTTGGACTGCTTGGGAAAAGTCATTTTGAAATAACCGCTGCTGTTGATGCCTCCTGGCCTCACAAGGGGGGGGACCACACTCGCGACAACTCCGCCAAATAAAGACAAAATAGATTCGGAACGTGACCTCCTGCTAGCAACTACTCCGACCGAAGACCTTTCAATAAGTGGTATCACCTACAACTCTTCACTTCAGATCAACACCCCTGAAACAACTGGCGCTTTAAACACTCCATCTCAAAAAACAGTAAGTGACACTCAGCGAGGAGAAACATCCCAACTGCAATCTGAAGTAAACGAATTAAAAGGAATGATCAAAAATCTTGGTCAGGAAATGCTTCGGATCAACGGTTCCCGAACAACAACACCATCTTCTCTACCTGTAGAAAGTGAAGGACTACAAGACGACTCTTCTCTGCGATCCTTACAACAACGCCTACTTGATTATGGAATAAGTAACGAAACGGCTAGTACCATATCAGGTTTTGCCAAGGAATCCCTGACGCTTGATGAAATTTCGGACCCTTTCAAACAACAGCAATTCACTCACGATACCATCTGTGAACTTCTGCATGTAAGTTCAGGAATATTTCAAGAAAGAAAACAACAGCATCGTATAGCTCTGGTTGGTCCAACAGGTGTTGGAAAAACCACGACCCTTGCCAAAATAGCTGCACAATATCTAAGTAATCATTCACCAAAAATTGGATTTATCACCATAGACACCTATAGGATCGCGGCCGTAGAACAACTGAAAGTATATGGCGACATAATGAACATTCCCGTTGAAGTGGTTATTACTCCAGAACAACTCGAGCATGCGCTTCTCAAATTACGCGACAAAGACTTGGTTCTTATTGATACCGCCGGACGCAGTCCGCAGGACAGTCACTGTATTGAAGAACTCGCTTCTTTTCTTCGTCCGGACCTTGGAATCGAGAAACACTTGGTTCTTTCTGCCACAACGCGTGACAAAGAACTATTCGATGCCATCCAGCGTTTTTCTGTTCTTGGCCTTGATTTCACCATTATTACAAAGATCGATGAATGCACAAGCCTTGGCCTGCTGCTTGACATTCAAATTCGCGAACAGATTCCATATACCTATGTAACAAACGGTCAAAGAGTTCCTGAAGATATCATAGAAGCAGATAAGGACACTCTGGCCCAGCTCATCATGACCCCAGGTAAAGGATTACCCTATGAATAATTCACATTCTGCTGTGCAGGATCAAGCTAACACCCTAAGAAACATGGGGAACATTACAGACCCCGTTGACACTTCGGATCAACAAGAATCCGCAACCAGGGTCTACTCCATAACCAGTGGTAAGGGAGGTGTTGGGAAAACTGCAGTTGTTGCAAACACTGCCACCGCCATGGCAAAACTAGGAAAAAAAGTACTTATCCTTGATGCGGATCTTGGCCTTGCAAATATAGATGTGGTTTTTGGCCTTGCCCCCAAATTAAACCTTAACCACTTTTTCTCAGGAGATTACACCCTCAGTGACATACTAGTGGAAGGTCCACACGGTATCAAAATCCTTCCTGCAGGATCAGGTGTTCAGAATTTTACCAGGCTGGATTCCACTCAGAAATTAAAACTACTCGAAGGCCTTGATCAGATGCACAATGATTTTGACTTTGTTTTGATTGATACGGAGGCCGGAATTTCTGAAAATGTCACCTATTTTAATACAGCAGCTCAAGAAATTCTTGTTGTTACCACTCCTGATCCAACTGCCATAACAGATGCCTATGCATTAATGAAGCTTCTCTCCACCCAATATCACGAAAAAAGATTCAACCTTGTGGTCAACCAGATTCAACACGAGAACGAAGCACTCGATGTCTATAGAAAATTAACGATGGTTTCAAATCGCTATCTTGATATTTCCATTGATTTTCTCGGTTCTGTTCCAGCAGATAGACAAATGACAGATGCCATTCGCAAACAAAGGGTAATCGTTGATCTTTATCCATCTTCCAAAATTACAGCTGCATTTATAAATCTTGCAAGAACAATTGCTTCGGAACAGCCTGTAAGCTCACCCAAAGGTGGCGTTCAATTTTTTTGGAAACGTTTACTCGACATTGGTGGAAGAGGTTAAGGTATGGCCTACACTCCCCATCATCTCCCGGAAGACAGATCAGCATTAATTACTGATCATCTTTACCTTGTGGATATTATCGCCGGCAGAATGGTTACTCAGGTCCCAGCATTTATGAACCGTGATGATATGAAGAGTGCTGGAATGATGGGTCTTATAGATGCGGCCAATAAATTCAAACCTGAAAAGAAGATCCTTTTTAAGACTTTTGCTGAATATCGTATCCGCGGTGCTATTTTTGACGAAATGCGAAAGCTCGACTGGTTTTCCAGATCATTGCGTGAAAAACAGTCCAGTATCAATCGATGCATGATGGAACTTGAGAGAGATCTCGGTCGCTATCCCGAAGAGCATGAAATGGCCAAAAAGCTCAATGTTTCGTTAGAAGAGTATCAGAAGTTACTGGGCCAGGTAAGCCATCTCGGTTGTGTCAGTCTGAACGAAACACTTGATCACTCGGACACTGGGCGCTCATTTCAGGATGCACTGGTGGATACCCATAAAGGTTCTTCCCCGGTAGACATCCTTGAACAACATGAACTCACCCATGTAATTGCAGAAATTCTTGAACAGCTTTCTGAAAAAGAGAGGCTTGTTATTTCACTCTATTACTATGAAGAATTGACTCAAAAAGAAATTGCAGAGGTCCTTAGTGTCTCTGAAGGCCGTATTTCCCAACTACATAGCCAGGCCCTGATCAAACTGAAAACAAAAGTTAAGAATGCGCTCGATTAATACAATAATACTTAAGATAACCATGTTTTGAGAGATATTATGCTTGATTACAACCATTCACTCACTGCAGTAACACTACTTCTCAGTATCCTGATTTTCTGGCGTTCTCTAGTTTTTCGAAAACGCTGTACCAGCCAAGCTGATTTGTTACGTAGCCAAACTGAACAGTTTGCAGAAATACAAGAAATTGAGAAATCACAGCTTTTAAGTGAAACGTTTGAAACGAACCTTCAACAGGCAGAAGTCACTACTAAACTCCAAAAGCCAAGGAGTGCTTACCTCCAGAATGGCCAGCGAGTACGCCCGCCGGAACGCTATCAATACGCAAAGACCATGCATCAATCAGGCATGCAAAACGATGAAATATCCTACGCTCTTGGCATGTCGGATAATGAAATTTCACAGGTTCTTAAACTTGCAAAACTCTGTTCTTCCCGCAAAATTTCCGACAATCTGGCAACCGGAGCAGTTCCAGCATAAAAGAGATCATCTTTTACTAAAGAACAGTAAGCAAACAACCGATTAGATAAGAGAAAACAAACTCACTCTTCATTTTATTCACACTGGCAAAATACTATGGTATCAGGAAAATACAGCGCTCTTGCAGGAGCAGTTTCCCGTGAACAGCGGTTGGCAAATATTGCTACTAATCTTGCGAATGTGCATACTGTTGGCTACAAAAAATCCCGAATGAGTTTCGAGTCGCTCCTGCGTGGCGAAAATCAGATACAAAATGCAAAGGGTATTAATTATAGTCGCGTACGAGAAAACTTCACAGAATTCTCCGAAGGACCAATAAAGACAACGTCCAATCCTCTTGATATAGCCATTCACAAGGATGGTTTCTTTAAAGTTGAAAGCCCCAATGGGTTCCACTATACCAGAAGCGGCAATTTTCATATCGATCAGAATGGCACCCTCCTAACAGGCAATGATATGCCCGTTCTTGATGACGGTAATGCCCCAATCTTAATTCCTGATACCGATACGTCAAAAATATCGGTAAACAGTCTTGGGGAAATTTCTATTCTTTCAATTGACGGGACTCGTGAAATTGTCGGATCAATTGCCGTCTATACGATCAACGACAATAAGTTTCTTAAAAGAGAATCCGATACACTTTTCTCTTTAAAAGAAGGCGGCCAGGAAATCATCACCGACGAGCCAACATTGAATATTGGCAGCCTTGAAATATCAAACGTTAACATGACTGAAGAGATGGCCCTAATGATTGAAAGTACACGTACTTTTGAGAGTTATCAAAAAGTTATTAAAGCCTATTCAACACTTGGCCAGAAACTCGACGATCTTGGCTCGGTCGGCTAGACAGTTCAACTCTCAATCAAATTTTATGTAAAGGATTCCCATGATACGATCTCTCTGGACCGGCACCACCGGCATGAATGCCCAGCAGTTAAACCTCGATGTAATTGCTAATAATCTTGCAAATGTATCGACGACTGGGTTCAAAAAGAGCAGAGCCGACTTCCAGGATCTTATGTATCAGATTATGCGAGTTCCCGGTTCTCAATCCTCCATTGATACAGAATCCCCGACGGGTATTCAAATTGGCCTTGGTGTTCGCCCTGCAGCCGTTCAAAAACTTTTCACCCAGGGTGATCTTATCCAGACAGGAAATGAACTCGATGTTGCCATTGAAGGTTCAGGTTTTTATCAGATTGAATTACCTAATGGCGAAACTGCCTACACCCGTGCAGGAGCGTTTAAGCGTGATGGGGATGGACGTATGACGACATCCGATGGCTACCCTATTGTGCCAGGAATTACAATTCCTGATGGTTCCAAGCAGATAACCATCAGTGAAACAGGTGTAGTAAGTGCTATTATTGGCGACGACACCACCAGCACCGAAATTGGGGATTTTGAAACAGTCACCTTTGCTAATAATGGTGGGCTTTTGGCCGTCGGTAGAAATCTTTTCAGAGAAACAGAAGCATCGGGAAACCCACAGGCCGGTACTCCAGGAGATGATGGTTATGGCCTTCTTCTGCAGAGTTTTCTTGAAGGTTCAAACGTTAATATTGTGGAAGAAATGGCCACCATGATTACGACTCAGCGAGCCTACGAAATCAATTCCAAGACGATTCAAACATCCGATGAAATGATGCAGACCACCAACCAAATGGTGTAACTCATGCTTAGATTACTTACTCTCCTTATCACATGCTGTATTATATCTCCTCAAGTTGCTTCAGCCCTTGAAATTAGCTTTTCTCCTGAAGCTGAGGTAAACACACCCCATGTAACACTTGGAGATATTACATCTTTTAACCAGGAGTCACCGCTTTCTCTGGCGCTTGCTACAAAACATATTGCTCAGGCACCAAAACCTGGTGAAACGATCAGCATCGATGCTAACACCATCAAATCAACCCTTCTAAAAAGTTTCCCAATCAATGAAGACATCATATGGAATGGCTCTAAAACCGTACTAGTTACACGAAAAGGTATTAGTATCACTCCTGCCGCTATTGAACAGACTATTGCAGACTACCTTGAAGAAAGAAATAATGACCTTCCGGTTGCAGAATACTCTTTTATTGCAAGGGAACTCCCTCTTCCATTTGTTATTCCCACGGGTGAGATCCAGATAGACATTATTCCTTCTGATCCCAATATAATTGGAAGCCGAAGGTTCTCTTTAGTCTACCGGGTTGATGGTAGAACAGTAAAAAACATATCTGTACGCGGTAAACTTCAGGCACTAGCCTCCGTAGCTATCCTTACTCAAAATGTCAAAAGAGGTGCTATCCTGCGCCCTGAGATGGTGCAATTGCAAACAAAAGACCTCTCTAAACTGAGAGATCCCTGCACCGACCTGAGACAGATTCTAGGAAAAAGACTCACTAGAAGCCTGCGTTCCGGATCCATTCTTAATGTCAGTTCTATAGAGTTTCCACCCCTTATCCATAAGGGACAACTTGTTAAAATACTGATCAATCATAACGGATTGCACCTTACAGCAACCGGAATTTCTTCAATGAATGGAAAACAGGATCAAATTATCCGTGTTATGAACAGTGGCTCACGAAAGGTCATTTTTTGTAAGGTAAAATCCCCTGGCCTTGTGGAGGTACAAATCTAATATGAGATATCTGACAAGCCTACTCTGTACACTCTTTTTTCTCAGTGGTTGCGCAGATTCTAACGAATCCGTTATCGAAATACCGGAACCACTTGAGGAAATTCAAACACAAAGAGAATCTGAGCGAACAGATGGGTCCCTTTGGCCTGGCGAACAGCACTCCCTCTACGCAGACCATAAAGCAAGAACGATTGGTGATGTTGTTACAATTACTATATCAGAGAAAGCAAGTGCGTCCAAACAGGCCTCTACCAATACTGATCGTAACAGCAGTATGTCAGCATCCATCCCCAACCTATTTGGACTTGAAAAATCCCAGTGGATGGTGGACCACCCTAATATTGATCTGAATAATCTTGTTAAAGCCGAATTTGCCAATACGTTTGCAGGAGCAGGAACAACCGTCAGAAAAGAAGATCTGGTTGCCTCTCTGACTGCCCAGGTGGTCAATGTATACTCCAATGGAAATCTCAAGCTCCGTGGCGGCAAGGAAGTACAGGTTAATAATGAAATCCAGGTTATCTATATGACCGGAATTATTCGTCCAGAAGATATTATGGCTAACAACACGGTGGACTCAAAGCATGTTCTTAATGCCAAGATATCCTACACAGGCAAGGGTGCAATCAGCGACAAACAAAAGCCTGGCTGGCTGATGCGTTCACTTGATAATATCTGGCCGTTTTAATTACGGGGTCGCTTTCACTATGAAAAATACAATTACAATTGCCTTTACCACTTCACTGCTACTGTTCTGTCTACTCTGCACAACAAGTACTGGTGCAAGAATTAAAGATATTGCAGAACTTAATGGTGTAAGAAATAATCAACTCATTGGTTATGGTTTAATCACAGGTCTTGCTGGTACTGGAGATGACTTGAAAAAAGTCCTTTTCACCAGACAAGCTCTCTACAATATGCTGGTTCGTCAGGGCATTACAGTAAACCCGGAGGAATTTGACAAGATCAAGGTCAAAAACGTTGCTGCCGTTATGGTTACAGCATCCCTGCCACCATTTGCAAAGCCCGGTTCCTCTATTGATGTCCAGGTTTCTTCCATTGGTGATGCTGTTAGCCTGGCCGGTGGAAATCTCCTTATGACCCCCTTAAAAGGACCAGATGGCAAGGTCTATGCTGTTTCACAGGGGCCTTTAACTATTGGAGCCTTTTCTTTTGGAGGCAAAGCTGCAAAAGCCCAGAAAAACCACCCAACAGTTGGAAGAATAACAGACGGCGCCATTATTGAGAGATCCCCTCCTGGTACCTTTGCCAAAGATGGTATCCTATCCTATACCCTTCGCAGTTCAGACTTTACCACCGCTTCAAATATGAGTAACGCCATCAACGAAAAATATGGCGTTGGAACAGCATTTCCAATTGATTCAGCCACTATTAAGGTTATCATCCCGGAACCATTTCTTGAGAATAAAGTGCAGTTTGTTTCCTCAATTGAAAAAATGCGTATAGACACTGACACCAATGCAAGAGTCGTTGTAAATGAAAGAACCGGAACTATTGTTATGGGACAGGATGTCAGACTGTCCACCGTTGCTGTATCCCATGGCAACCTTTCACTTATCATTAAAGAAACAACCGACGTAACCCAACCAAACCCACTTGCTGGCGGACAGACTGTGGCGGCCCCCGAGACACAAATCGATATCATTGAAGATGATGGGCAACTTATGGTTGTAAAAGAAGGCGTATCCATCGGGGCAGTGGCCGATGCTCTCAATGCGATTGGTGCAACACCAAGAGACCTGATAGCAATCTTTCAAGCTATTAAGGTAGCCGGTGCCATGCATGGTGAACTTATAGTACTGTAGGGATGCTGAAAAACAATTGAACTTCACACCACTTCATACTAGCCAAAAAATACCACATTATGAATCTATCAATAGATCCAAGATCAATACAACAGTCACCTGATCTTAAAAACAAGGCTGAAGCGCCCAAAACCCAGGAATTGCAAAAATTACGCAAGTCGTGCCGGGAGTTTGAAGCGATCTATATCAATGAAATGTACAAAACCATGCGAAAATCAGTCCCAGAATCCGGACTGTTTGAAAAGGATATGGCCGACACCCTCTATCAGGAGATGCTTGATATGGAGATGGCCAAACAAACTGCTGCTGGAACAGGTATGGGAATAGGTAAGGCAATGTATGAGCAGCTTAAGGAAAAGCATTTTTCAGATAATGACAAATAACTAAACAACGCTTTTCTTCACTCCTCATACCATTCTTTTCTCCCTCCTGCTTTGCCTTCCATTTATTCCCTCTTTTCGCTATTTTCAATTGCAAAAAACCCTAAAGTTATTTCGCTAACAGTCCGATAAAGTGTACAAGAGAAAATACTATCATCTCTTTATCATTCTGCAAGGATGCAGAACAATATCGCAAGGAGGCGCAAACAATGGCAAATACTATAAGTAACCAGGCCCACTTAAACCCCCAAGAGCTACAACGACACAACAACAAAAATATCGGGCGCCTGGAAGAAAAGAATGCAACAAAATCAAACAATCCTGAACAGAGATCAGATACAGTTTCAATTAATTACAACAAAGAAGTTTCCATGACCTACTCCAGCTCACTCACTATTCAAACAGGAGAAGGTCAGGATGAGTACAATCTGTTAAGAGGGCTTGTGATCAATATGCTCAATGAACAGGGCATTAATTTTAAAGTTGCAAATGGTGATAAGGAAATCGACATCAGCCAAATCTCTCAGGAAGAAGCAGTAGAACTTATTGCCGACGATGGGTATTTTGGAGTTGAACAAACATCCGATCGAATTTTCGAATTTGCCATAGGAATTGCAGGTGGTGATCCTTCCCGACTTGATGCCATAAAAGAAGGAATAGAAAATGGATTCAATGAAGCACTGGAGGCCTTTGGTGGATGGCTTCCTGATATATCCTACGACACCTACGATGCAGTAATGAACAAACTTGATGCCTGGGCTGAGGTTGATAGCCCCGAACAGGAATCCTAATTATTAAGATATACAGGTGATAGCATGAGTGTTGAATTTAGAGGAGTAGGCGGTCTCGGACAAATAGGCAGCATAAAAAAGAGTGGCAAAGCTCCGACAGAAGCTACGCCAGGTGCCTCTCAGGGAGCCGATCAAGTTCAATTTTCCTCGGTTTTACAGGACGTGAACAAGGCTCAATCAGCTGGTGATGCAAACACAGATCGGGCAGAGCGTGTTGCTGAGATCAAACAGCAGGTTGCCAATGGATCCTACGAGCCCGATCTAAATAAAGTTGCATCCAATCTTCTTCAGTTTCTGATGGAGGAAAAATAACAATGGCCGCCAGAACCACACATCAGTATCTTGTACGCCTCCGAGATGTAATCCTTGAAGAACGAGAGTTTACCAAAGTTCTTGATATGGATTCATTAGCGAACGCAATGCGAGAGAAAGAAGAGCTTATTCAGGTTCTGGCCCACGTTCATCAACTTGATGAAGAAGATGGAAAAATTGCTCAAAATATTCGTGACGAAAACCGTCGTAATGCCTATCTCTACAGGGCCACACTAGCCTGGATTAGAGAGACCATGGAATTCTTCGGTAAAAGAACTGTTGCCTCAAGCTACTCTGCCGATGCCGGTATGGTAGACTCAAAAGTCAACGGCCGACTTCTCTCGGGACAGGTGTGATATGGGCGGATTATTTACAGCACTCAATGCAGGGAAAACAGCTCTAGAGGTTAACCAAAAATCAATCGAGATTATTGGTAACAATATATCCAATGTAAATACCGAAGGATATTCCAGACAAAACGCCGACCTCAGTCCCTACCCTTCCATGAACTTTGGCGGATTTTTTGTTGGCCAGGGTGTCGTTGTCTCCAATGTAAGTCGTGACCATGATGTTTTTGTTACTAATATGCTGCAGGAAAAATCCATTGAATATGGACTACAGAACGGCCAAACAAGAGCATTATCGGAACTTGAACGTATTTTTAATATCAGCGAAGAAAATCTTTCCACAGAAATCAACAGATTCTTTGACTCCATTCAGGAACTTTCTGCCAATCCATCAGGTCTTGTTGAACGAGACATCGTTATCCAGCGCGGTGAATTACTAACTGAAAAGTTTAACCTCACCATAGATGATCTTAATAAGGTTAGTGAAAACATTAACGATTCTCTTCTTTCTAAAATAGATGGTGTCAATTCACAAATAACTGAAATCGCCGAACTCAACCAACGAATTTTCACCATTGAAATCCAGGGACAAACCGCAAACAGTGCCCGTGATCGCCGTGATATGCTGGCTAAGGACCTGGCATCTTCTCTCGGTGTCCAAACCTATCCGGATACCAAAGGAATGTTAGCAGTTCAATTGCCCGGTGGCCTACCGCTGGTACAAGGAAATATGGCTATGCAGCTTGAAGGCGTCCAGAGCGGTAGTGATGTGAATCTTGTTCTTCACGCTGGCGGCACGACTAGGCCAATAGGGCTGAATAATCTGGGTGGGGAATTTGAAGGACTTGTTAATATACGTGATGAATTTATCCCCACTCTCAAAGATGATTTAGACAGACTCGCCTACGAATTGAGTGGCGCAGTAAATGATGTTCACTATGCGGGAGCCGGCCTTGATGGAACAACGCAACAAAATTTCTTCTCCGTCAATTTAGCCCCTGGCCCAGCCCCGGTTCCCCCACCGGATCCCTGGATTGATGCAGCACGTAATATCTCAGTTCTTATCTCAGACTCAAATCATGTTGCTGCAGCAGAAGCACCACCACCTCTTGGCACAGTAGCTCCGGGTGACAATCGAAACGCACTTCTTCTTTCCAATATTGGCGAAGATTTTTTGATCGATGGAGTTGATAATTTTGGTGCCTATTATGGAAAATTAACAGCAAAAATAGGTATCGAATCCAATCAAAACCTCCTCGCTCTTGGTGGTGCTGAAGATGCGATGATACAATTACAAAATCTTCGAGATGGCCTAGCAGGTGTTTCACTTGAAGAAGAGATGATAAATCTCATTCAATACCAACGCGGATTTGAATCATCTGCAAAATTTCTTTCCACCGTCGACGAAATGATGGGATCTATTATTCAGTTAAAGAGATAATTGAAGTCCCTGGAGATCTACTATGAAAGCTACTGAAGGAACTACCTACCGCATGCTCCAATCCAATTTGGGACGAATTACAACCAATTTGGAAGATCTACGTATGCAAGGGGCAACAGGTATCAAGTTAAACAAACCTTCCGATGACCCTGCTTCAATCCGTCCTGTCCTGACCACCCGCACCCAAATTCTGCGTTCAGACAGGTATTCGGAAACAATGGGTGTCACCTTGGATACCATGCAGGCCACAGATGGCCAGATTGGCCATGTGGAGAATATCCTGCAGCGTGTCAAGGAAATCACTATCAATTCCATTAATGGCATAATGTCTCCTCAGGATATGGCTATCTTTGCCGATGAAGTGGCCCATATGAAACAGGAACTTCTCGATTCGGCCAATGCTCAGGTGGATGGCAAGTATATCTTTGCCGGCTATGCCGAGAACACCAAACCTTTTATTGAGAACCCAAACTACAATCCCAATCCACCGGTTGATCCCTTGAACCTCAATCCGCCTTACGATCCCAATGATTCCACAACCTGGCCATATATCTACATGGGCACCCCGAACCCAACGGATCTTGAGATCACCCCCGGAGAGATTCTAGAATCAAACCTCACTGGAAATGATCTCTTTATGGGAATTAACAATGCTGCTATGCAGGCAGGCGGCCCATCGCCTCCTGCCGTTTATGCCTCAGATCCCGATAGAATTGATATCTTCAGTGTCCTTACCCGAACCGAAGAGTCGCTGCGAGCCGCGAATATAGATGATCCATTAGCTGCAGGAGGCGGACTCCAGGCAAATATGGATGACCTTGAAACAGCTGCTAATCAGGAACGGAGACTGAGAAGCCAACTTGGAAACCGGGCGTCTCGTGTAGATTCCGCCATGCTGCATATGGAAGATGTTCGCAATGACCTGAAACAGATACTTTCTCGTTATCAGGACGCGGATGCCATAGAGACATTTAACGACATCGTTCAGCAAGAGACTGCCTTTCAGGCAGCCCTCAGCATTACCTCCAAGGTATCTCAAATATCCATACTGGATTATTTTTAGTGCATTGCGCTATAGATGCCATGGTGAATACAAGGACACACTAAAAGTCTAATTTTCAACTACTTACACTTACCAGCAAGGCATTTACCCAACGAATCTGAAAAGGTTTTCCACTTGTCGTCTTAGAAACTTCGACCCATGGTTTGACATTCATCCCTATTCAGCATAATATTTACTAATCTTTTAAATATTATGCTGTTATACATTTTTACCACGGAGCGCAACATGCTCGTTTTAACACGAAAGCCTGGTGAAGGTATCATCATCGGAGATGATGTTACAATCAAGGTCATTGAAATGAAGGGTGGCGGAGTTCGAATTGGAATCGATGCTCCCAAAAACAAAAAAATATACAGACAGGAAATTTACGATCGTATAACGGAAGAGAATAAGATGGCATCCCAATGGGATATGGACGCCCTTGATTCACTGAGTACCAACCTTTCAACTGAGAAGAAAGACAAATGAAAACCATACAAACGCGATTCGGTGACGTTGAATATGACCCTGCAAACCTCCTTCATTTTCCTGCCGGAATGATCGGGTTCCCCACCCTGCATAAGTTTATTGTTATGCCGAACAAAAAGGAAGGCCCCCTCTTCTGGATACAGAGTATTGATGATGCAGAAGTTGCCTTTGTGCTCACTGATCCAAGCAATTTTTTTCCTAATTACCAAATCATCGCAGATGAAAGTGAAAAAAATTCCCTAAAGATCTCTTCAGAAGATGACTATTTTATATTAAGTGTTGTAACGGTACCCCCTAGTCAGGAAATAACCCTAAACCTTGCTGCGCCCATTCTTTTTTCGCCAAAGACAAACAGAGCAATTCAGGTCATCCTTGAAAATACTGAATATCAGTCCAAGACGCCACTGCCTGTGTCAGAATAAAGAATAACTTCAGTGTGCTTTTAGTTGTGTGATTCAGAAGCCGCCATATTCATTAATTCATACTACCGAGGTCAGGGATGTTTTTTTCCCTGGCCTTTCTTATTAGTTCTTCCTTAAGTGCAGTAAATACCTCTTCCCAGCCCTGCTTCCTGCCCTGACGAAACAGAATCATTCCGGGATACCATGGGCTATCAGGTCTATCAAGTAACCATCTCCAATCCGGGGTAAAAGGCAGCAAAAGATAAACTGTTTTACCAAGGGTTGCTGCAAGGTGTGCCACAGCAGTATCCACGGTAATTACCAAATCAAGGTTCATTATAATTGCTGCAGTATCCATAAAGGATGTTATGAGCGGGTCCATGTTAAAGACGTTACTTTGATTAACAATATGGGAGTTCAGGCTCTGAGAAGCTGCCCCCTTTTGAAGGCTAAACCAATGAGTCTCCGGCAGAGCCCACAAACCTTTGAAAAATTCTGGGGTACAGGATCTGTTATGATCATTCTCATGAAGTGGACTACCTGCCCAGACAAAACCGATCCTCATACCGCCTCCTAATGTCTCCATTTCAGTCTTCCAGAACGCAACCATACCTCTATCTATGGTGAGTTGTGGAATCAGTTGCGGGATACTGGAAAGATCGGTCTCACGTATTGCGGCAATACTCAATAGAGGACAATGAAAATCATACTGTGGCAGACTATCACCTCTGGCTATAATCGTATCTACCCCAGGAAATGCTGCAAACAAGGGGTACAATTCTGGCTGGACTTCAAAAACAATACGGGTCTCGTATTGCTCTGATAGAAGTGGTAGATACCTTGCAAATTGTATGGTATCGCCTAGTCCCTGCTCCGTATAGACAAAAAGTGTTTTTCCCTGCAAGGATTCACCAAGCCACACATCACCTGGCAGAGTATGTTTCACCATACCTTCACAGAGTGTTCTCTTCTGATAGTAATACCATCCCCTTTGAAACTCGCCCAATAACAGATGGATCATGCCAAGGTAGGTATTGTATTCATCATTCCCGTGATCCAGCACCAAAGCTTCTTTAAATGCCTTAATACTTTCCTGGAATCGGTTTTGATTATAGAGAATAACAGCAAGATTGTGATGTGCTTCCACCAGGTCATGATCAATGCTCAGTGATTTTCGACACGCTGATTCAGCATCTTTTGAGAAACCAAAAAAATTCAAATAGTAACCGAGCACACACAAAGCCAATGCGTTATCCGGAGCCTTTTTTACAAATTTCTGCATTGCCTCTAAAGACTCCTGCCCCCGACCGAGCCCGTGCAAAAGAGTGGACAGGAATATAACGTATTGAAGCCTGGCGGCATCATAGGTTATTGCCTGCTGGATATGCTTCAATGCCTGCCTATCACTGCCTTTTTCTTTATAGAGTTTTGCACATTCAAAATGGGCAGGTGCATTTTCAGGATGGAGTGAAATAATTTCCCTAAAACCTTTCAAAGCGATTTCAACATGTCCATTATCCCTGTTAGCCACAGCAATCTGAGCCATCTTATTGATCTTTTCTACTGAGGGATTTTTCACGAGTTCCATAGTCGGCACATTTTCTCAAAAGTTTAGCTTTTTTTTAACTTCTTTACATATTTTTTTATTTATTATTTAGCATACTTTTTCCATAAAGAAATAGCCAGTTGCTGCCGAGGAATAGGTAACTGCGAGGAAATTGAGAACCAAAGACATTACGCTTGTGAAGATTGAAAACGACGCCAAATGACCTTTTCAAGGAGGATAATTCATGGCACTTACAATCAACACAAACGTACCATCATTAAATGCCCAGCGTAACTTAGGGAAATCACAAAACGCGCTTGCAACATCAATGCAACGCCTCTCTTCCGGCCTGCGAATCAATTCTGCAAAAGATGACGCGGCAGGACTTGCCATTTCAGATCGTATGACCTCCCAAATCAGGGGTTTAAATCAAGCTACAAGAAATGCAAATGACGGGATTTCTCTTTCCCAAACGGCAGAAGGTGCGATGCAGGAATCTACAAATATCCTGCAGCGTATCCGTGAATTGGGTGTGCAATCTGCCAACGCCACAAACTCAGCAGCTGACCGTCAGGCCCTGCAGTCAGAGGTCAATCAGCTAAAATCTGAGCTCAATCGAATTGCTAACTCCACCACATTTAATGGTTTGAAAATAATCGATGGTACCTTTGTAACCCAGCAATTTCAAGTGGGTGCCAATGCCAATGAAACTATAGATATATCCATTGCAGGAATGGCTTCAACGGATTTAAGCAGAAGTTTTGTTGATGAGACTAACATGACATTAAATCAAGGTACAGGTTCGGCCGCAGTGGCTGCGACCAGCTTGCCTGCATTAAATACAGTAGGTGCTCAAAGTCTAATTATTTCTGGAACTGTAGGTGCCTCCACGGCAACAATTGCTGCAGGTGCCACTGCTGAAGAAATTGCAGTGACAATTAACGACCTAGCTGGCTTAACAGGGGTTGCTGCACGGCCCACAAACGTCATGACCCTTTCCGGGCTATCAGAAGCTGGTACCGTCACCTTCACCCTTAGCTCAGGCACTGGCGCTTCAGCTCTAATCACAGCATCTGCTTCACCTGGTGACCTTGAAGATCTTCAGAATCGAATCAATCAAACTTCCGGTAAAACAAGTATTACCGCAACAGTTCAAGGTGGCGTCCTCACTCTGACTCAAAAAGAAGGAAAAGATATTAATATTGAGGATTTCTCTAATTCAACTGCTGGAAATCAGACTATTGTGGCAACTGGTACTGATGCCAATGGAGTTACACTCACTGAAGGTGGAGCCGACTCAACATCCATTTCAGGGACAGTTGAATTTACTTCAAACAATACATTTTTCGTTTCATCAAGTGTATCAGCAGCCAGTGGATCCATTGTCGATCAGGCAGCGGATACCAATGTCGCAGCAACGGCAGAATATGTTAGTTCCATAGATATTGGAACGGTTGCCGGAGCAAATGATGCCATCGATATCGTTGACAGCGCACTTGCAACCATCGATGCTGCCAGGGGTGATCTTGGTGCAATTCAAAATCGTTTCGAATCAACAATTGCAAATCTCCAAAATGTTGCAGAAAATCTCACTGCTGCAAGATCACGAATAATGGATGCCGATATTGCTCAGGAGACTTCTCGCATGACCAAGCAGAATATTTTACAACAGGCTGGTGTATCAATTCTTGCACAGGCAAACCAGACTCCACAGCTGGCACTGCAGTTATTACAGGGCTAAACCTGATATTTTTCATAACTAAGGCCATTCAAATATAAGATTGGCCTTAATTATTTTCTTTATATTTTTCTAAAGTTATCCTAGAGACCCACCGATGATAATAATAGATAACAAAAAACATCACCCTTCAGGAGGTGCCACAACCAAAACAGCAGGAGTACAAAACAAAGACTTTTTTAGGGCAAGGATGCCCGCAAGTATCCCAACATCGAATATTCAAGGAGGAATATCATGGGTTTAACTATTAACACAAACGTAATGTCACTCAACGCTCAACGAAACTTGGGCAAATCTCAAACATCACTTGCCAAGTCCATGAACAGGCTGTCTTCTGGTTTGCGGATTAACTCCGCCAAAGACGACGCAGCTGGACTGGCTATTTCAGATCGTATGACCTCGCAAATCCGCGGTCTGAACCAGGCAGTACGAAATGCCAATGATGGTATTTCACTCGCTCAAACTGCTGAAGGTGCAATGCAGGAAAGTACCAATATTCTTCAGCGTATGCGCGAACTCTCCGTTCAATCTGCAAACGCATCCAACTCCGGAGCAGATCGTCAGGCCCTGCAGGCTGAAGTCAACCAGCTGCAACAGGAAATGAATCGTATTTCCGGAACCACAACCTTCAACGGTATTAAAGTTCTTGACGGCACCTTTACTGCCCAGGAATTTCAGGTTGGTGCAAAAGCCAACGAGACCATCAGTGTCAATATCTCCAGTATGGAAACCAGTGCACTTGGTCGTAACTCCGTGGACAGTGCCAATGAGACAGCAG
>CAZUPS010000022.1:0-65387 GCA_964621915.1 uncultured Desulfocapsa sp. | reverse complement strand
AGAGAATCCACTTAAAAACAGAAGATACTGTTCAAACAAAGGGAACCACTTCTGTCATCATTATCAAAATCTGCAAGTTCGTCGGGTTCATACTGAGAGGCGTTAAGGCTTAAGTTACTGCCCAAATCCTTTGAAGATATACCAGGTGAAACTAAAATAATAAAACTTTGGGCGCAGTCATAGTTTTCTCCGTGGGAATTTGCGGAGTTAAAATAACCGGCAACTTCTGCCAGTCCTTCTCCTAGAGGAGAGTAATCATATGTTTGCAATCCGTTAATATTATTTAAAAATTCAGGGGAGAGTTCGAAAACTCCAGGACTAGGTTCATCCAGGGCATACTTTAATGGCTGTTTCTGTACCGCACCATCATCATTGGTGTGATACCAGATGGAGAACATTGCTTTATTCTTGGTATCCAGCAGGACTCTGGCTATAGCTTTTTTAGCAAAATAGAAGCGATTTTCCTCTTTAAGATCATCTCCATTCCCAGCATAGTCCCCAAAGAAAATCCAGTTGAGATAATTAGTGGAATAGCGCATTTCATCTGCGGGGTCAAGGTTAAGAGCGGGCAGCCCAAGTTCAGCAAATCCACCAACCGTTCCTTCCACGGGTAAGGTAATGGAGCGTCCATTCAAGGTCCAGGTGAAGGTTCCGTCACCATTATTCACTCCATCTACACCGCGTGAAGAATCCAATTCCATAACATTGGAAGCAGAGGGAGTAAAGGGAGCAAGAGAATAGCTGTTTCCAGCAGCATTTTGTGCAAAAATGCCATAGCCGTAGTCATTGAGGAAACCATCCCCTGCAGCAGGATCATCAATGATTTCAGCTACAGCCCCGACGGGGGTCCAGTCAATGAGATTATCAAACTCGTCAACCCAGCGAACTTCTTCCATTTCACCGCTGTTATCTATATAGAAAACGATACTGGGAGGAACGTCATCGGAAGAGGGGTAAAAAATACAAGTATCATCACTACGCCCGGAGACGGCAAAGACAGTGATAAAAAAGAAAAGGAAACTGATAAGTGATAATCGTTTCATGATTCTATTCCTTTAGTAGGTTATAAGCCAAGACGAAAAAAACCGGCTTCAATACTCTTTTGTGCATCATTTCTTGTGTCACGACCATGGCTGGTAATACGGTAAACATGTGCCTTTATAGTACCTGCCTCATTTCCTGACCCGCGAAGATAACGATTTGCAGCACCGGTATATACAACTTCTCCCTGCATTTGTTCGGATGGTGAGCCAACCAGTGAAACCCATTCGTCAGGATCGGTGTCATTGGGAAACTTGATCCCATTTCCAGGCTCAGAAATAATATTGGTTGAATTATAAAGATCGGCACTGGATTCAACGTAGGAGCGTCCAGCTTCTGCGGCATAGAAGGCACTTTTACGGGAACGATCATTGCCGCTTATCTGTAATTCATACATGGTACTGGTGCTGGAGCCCATACCAAGAATTGTCAAAAGAACGAGAAATACAAGAGAGAGAATCAGTGCATAGCCATCCTCCGAACGGTGTAGCAATAGGGGGGGGCTGGTGTATGTTTTGGATTTCGTTTTCATGGAACCTCCTTCAGATTGCCTGACCTTTAATACAAGATACTATGTAGTTTTGGGTTGCTCCTCTCAAAACATTGGAAACGGAAATAGTAATACTTTTATTTCCGGCGAGGGGGGTGTCGTCTACAACTGCCCAGCTGATATCATATCCGTCACGACTGACTGGCCCGTGATTGCCATTGTCAAGATCCGGATGAATGTAATCAAGCGCCAGAAGGTATTCGACCTGGTCGGTGCCCCAGGTCGAGGCGACCGTTAGCACATGTGCCTTACTGTTTCCATTGATTGATGTTATCTGAAGACTGTATAATGCGAAGATACCAATGGTCAAAATAAGCATGGCCACAAGTGCTTCAATTAGGCTGAAGCCCTGTTCCCGGCGAGATCGCTGTTTGGGATACCGATATGGAAAAAGAGTTTTCATAATCATGTATTCCTGAAAAAGATTGTTGTGGTAAGGAGGCGGTGTCTGTTGGCATCGGCAGGCTGCAGATGCCTGTCTCCTACGATATAAATAGAGAAATCAGCGAAGTCTCTGCTGGCATTCTTTGTTGTTGCAAGAATCCACACTTTGACCGCACGAATAGCTGTTGTGGGTACTGTGAATCCCAAGGCTACGCCGCCCTCAATATCATCGGAAGTTATCAAGCCATCGGGAGTGGTTGCGTCGCCGGGACTTGCCGTATCGAGAGAGAAATCAAGGGAGCCGTCGTTATCGTTGTCAATTGCCCAGATAGTTTGTCCATTTAAGGTGTCAAGAACACCGTCGTCATCTCTGTCAAAGGCATAGGCAAAGGCGATTGCATCGATTGACTCCGCGACTAATTCAAAACCACTTCCTGCATCCCGGCCCAGATCAAGGATACCGTCTTGTTCGCTTGCGGGAGCAACCGGTGAATCAAAAAGATTGTAGGTAATGGTTTCATCTGCATCGAGTATTCCGTCACTGTTTTGGTCAATGGAAAAGGTTAAAGCGTTTGACGAGATACTGGTGATACCGAATGCACCAGTGCCTTCCGGGTCGTATCCGGCAAGCATTACTTCTCTGGCCATTACGGCCATGGCAGCTCTGATATTCTGCTGCATTTCGACAACGTCGTTCTGGATGACATGTGTTTTATGCTGGCTCATAAAACTTGTATAAATGGCACTGGCAATAATGGAAGTAATGGCCAGTGCTATCATTAGTTCAATAAGCGAAAACCCCTGACAGGATGAAAAGCTAAATGGAGGGTGGAATGTTGTCTTGCTGTTTTTTTTCATACGTTGTCCCCGCAATTATTTCCAGGTTGTTCCAGTCCATCTGGTGAGGGTCATACCACATACCGGGCTGATTTGAATTCGATAAAAAGTAATGTTTTTATGGTTGCCCAGGTAGATATTACCCGTCTGGCAGGTTCCATTTGCTCTGAGGGTGATAAGGGCGGTGGAGGCTGCCCCACCTGGTTCCTGGAAGAATATGTCACCCGGCAGGGAGGCCAGGTTGACAGAAGCATCAATGGATTCATTACCACTATTCCAGTTGCCATCACCGCCATCGCTTGAATAAACGGTATAGGTATCAGCCGCTTCATTAATGGCGATTGCCCAGTCACTATTTGTTTTAATGGAGGCCATCTTGGCTTTCTGGATGATGGAGTTAAGATCTTTGGTTGTTGCTTTCAGGTAGTAGGCATCCCGGCGGCTCAGGATATTAGGGAGTGCAATAGCACTGGCAACACCGATTATAACAACAACAACCAGGAGTTCCGTTAGAGAAAAACCAGATTCAGACAGGGCAGGCTTGGAAACTGTTGGAAAAATATTTTTGGCCATAACAGTGTCACCTTCAGGTAGCTTATAAGATAATTATATCAGCGGGCAATGTCGATTCCAACTAAGACATTGTTGTTGTTGCCCTTTTTTTTAATTCAAAAATTTTGCAAAACCCAGTCTTAGTAACTATTTAATAGTATAAGGCCTGTCATGCTTTTGTGATAGTGGGGAAAACCTGAAAGATGAGGGGGAAAACCCTGAAAATAAAAAGCAGGGGATAGGGGACTGAAAGGTGTGCTAACTTTTATGTATGGGGAAGCGCCTATTTTAAGGCTTTAGCTGACAATAATATTCAAATAAGAAGCAATCTTTCAATTGGTTACTGGCATAAAATATGCTACAATGGGAAGCTGTATTGTTATAATAATGTTTTGGGATTCTAGTTAAAATATCTTTTCCAGAATGCTCAGTCGGTGGCTTGGTAGGCTATCTTTTTGAAATTCAATTGTCATGATGGCTCGGAATAGGGAGTCCTTTTGCTGATTGAGAAAACCCGTGTGGTGCTGCTATGAAAAATTTCGCATTATTTTCCGTACTCTGTTTACTGATTTTTTCCGGTTGTGCCCAAAAAGCACCGGATCCGATTGCGGTAAATCTTCCCACTCATCCTGTTCAGTATCTCCATGAGATTAAACCGATTCTGGATAAGCGCTGCGCCGTCTGTCACTCCTGTTATAATTCTCCCTGCCAGTTGAAGTTAAATTCATATGAAGGGGTTGATCGAGGTGGAAGCAAGAAATCTGTCTATAATTCCACCCGGCTCAGTACCATGGATCCAACCAGATTGTTTATTGATGCAAACACCACAGAGGAATGGCGTCAGAAGGACTTTCATACAGTAACGGAAAGCAGTGTTTCCGATGGCTTGAATAATTCGCTTATGCTGCAGATTTTGGATCATAAAATGAAAAATCCGGAATCCACAGGAGAGTATCACTCGGAGGCGGATGATTTAACCTGTTCTGAAACCTCCATTGAACTTGCCGGCTATCTCTCTAAACATCCCAACCGTGGTATGCCCTTTGGTTTTCCTCCATTAAAACAGGAAGAGTTTGAGTTGATTGCCGGGTGGTTGGCTCAGGGGGCTCAAGGGCCAACGGATGCTGAACAGGAAGAACTGACATCACCTAAGGCTGCAGATGCTGTAGAAATCGAAAAATGGGAAACTTTTTTTAATAAACAGGATCCCAAGTACGCGATGACAGCCCGTTATATATATGAACACCTGTTTCTCGCCCATATTAAATTTGGCACTGATACCAATGAGTATTACGAATTGCTTCGCTCTACAACTCCCTCGGGGACTCCCGTTGAGTTAATCGATTCAGTTCGTCCCTATGATGACCCTGGTGCCGAGGTCTTCTACTATCGTTTTCGAAAGATCCATTC
Organism: uncultured Desulfocapsa sp.; assembly: GCA_964621915.1. GTDB lineage: Bacteria > Desulfobacterota > Desulfobulbia > Desulfobulbales > Desulfocapsaceae > Desulfocapsa. The sequence goes on along the minus strand of CAZUPS010000022.1, from coordinate 60,613 downwards.
GACCATTGTTCATAAAACCCACATGGTTTTCAATTTTGACGATGCCGCACTTGCTCGCTATAACGAGTTGTTTATTGTACCGGAGTGGTTGGAGAAGCCGCATCTGGCTGGATATGGTGCATTAGCGAGTGCTAACCCCTTTGAAAGCTTTGGCCAGATTCCGCCTCGGGCCCGTTATCAGTTTCTTCTCGATAACTCCCACTATATTATTATGACATTTATCCGGGGGCCGGTGTGCCGTGGCCAGATTGCTTTGAATGTTATTCAGGACCATTTCTGGGTTCTATTTCAGGATCCTGATTATGATTTGAGTGTTCAGTATCCTGCTTTTTTGAAATTACAGAAAGACAACCTGATCATGCCCATTGAAAAGGGAAGTCAGTTTCCCATCTATTCTTTGATCGGTAACGAGTATGATAAGGCTCTGGCAAGATATTATAAGGCGCGTCAGGAATTGTATATGACCCATAATTACAATGGTCAAAATTATGATGCTATCTGGAAAGGAAATAAGGCCTCCGACAGCCCCATATTGACAGTATATCGTCATTTTGACAGTGCCTCGGTGCATAAAGGTGTTCTTGGCGACTTGCCACGAACTATGTGGGTGATGGATTACCCGTTATTAGAGCGAATCTACTATGCTCTGGTTGCCGGTTTTGATGTGTATGGAACGTTGGGCCATCAACTTGCTGTTCGACTGTATATGGATGGATTACGGGAAGAGGGAGAAAGCTATTTCCTTGGTTTTATGCCTGAAAAAGAGCGCAGGCCCATGATGGAATCCTGGTACAAGGGGGTTAAGCCTGAGAAGATTTTGTACTACGATGCAGGAGTTCCTGCAAAGATAGACTTTAAAACTGATAATCCCAAACGAGAATTTGTTGAGGAGATGGTTGATAATCGTATTTCACCTGACATCGGCATCGAATTTGATAGGGTTAATTATTTACGGGCAGGAGAGGAATTTCCACCTCTTCCTGAACAGTATATAACCATGGCTGACTATCTTCAGGCTTTTCGATCTGTCTCTAAACCCGGCACGGAATTCTTTTCCCTCGTTGCAGATGTTAATGCCAATGTTGTCTATATCCGGATTCGTAAAAATGATGGAACAGATGAAGTTGTTTCACTAGTGGTTAATCGCTGGCATGATAATGTTCAGTATATGTTTGATGAGAAGTCAGCGCTTGATCCTTCAAAGGATAATGCGGATTTTCTTGAGGGGTTTTATGGTTCCTATCCCAATTATTTTATAGATATTCATCAGGATGATTTACCTGACTTTTTTGATCTGGTGACCAATCTGGGTAAGCTGAGTGAGGAGGAAGGAACTAGGCGCTTTAATAAATATGGTATTAACAGGTCCAACAAGGACTTCTGGAAACATTACGACTGGTTTCAGGCAAGGTTTAATAAGGACCAACCGGTACAGTCGGGATTATTTGATTTAAATCGCTATTTTTATGAAGCAAAAGAAGCACAGGCTGTAGTTGAGATGTAATCATAACTGGCGCGTGATGGTTTGAACTGTCACGCGTCTGCTTGAGCGTGTGGATGCTATCCCGCCATCTGTAGCTTTTGGCCAGGCAGCCTATGAAAGCGGATATGGAACATCATGCTTGGCAGTGGAAGGGAATATCGAATAATTCTACTGGATGAGGCTACTGCTCTCAATCAGACAGTTTCGGGCCGTTCCTTAGCTATAATCACCAGATAATCCTGCTTACTTACCAGGTAGTCAACATCTGGGTTAGTTATTAACTCGCCACCCCTTCCTTTCTGGATACCTAGCACCGTTGCCTGCTGTTCCTGCTTCATGTCCATCAACACATCAAGAAAACGTTTACCAGCCAGCCTCTCTGGCACCGGTACAGCATAGAGTTCATGACCATAATGAGAGCTGAGTAACTCAGAAATTATAGTGCTTATACCATGATCAAGGGCGGCTGTGGCCAGCAGGTGACTGGAAAGCTCACTGCCAATGATAATTTCATCAGCGTGAGCCCGCTTGCAGTGCTGCTCATTTGCCTTATTCACAAGTTCGACCACGGAATAGACATTACTGGCCATACTCTCAATGGTGAGAGTAGTCAGTACCACCTTGGCATCACGGGATGTGGTTTCCAAAGTATCATCTCCGAGCACAACCACGGTACGGGCATGACTCAGATTTGCCTGTTCCAGCGTCTCTTCATTGACCTGTCCTTTAACAAAAAAGAGCAGTGGATCGTCCACCGGTTTTTCAGTGATATCTGCAATAAGAACAATGGTCGAGTCGCGGGTTTTGCTGTCTGTTCGCAGCTCTGCGAGGATGGACCGGCTTCGATGATTCCATTCGCAAAGAATAATATGATCTGTTACTTTTGTTTTGCACATACCGCGGTTCTCCTTCATTTTTTTACTGATTAATAGAGCAGCCAGGCTGGCACTAAGCATACCCAGTACACCAATGCCAAAAAACATGATAACAACTGCAACGACGCGCCCGCCAGGAGTAACAGGTGAAATATCTCCATAGCCAACGGTGGTAAGTGTCACAATTGACCACCAGATTGCACTTATAAAGGAAAGATCAGGTTCCAGCAGGGAGATGAGAACAGCGCTACCAAGAACGATGACCAGGATCACAAAAAACAGCTGGAAGACCTTTTCCTGTTGCAGAAAAATGAATATTTTTCGAAAACGTTTTGTCATTGAGGAGTACCTATATCCTGGTCTCTATTTTTTGAGAAACTTCTTTGTTCGATTTCGTACTGATAACCACCTGATTTCTTCCCTGCTGTTTTGCAAGGTAGAGTGCCTTGTCAGCTTCTGCATAAAGAGTCTTTGGAATACTGGAATTATAATCGTTTGTGCAGGCAACACCTGCTGAAATTGTGATAGAAATCTGGTGCCGGTGCTTTCCTTCTGTTGTAAGTGATGTTCTGCTGATCGTATCGCGTACACGCTCTGCAATGGCTGCGGCAGCAGGGGCAGTTGTGTTTGGCAGGAAAAAAACAAACTCTTCACCACCGATTCGCGCTACGACATCACCCCTACGGGCAGCTGACTGCAGGATTTTTCCGATATGTTTAAGCAATTCGTCACCAACAGGATGTCCGTATTTGTCATTCACACTTTTGAAAAAATCGAGATCAAATAGAATCAGCGAGCTGTTACTTTTTTCCCGTTTCCCGGTGGCCCACTGCTCATCCATACGAGCCCACAGGTAGCGGGAATTAAATAGACCGGTCAGTGGGTCACGCAGGGCAAGTTTTTCTAACTGATCCTCCCGGGAACCAATCATTGCTCCAAAAAATGAAAATGCCGCCACAGTGACCAAAAAAACATAACCATACAACAGAGGATGCCTGATGATATCTTCCAGAGGAGAAATGCCAGCAGCCAGTTCAGCCATGATAAGCAGAAGATCTATAGCTGCACCAAACAGGAAAAACTGTACAATGCGTTTATTACGGTTTGGATGATTTGCAGAGAATTCCGAATCCGCTGGCACAATTTTTCCTCCCATAATCAGTTTATTGATAAATGCGCTCATTACTGCTGCCCTCCTTCAGGTGTATTCTAAAAATAGTCCCGCCCCTACTACTATTCAGAATCTGCAGAGACCAGCCGTGGGCATCGATGATCTTCTTCACGATTGGCAGGCCAAGGCCGGTGCCTTCCTTTTTCGTGGTAAAAAAGGGATCAAATACCTGTTGTCTTGTCGAAAGTGGTATGCCGTTGCCGTTATCTACGACATCGAGAATCAGGTTTCCGGGGGATGAAAATGGCAGTGTGACTGTAACTGTCTCTCCCTCGGGAGAAGCTTCAACAGCATTGTGTACCAGGTTGACAATAATTTGCTCAAACCGTACGTTGTCAAATTTGATATCCGCTGGTTCAGGGTTAGATTTGTACTCAACAGATACTTTTTTCTTTCGGGCTGCCTCTTGTACTTTAGCAAGTGCATTCCGAACAGTTGTATTTATATTACCTCGCACTTGCATCAAGGTCAAAGGCTTGGAGAAGTCGAGCATATCCCCGGTCATCCGCTCCATCTTTTCGGTTTCCTGTATGATAAGGGCCAGTTTCAGGCTTGCCGGATCATGATCGTCCATTTTTTTTAAAATACGCCTGGCAAAGCCGCCAATAAGCATCAGAGGAGACCGCATGTCATGGGCTACTGCGGCAAGGGACTTGCCCATGACAGCCAGGTGGTTGGCCTGCGATACCATTTTCCTGGCAGCTGTGTCTCTGTCTTTTAGAGCACCGGTGAGTAGAGCCAGGCCGTTATAAAGGCAAAGAGATAACATACTATCCACCGCATTTGGAGAAAGACCCTGCCAGTGCCAGTAAATAAAGGGCAGGTAAAATACGGTAATCGTGATCGAAACCAGCAGGGCCCCACGCAAACCAAACCAGAACGCTGCCAGTACAATCGGGACACAGTAGAGTTCGCCGTAGAATACATGAAAATAATAGCGGCTCTGCTCCGTGCTGAAATGCAGCAACGTTATTCCTATTGTCAGGAGAGCAAGCAGTGACCATTTCTGTGCCAGTTTGATCGTTTGCATTATTCTTTACTTAGAGAGTGGTTTTTTATAAGAATTACGGAGGCGTAGCACTGTCATCTGGGATACAGTCAACTATTGATGCGTCCTGCTCTGCCCTCTGCATACGGCGCATCTTTCGAATTGGAGCCTTGCGATTCCTGTTCAGTTCACGCTCAACTGCACGGCCAATTCGATCTGCGCAATAATTGAGGATTGCATTGCAATTCTTCCCCCGGCCCTGGACAATAACCTCACCTCCTTTTCGCAGTTTAACAACGATAAGGCACTCTTTATCAAGTCCTCCTTTCTGTCCATTGAGATCCGTCAAGCGCACCGTAACTTCCTTGATTGAGTCACCAAATCTACCAAGGGCAAAACAAAGACGCCTTTTCATGCTGGTGCTTGTGTCTTGGTTCAGCTGCAGCTGGCGAGCCTTTATGGTGATTTTCATCAATCCTCCTTCTGTTGTGGTGGAATAATGAGTGTCAGGCCGGGACATAAAAGGGAGAGGGGAAACTAGTGGCCGTCGTTCAAGTGTATCATTTTCAATTCCTGCTAAAAAGAGTAATCATAAAAAACTATTGGAACAAGTAGATAAATCAGTTGGGACTGTTGGACAAAACAAAACCATGAGGGGTCTATGTGGAGTGGCTCAACCGGTCTTTCAATATGCCGATGAGATATTTTCATTGGGTAAAGAGTTAATGGATACTGTTCGGGGCCATCCAAAGGCAGGACGAATCTCCTTGCGGGTGGGAGGGTGGTTATCGGGCAATGAAGTAGAGCTATTTCTTGTTAAGCGGCAGGCCGAATCTGTCTTGCCCAAGGAGATGAATCGCATCATCAGCAAACAGGGAAAGAAAACTGTCATCGGCAAGATTGCAGCGAAATCCTTTACAGGAAAGAGGCCGATAATTATAGATTTTACAGCGGTAGAGACCGTTGTGACACTCCAAAAATATACAGCCCTTATCATCCGGGTGGATCATATAGACCTTTCCCTTTTTTTTATTCTCTTCAATAAGGTGTTCCAGAGATCCTTCACGGAGTTCACGCAGAGTAGCATCAACTCCCACATGACCGCCCATCTTTTTGATAAATTCAATCTCATCGGGCTGCAGTACTACCTTTTTGTACTTCTTGCAGCATGTTCCGCACTGACGACAATCCTGGAGGATTGTTTTCAAGTTGGCATTATCAGGTAGTGGTTTAGTCATTGATTTGTCCTTCTTATATTGTCCAGTACTGGTGCAGGGGGTGACCGGCCAGAATTTTTTCAGCCCGTGGAGCCGGGCAGATGCCGGGGCGTACAAAATTATCCTGGAGCAGAGCGTCAATGGTGGCAAATATTGATTCTTCAAGGCTTACCGGATTGTAACCGCCTTCAAGCACAAAGAGCAGGCGGTTGTCACATATTTCTGCGGCATGTCTGCGCAGGATATGGGTTATGGTGGCAAACCAGTCCGAGCTGAGAACTGTTTCACTGATGGAGTCGTCTTTGTGGGCATCATATCCTGCAGAGACGAGAATAAACTGTGGTAAATACTGTTCCATCAGTCCCTGAAGGGTGCGTCCGAGCAGGTGGGTGTATTCGGTATCGCCAAATTGTGGATGGACCGGAAGGTTGATGGTAAATCCTTTTCCTTCTCCCGTTCCAATTTCATCTGCTTCACCGCTGAAGGGGAACAGTCCTTTCTGATGAATGGAGCACAGTAGGGTTTTATTGCTCTCGTAAAAAATTTCCTGGGTGCCGTTTGCGTGACGTACATCAAAGTCAAGAATTAGGATACGCTGCAGACCATAGGTCTTGCGCAGGTATTCAGCGGTGAGTGCCACGTTGTTGAAAACGCAGAATCCCATCCCACGGCCAGGTGTTGCATGATGTCCGGGAGGACGGACCAGGGCAAATCCGTAATCAATATTTCCTTTCATTATTTGATCAACGAGTGAAAAACAGCCTCCGGCAGCAAGTCGTGCTGCCGGAAGTGTGTCTTCCATCAGATAGGTGTCTTTGTCATAGGAAAAAGGATCTGATTTGACGGAGTGTTCCCGTAACTGCTCCATATAAAATGGTGAATGGACGGCATGGATTTCAGAATCACTGGCCTCTCGTGGAGCAATATGGATAAAACAGTCATTGATCAGCTTCTGTTGCAAATGTATGTATAGTTTGCGTATTCGATCGGGGTTCTCCGGCGATGCCTGGGGAATGGTATGATAAAGGTACCTGTTGTCAAATACTAGTCCGAGTTTATTCATAATGAAATTGATATATTGGGTGGGTCAAATACTTTTCTGAGGTTAAGCGGTAAAGGTGTCCGGTGCGTTTGTCGTGTCGGTCATCATAGACAAGGGATTCAATAAGTTCAAACCCAAGCTTGTTGAGACAGCGTTGCTGAGCTGTATTGTTGATATCAGTGTACATCTCGATGGAGGAAACATGGAGGCGATCAAGGATATAAATAATAAGAAATTTCTGGATTTCGGTACCATATCCCTTACCGCGTTCCTCAGGCAGGGCAACTTTCAGTGCCATTGTCACACTGTTGCCACTTCCCGAGGGTTGCCAGTAATGAGCAGTACCAATCGGCTGTTCCCTGTCTTTTAATCGAATACAAAACATTCTCTCTTTATCGTTCCAGAAGACATTAGAGTCCAGCTGTTGACGCATTTGTTCAGCGTCATACTGTTCGGGGGTCAGGTAGGAACCACAGGCCGTTTCTGAATTACTCCAGGCCACAATGGTCGGGATATCAGCTTCTTGAATTTTTGAAAGAGCCAGTCTTCGAGTATAGAGGGTGTTGCCGTAAAGACTCATATTTGTTCTTCGGTATGTTGTGTCGAACCCTTGGATATTTGGGTTCGACACAACGGTTTAATCCTTACATGTCATTTACTGCAGTACTCAGTTCTTTACTGGTAGCTGCGAGACTGTTCAGGGCTTCAATGGTTGTATCAATAGAGAAGTTGACTGCTTTTGTGGACTCTTTGTTTTCTTTGGAGGATTCAACCACACTTGTTATCTGTGTTTTTACATCTTGGCCGTTGTCACTGAGAATATAAGCTTTTTTGTCGAGTTCACCAACTGCACCGGAGATAGTCACAATGCCGGTTGAGATTTTTTCCATGGCTTCAAGCGCTGTCTGAATAACCTCACTACCATCACCAAGCATCTTCATACCGTCTTTCATGGCCACAATAGTATCTTTGGATTCATGCTCTACTTTTTTGACTATATTGGCAATATCCACGGCTGACTTTGATGAATTTTCAGCAAGTTTTCTGATCTCATCTGCAACCACTGCAAAACCGCGTCCGGCATCTCCAGCCCTTGCTGCTTCAATTGCAGCATTAAAGGCGAGCAGGTTTGTCTGGGAGGCGATATCCTTGATGATATCCACAAAGCCTCCAATTTTTTCAAGCTGACTTACCAGATTGGCAACCATTTCATTGGAGCTTTCCATTGAATCGTTGATGGCCACCATCTTCTTTTCGGCTTCTGCTCCTGCTTTTTTACCCTGTTCTGCATCTGCAGAAACACCGCTTGCCATTTCGCTCGACTCGGTGGTGAGTTCCACCATTTCTTTGGCAAAGTCCAGCATACCATCTATGGTTGTGGAGGAATCATCGAGCAGGCCAACTTCTTTTTCGATGATTCTATTCATCGCTTCCATATTGCTTGTGGCATCTTCCATTTTTAAGAGGGAGGTGGAAACCAGTGATTCTACTTCGGTCGATGCCTCATTGATCAGTCGTTCCACTTCAGCTTCTGCTGTTACATCAACGAGATATTCCAATCCGCCTTTAATGTTGCCCTTGGCATCTTTTATGGCCACACTGGTGGCCTTGATGGCGATATCTTTGCCATTTATATGAGCAACATTGTGTCCATTGATTGTCTTGTTTTCACGGATTGCCCGTTGAACTCCGCATTTGTCAGTCTGGCAATGATCTGTCTTAAAGAGATCCCAGCACTTTTTACCAATGGCCTCTTCCACGGTCATACCGGCAAGAGCAGCACCTGCAGGGTTAATGTAGGTAATGTTATGGTCAAGATCAACGGAGTGAATGGAGTTTGGAATAACGTTAAGGTTTTCTATTTTTTCATTGGCCTCCTGCCGCTGTTTTGCCTCATCGGTGATATTCAGCACAAATTCAAGGGCACCTTTAATATTGCCCTTGGCATCTTTAATGGGGGCTCCTGTATATTTAATTGGCATGATCATACCATCCTGCGGTCTGGCTATTGTTTCTTCACTAATAACTTTGTCCTCACGCATGGCACGCCCTACGGCACATTTCTCCGTCTGGCAGTGGGCGGTTTTGAAAAGTTCGTAGCATTTCCGGCCAATAGCTTCGTCCGGGCTGAGTCCAACAACTCCGGCTCCTGCAGGGTTCATATAGGTGACGTTAAATTCTGTATCAACGGACATAATTGGAGTGGGAATCACGTTGAGATTATTAATTTTTTCATCCGCATCCTGCTTTTGTTTAGCTTCTTCGGTGATATCCAGAATATATTCCAGCGCACCTTTAATGTTTCCTTTGGCATCCTTGATTGGTGAACCCGTGTATTTTATGGGCACAATTACGCCTTCAGCAGGCCGTGCAATGGTCTGTTCCGAAATAACCGAATCTGTTTTCATGGCACGGTCGCAGGCACATTTTTCAGTCTGGCAGTGCGGAGTTTTAAAGAGATCAAAACATTTTTTACCCACAGCTTCATCCGGGGTCAGCCCTGCAACAGCGGCACCTGCGGGATTCATAAAAGTCACATTGAATTCGGTATCAATGGACATAATAGGTGTGGGAATAGTATTGAGGTTATTGATTTTTTCATCTGCGGCCTGTTTCTGCGCGGCCTCTTCCGTGACATCGAGGATATATTCCAATGCTCCTTTGATGTTTCCTTTCGCATCTTTAATTGGAGAACCCGTGTATTTTATGGGTACAATTACGCCTTCTGCGGGCCGTGCAATCGTATGCTCGGTAATAACCGAATCAGTCTTCATGGCACGGTCGCAGGCACATTTTTCGGTCTGGCAGTGAGGTGTTTTAAAGAGATCGAAACATTTTTTTCCAACAACTTCATCCGGAGTCATCCCTGCGATAGCAGCACCAGCAGGATTCATAAAGGTCACATTGAACTCTGTGTCAATGGACATGATTGGAGTCGGGATGGTGTTAAGATTGTTGATCTTTTCTTCAGCAGCCTGTTTTTGCTGTGCTTCTTCTGTAATATCGACGATATATTCCAGTGCGCCCTTAATGTTTCCCTTGGCGTCCTTGATTGGTGCTCCGGTATATTTAATGGGAATAATCACGCCATCGGCTGGCCGTGCAATGGTTTGTTCCGAAATAACCGAATCGGTTTTCATGGCACGGGCACAGGCGCATTTTTCAGTTTTACAGTGGGGTGTTTTAAAGAGGTCATAGCATTTGTTTCCAATCACTTCATCGGGATTTTTTCCGGCAACAGCTGCTCCTGCAGGATTTATAAAGGTGATGGTAAATTGTGTGTCAATCTCCATAATGGGTGTGGGGATAACGTTCAGGTCTGTTTCCATCTGCCTGAGTCGTGCATGCATCTCCTTGACCATTGTGATATTTGCCATGGAAACCAGTGTCCCCTTTTGGGCGGGCATGGGGGTGGCCTTTGAGTGATACCAGTTGGCCATACTGCCTCCATTTGTATAGAGAATTTCACCCTCTGCTGCTTTTTTTATCCGTTTTGATTTTATTATGGGGCAGTTTTTGGTACCGCACAGCTGGGAGGGACAGGCTTCTTCGCAGGTGAGTTTATTGATGACCTGAGCAGACTTGAGGTTGAACTCCTGGAGGAAAGCATCATTTGCCCAGGTGATCATCATATCATCGTTGACGAGGTAACTTGGGTCCGTTAGCAGGTCGAAACCTGTTGTATCAATTTTTGTTTGAGATGCTGTTGCGGTGGCCACTACTTTTCTCCTTGTTGAGAATCTGTTAACGAATCAGTGGTTTTATTGGTATCGATTTCTGGTTTGGAAGTCGGGGGGGGCTGGCGAAGATGGTTGCGTATTAAGTTAGAGGTGTTTACGACAAGAACATGCTCCTTTACTCCAAGTTCACCGACAAACTCAATAAGGTGATCGAGGGTATCTTTCCGTGGTTGTAATTGTGGGTTTAATGAGGGGGTTGGGTGGAACTGTTCCTGCTTATAAATTGTTATTATTTTATCCACCTGGAGTGCGATTACACGATCGTTATCGCTGCAGATAATCAATCTGGAACTTCCATTGTTCTTATTTCTTTCAGGATAGCTATAAAAGGCGCGCAGGTTAATTACTGGGATGATAGCCCCTCGCAGATTGATAACCTCGGAGTCAAAACCAGTGGCTGAGGGGATGGCAAGGAGTTCGCTTGGTTCAATAATTTCCTGTACATCCTTTAATTCAATAGCAAAATGCTTACTGATTGAGAAGATAAGATAGCAGTTTTCGGTGATCAGGTGCCTGGCTTCGGCTACAATTGCTTCTTCTTCCTCTTCTCCTTCAGATTTAATACGTGCCATGGATTGTAGGCGTTCTATCTGGGAGGCAATAAGGTTGTCTACATCGAGAAGCATTATATTGCGATTGGGTTGTGGTTCGTAGATTCCTGTCACGGACTGTTCTTCCTGAAGAGGCATTGGGAGAATTTTTTCGTTGGTAATGGTGAGAATTTCCCGAATATCATCTATTACTATGCCGAATGTCAGTTCGTCGGTGGCCATGATCAGGATACGGCTTAATTCATTATTTTCATCTCGTGTTTCAGAGCCTCCCTTGAGAAGGGATCCTGCACTCATAACCGGGATTGTATGTCCTCGTAGCTGTAGAGCACCTTCCAGGCATCCGGAATTGAAGGTGCGGTCAATATCTGCAAGAAATGTAATTTCCCGTGAGTTTTCCACTGGAATTCCATACTCCTGCTCATCGGATGTAAAAATTACGTACCGAGAGTACGAAAAATTTTCGGATGTTTGGGTCTGGGAGGTGGTGGCAATACCATGATCATCGTCAAGAAGAGCGCCCTCTTTGAATAGGCGTTCCAGGTCAAGGACCTCAAGGGTTCGATGTTCCTTTTTAAGTGTGATCAGGTCAGATATTACATAATCTTCAGATTGTAGAGCTGGCTGGATGGGAAGAAGGAGCGATTCATCTACTCTTAAAACCTCCTTGATATCGTCAAAGAGTAGTCCAAAGCGCTGGTTTGCCAGGATGATTACTGCAATTTTGGCATCATCATCATAGTCAGAGTTCTTGAGACCCAGTCGCTTCTTCAGGTTGAGTACCGGAATAACTTCATCGCGCAGATGCATAATGCCTTCGAGGAAGGGAACGCTCGCCGGTAAGGGCTGGATTGTTTCGGTAAGAGTAGTTGCTTCCGTCACATTCTCTGCTGCAATGGCAATTTCAAGCCCCTGGTTCCGGTCGAGGAGAAACGATGCATAAAGTTGTTCTGCCATAATTACTTCACTCCTTTATAAAACGTATTGCCAAGCATTTCCTGACAACAATGTAGTACCACGATGTGGGTAAAGTTTGTTGATTCAGTATGTTATCCAGAAGCAAGTGCTATGCCAGCTTGCGTGAGAATCTCTATTATTATTATATTTACTGATATCAACTGATTACATCAGGTGGCACTTTATTGCTGGTCTCAATGCTATTTAATCTGTCCACAAAAGTAGATTCTGTCTGATTTTGTAGACAGCTGTTTTTAGATGTATCTTTGATGGCCTGACTAAAAGTGTATCATAAGTGAGATGTTAAATACTAATGATATTTTGACAAATACAGGGAGATAAGGAGAGGTGTGTGTGTTATCGCACGTTTCGGTAGAAGGTTTTATTTGTTAGAGGAGAAAGGGGGAATGTGGCAGGTGAGTTACGGATTGGTGCGTAATGTGGTACCTCACTTACATGTAGAATGCAGGTGAGGTACAATGAAGGGGGAATTTATTCCATCCAGGTGGAAAATTCTTCAGGCGCCATTCGTTCGGTACGGTAGGCGTTTATAGGGGATTCCATATCGGGATACCCGACAGAGAGTCCAAGGATTAACCGTTTGTCGGCCGGAATGCCAAGAAACTCTTTAACTTCCTTTGCGTAATCAGTGGCAAATGCCTGGGGGACAGTGGCGAGTCCTTTAGCGTGAGCCGCAAGCATGAGATTCTGGGCAAAAAGACCAATGTCAAAGAGAGACCAATCACTTAATGAGGCATCCTGAAACAGATATATGGCATGGGGCGCAAAATAAAAATTGAAGTTTGTTTTTTTGGCTTTGAAAATCATCTCGGGTGTGCCAAGATCCACGCCGGTGAGTTCCATACGCTTGGCAAGGAGATGCTTAATGTTTTTCTGTTCTGCTTCGGGCCAGGAAGTGGGAGCGGTCAGATCAGGGCTGGCTTCTTTTTCGTCATTTAAGAGGCCGACCAGCATTTTTGAGAGTCCCTGCTTTTTATCGCCGGAGAGAATTATAGCCTGCCAGGGCTGCGAATTCTTGTAAGATGGGCTCCATCTGGCTATTTCAATCAGTTCTTCCAGATCTTTTCTGGGAATGGGGGCTGTTGTAAATTTTCTTATGCTTCTACGGGTTTTAATGCATTCCAGAGTATCCATGGCAAGATATAAGTATTAGGCTGAAGGAATCTTAGGCTGAAGACTGAAGGGAGTCATATGATGATTGTCTCCTGGGCTTGCAGCTGTGAGGTGCTCTATTTTCAATTCGATATAATAGGGATAAAAGGTTTGTATTAAAATGTCCAAATATATTTACCTGATACTTTCAAGAGATTCCAATGTTTAAACAGTGGCAGAAGTGGAGAAAGAAAAGCAGGTATCGTGAAGTATCGCGGGTTTGTGTTCCATTAGTTACCGGGATGGCGGCGACAACCGTTATGGAGTTCACCGATCGGATTTTTCTATCCTATTATAGCATTGACGCACTTTCTGCAGTCGTTCCGGCCGGAGTTACCTCTTTTCTTATTCTCTGTTTCTTAGGCGGTGTTGCCGGATATATTTCTGTGTTTATAGCTCAGTATCATGGCGCGGGCAGACCTGAAAAAATAGGAGCAACCCTGTGGCAGGGAATATTCTTTACACTTCTCTCCGGGGTGATTCTTCTTCTGATTGCATTCTTTGTAACCACGCCACTTTTTACTCTTGTCGGCCACAGCCCTGAGGTTCGTATTCTTGAAGAACAATACTTTATAATCCTCTGTCAGGGTGGTGTGCTTCATGTGGCCATCCAGACCTTATCCGGATTTTTTACCGGCAGGGGGATGACCCGGCCGGTGATGCTTGCAAATATTGTTGGAATGGTGGTGAATATTCCGCTGAACTATGGGCTGATTAACGGGGTGTGGGGCTTGCCAGAGCTTGGTATTCGTGGAGCAGCTATTGCCACGGTTGTTTCCTGGGGAGTGGTTGTTCTCTGCCTTGCGCCACCGATTTTTTCAAGGAATTTCAGGAAACAGTTTAAGCTTCTTGAGACCATGGTGCCCGATCGGGATATTCTGCTTCGATTGCTTCGCTATGGAGTACCCGGTGCCCTGCAGTTTAGTCTCGATATTTTCGCATTCACCTTCTTTATTCTTATCGTTGGCCGAATGGGAACGGTGCCTCTTGCAGCATCAAATATTGTTATTTCAATTAGTTCTCTGGCATTTATGCCTGCTCTTGGTTTCTCATTTGGGATGAGTAGTATGGCTGGACAGGCTCTCGGCAAGGGAAAACCTGAGGAGGCACGTGCTGCTGCCTGGAGTGGTATTCATCTCCTTATACTCTATACACTGCTGCTCGATATGATTTTTCTCTTCTATCCGGAAGTGCTCATTTCATTTTTTATGGATAGGACTGAGATGGGAGAGAGTTATGGCGATATCCTGCAGATGGGATCCACAATTCTGCGACTGGTCGCAATGTATATCCTTCTCGATGTTTTTTATATGATATTTGCTGCAGTTCTGAAAGGGGCAGGGGACACTCGATTTTTGCTCTGGGCCATTGCAGGGGCATCACTTGTTTGCATGCTCATTCCTCTATATGTCGGGATCAACTATCTGGGCATGGGGATCTATATGGCCTGGGGATGCATCGTACTTTTTATTGCAACTCTTACTCTGTTAATATCCCTGCGCTATCGCGGCGGAAAGTGGGAACGGATGCTGGTGATAGGGAAATAGCTGAAAATCAGTTTGTTGCAGGAGGTGTGATCTTCCTTCAGCTTTGGCCTGGTACAAGGCCAAAGCTGCAACAGAGATCAACTCATCGGGGGACTTGATCTTATGACAGAGTTGGGAAGCAACTCCAATGGAGACGGTAACTCGTTATTTTTGAAATAAAAATTTGTACTGAAAGGTTTCAGGGTTGAGCCAGTCAAGAGTTCTGGTACCGATCTGAGCAAAGGGATAGCCAAAGGTATTAAGAGGCATACCATGCTGTGGCGGGTTGAGTTGCAGGTCTCGGCCCATGGCAAGTTTCACCCGGTATTGATCCCAGCCACCCCAGAAATATTCACGGTAGTGTTTTGTTTTTGCATCGTTTAGTCCCAGGTTTTCCTTAAGCATCATTTTCCGTACATCTGCAGGATCAACCGGGACCCAGTCATACCCAGGCAGGTAAAATTCTGCCCAGCAATGCTGCCAGCTGCTAATGTCCTGTTGCGCTGTTTTTCCCTGCCTGAGACCAAATACTTCTCGTGCCGGAACGCCGGCTGCACGACAGAGTGAAACGAAAACCGAGTGAATATCAGTGCATTTTCCGCCGGGTTGCTCAAGGAGGAGGCAGACGTTACCGGGACCGCAACCCTTGGTATCAGGATCACGATACATATTGTCACAGATCCAGTCATAGATTGCCTTTGCTTTTTCCAGGACTGTTGTCTTCCCCATGGTTATCTGGTCGGCCAGAATTTTTACCTGACCATCTATTGGGCCCAGGCTGGTGGCCCCAAGATATCGTGAATAATCCGCTGGATCCCATGCTGCTTCTTTATCCGGGAATGCCCGGCGCATAACCTCATTGCGGACAACGTGAAAGGAGAGGGTGAGCTTGCGGCTTTTAGCACCTTTGTCCCAACGTGCATACAGAATAGGAGTGGAATAGACTTGATCACTGTATATGGCCGATTCTGCATAATCACCCTTTATCTGGATCTTGCTGATGATCTGATCCCGATCGGAAAGAGGATAGGGAATCCATAGTTGTGCTTTCTCGTTTGTCTCATGCTTTGAGAGGTCAAATTCCATGGTGATTGTACCACTGCTTTCCTGGCCTGCATGGCTCCATTCAGGGAGGAAGAGGAGGGTGACTGCTGTAATAACAGTAAAGAGTGTTTTCATTTTTGTTTCTCTTGTGAGTTGTTGTTTGGTGTTATTAAGGGGGATTGCAGGGAATCTCACCCTGCAAACTTCCAGGCACTTATTGAAAATGAACTGGTCAGACTGGAACAATTGATATATTGTTATTTGTGATAATGCAAATAGGAAATTTCTATCATGATGGGCGTGTGTATCGGAATTATCCGGATAAAGGATCTGAAGAAAGGGAGAACGCGTGGAAATACGAAAATTAGATGCTTTTTGTAAAGTGGTTGAATTGAAAAGTTTTACCCGTGCGGCGGAGGTGATGCTTTTATCTCAGCCAACTATTAGTGAGCATATTCGCAGTCTGGAAGAATTGTTTGACCAAAAATTACTCGATCGTTTAGGGCGTGAAGTTGCGGTTACTCCTGCTGGTAGCGTGTTGTATGGCTATGCCCGCAAAATATTACAAACTAGAAGTGAGGCTGTTCAGGCCCTTACCCAGTACGGTGGAAATCTGACTGGTAGAATAATGATTGGCTGCGGCACAATTCCCGGAACCTATATACTACCCCAGGTAATAGGGACGTTCCGGCAGCAATATCCCTCAATAAAAACGACTTTATCTATCAGTAGTTCCAAGGTGATTGCCAAAAATGTGCTGGAGGGGGAACTTGAAATTGGAGTTGTTGGGGCCAAATGGAATAATAGCGGCCTTAGCTGGCGTGAGGTATTTTCAGATGAATTGATCCTTGCTGTTCACCCGAACCATCAATGGGCAACGAGGAAAGACGTTTCGATAAAAGATGTCATGCAGGAACCCTTTATTCTACGTGAACAGGCATCTGGTACCCGAAAGGTTTTTGCTAAAATATTAGAGGACAATAAGTTTAAAGAGAGCAACCTTCAGGAAGTTGCCGAGATTGGCTCCACTGCTGCGATTAAAGAGGCCGTGAAAGCTGGGATCGGGGTATCCGTTCTTTCCCGTTTTGGGGTAAGAGATGATGTAGCCTGTGGTCGAATGGCCGTTGTGAAAATTCGTGGTCACACTATGTACCGCCCTTTTTATTTGATCCACCGTAAAAACAGAGTTCTCTCTCCTGTTGCAGAAGTTTTTCTTGAATATCTGCTTGGTCACGAGGGGTCGGTGCAGGAAGCTTTGTCTCAAGGATAAGCAGAGCTTGCCAGCGACAGGACTCAACTCAAAGGAATAACAGAAGCTTAGGCACTATTGAATGCTTCTGAGGGATGGCCTTTTGATATTGCTGTTTGGGTGGGAGTGTTATAGGATTATTTCGTATGATTTCCACAGCAAGTGCTGACTATTGCTCCAGTCAACTTGGATAATAATACCAATTTCAATAAAGTTTGAACCTTTATTACTGATCAGGGAACAAATCTGTAAACGTTCGTCGAACAGGTCTTGAAAGGGACAAATTATTTTTCTTACTCACACCAGGAGAGTACAAATGCAAACCGGTAGATCGCTGTTTTATAAATTTCTTCTCAGTTTCCTTTTATTAGCCATTCTTCCAGGCTTTGCATTGGCTGCGTCTTCTGTAAAAGCTGATACAGCCGGATACTGTTGTGCTGGCAAGACTTTGACAGAGAGTACAGCAAAAGAGTGCAGTAAGAAAAAAGGAAAGTTCTATTCACTCAAGGAAAAGACAAAGGCTCAAAAAGAATGCAAGTCTCAGGCGGCTGTTCCTGCAAGAGCTGTTGTTCCCATTAAAAGTGAAGTACCAGCTTTCTGTTGTGTGAACGGTGTTATCAAGAAAGCAACAAAGGCGCAGTGTAATAAGATGAAGGGCAGTTACTATACGAGTAGTGCTCAGGCGAAACAAGCTTGTAAGCCGAAGAAGGTCTTCTGCTGTGTTGATGGTAAGATAAGCAGTACAAGTCCCGGTGAATGCAAAAAACAAAAGGGAACAGCGTATAAGAGCGCATCCGAAGCGAAGCAGAAGTGCAAACCCGCCGCTGTCTACTGTTGTGTAGATGGAAAGATCAAGAAGAGCTCTTCACAGCAGTGTAAGCAGCATAAAGGCATAGCCTATAAGAGCGCATCCGAAGCGAAGCAGAAGTGCAAACCCGCCGCTGTCTACTGTTGTGTAGATGGAAAGATCAAGAAGAGCTCTCCACAGCAGTGCAAGCAGCATAAAGGCATAGCCTATAAGAGTGCATCCGAGGCGAAACAGAAGTGTAAACCAGCCGCTGTTTATTGTTGTGTGGATGGAATAATCAAGAAAGGCTCAACACAGCAGTGCAAAAAGTATAAAGGTACCGCCTATAAGACGGCTGCAGATGCAAAACGGAAATGCAAACCAGCAGATATTTACTGCTGTGCGAACGGTACTGTTCGGAAAATGTCATCAAAACAATGCAGTAGCCGAAAGGGTAAAGAATACCAGACAAACGTTGAGGCGGTAAAAGCGTGTCGTGGACAAAAAAAGGCAGGTGCATCTACTGGTACAGAAAAAAGTGGGCATACTACTCAAATAGCGCAACCCATGATAGCGACAGGTCTGGCATCTGCTGCTCAAGGGAGTTTGGCTGGTCGGAATGTTCGGGTTGGAGACAGACCCAGTAATACTATATCTCCTGAACTTCAATCCCTTTCCAGTCGGCGTTCAGGACATTGTTGTTATCAAGGTGATTTCAGCGTGAAAAGTGAAGCAAGCTGCAGGGTAATGGGGGGACGATATTATCCGCCAAATACTGATATATGGGGCATGGACTCAAAATGTCTATGGGCCGAAGAGGCGAGACAAGGTGGCTTGCAACGAGAGGCAGCGGCTGATTTTGTAAGTCGAGAAGGCGGTGTTGCTGCGTATGTAGATGGTACAGCAATCGTGCTTTGGGATCAGAAGGATGCGACTGGGCATCATATCTGGGTGAAAAATTTCTCGGAGAGTGCCTTCTCTGCACAGATGCAGATATATCACTATGGGGCTGGTGACGAGAATCTGACAGCTGGTGCTACCGTTATTGGAACAGTTGCACCTTTCACTGTTCAGCTCGGCTCCGGAGCACAAGGCTCCTGGATTATGACTGCACCTAATAATGATGACGATCCGAATTATGCTATTCGATATAATGGGCGGGATTTAGCAGTTTTTCAGTGGTAAGCAATGATGTGTGGTTGCTAAAGATTTCAATGTAAAAATAAAAATTTTTGTAAAGGACCATGAATATGCATATAAGACATCTTATGTTGATGGTAGTGACCCTGCTATTGATATCGTCACCTTCTCTTGTCTGGGCGGCGTCGAGCTCAAAAGCTGATACTCCAGGGTTTTGTTGTGCAAATAACACCTTGAAAGAGAGCACAGAAACGCAGTGCAGGAAATACAAGGGAAAGTTTTATACTGTCAAAGAGAGTGCAAAGGCCCAAAAAGAGTGTCGTGCTCAAAGATCGACTGCTTCTCCCCGGACTGCCATTATTCCCGTAAAAGGCGAAGCACCGGGGTTTTGTTGTGCAAAAGGTGTCGTGAAACAGGCAACTCAGGGGCAGTGTTCTAAAATACAAGGGAGTTATTATAAAAGTAGTGCTCAGGCAAAACAAGCATGCAAGCCTGTTAAAATATTCTGTTGTGTTGATGGTATGATCAGCTCGACGAGTGATAGTGATTGTAAAAAAAGAAAGGGAACCATCTATAAAAGTGTCGCTGAGGCAAAACGAAAATGTAAGCCTGCAGATGTCTATTGTTGTGTGGATGGGAAGATTAAGAAATCATCTCCGCAGCAGTGCAAACAGCATAAAGGAACTGCTTATGCAACTGCTTCCGAAGCAAAACGAAAGTGTAAGCCAGCGGATGTCTATTGTTGTGTGGATGGGAAGGTTAAGAAATCATCTCCACAGCAGTGTAAACAGCATAAAGGAACTGTCTATACAACTGTTTCCGAGGCAAAAAGAAAGTGCAAGGTGGCGGATGTCTACGCCTGTGTTGATGGCAGTGTTCGTAAAATAATGTCACCAAAACAGAGTAAGAGTCAAAAGGTAACAGGATACAAGACAAGGAGTGAGGCGGATAGAGCCTGCCGTAAGGAAAAAATAAGCAAAAACAAACAATTATCCCAAAGTATGATTGCTGCAGGAACAGCCAGGCCAGGAGATGTTAAAGGTAATGTTGTAAAGAGTAAAGTTGGAAAAACCCCGGGACGAAATGTCGCTTCTGTGGCATTAGCTACCGGATATTGTTGTGTTGATTCAAAAGTCTCTCCTTGGAGCCAGAAGGAGTGTCAGAAGAGAAAGGGTGTCTTCTTTCAATCAAGAATAAGTGCTGAAAAAGCATGTCGCGCCCAAAAGGCAGGAACTTCTGGCCATACGGAAAAAAGTGGAGCAGGCAGTTCTTTTCGACCGGCCTTGGCTGCTGTAGCTGCCGGGCAAATGGGGCAGGTTAATGCCAGCGGCGTAGTAAATACCCAGGTTGGGGATATTGCTAGATTGGATGACGCGGATAACCATGTTTTACCAGAGAATCTACAGGTGGAAACCTGTAGGGTAACCGGCTGGGTAGCAATAAATGGATTGGCTCCCACGGTACCTGTCGCTATGCAACTTACTCCCGAGGGACGTGCGCCACAATCTTTTCGTCTGTCAATGGACGGCACGTTTTCCATTGCGGTAGTGGAAGGAAGCTATCGTTTACAACCTCTTTTCTCAAGTACCTCCGGCGAGCAGGAACAGATGACTATCGAGGCGAACCAGTTTGTTTGTCAACTGGATTGGGCTACTGAATTCTCTTCTACTTTTAGCTGGCCGGACTCTTCTGCCGGTAACACAACACCTCCTCCCATGTGTGTTCTCACAGGAACCGTCAATTTTGAGACGGGAACTGAAAGCAGTGAAATTCTTGGCGTTACTGTTTCCAGTGCTGCAAACGGTATGTCGAAGGCCGCAGTTTATGATTCCGCAACGGCGTCCTATCGAGTGGAGATCCCTGCGGGGTCTTCCTACACTGTAAAGGCTGATGTTGAAGGAGGGAGAAGGTTATCCTCAGGAGCCACAAATTTTACCATTGGAGCAGAGCAGGTAGAGCATCGTGTGGATTTCACGGTTGAAAAAGGAGAGTTTTCCTGTGTAGTTGGCGGTACGGTTCTCGTGGATGGCCAGGCTCCAACTGAGGCAATGCAACTGCATGTGCGACCTGCCGCCGGGAATAACTGGGAGCAGATGGGTGAAATAATGGATCTTTCGTCATCGGGGCTGTTTCTCTTTTCCACTCCACCCGGAAATTACCTTGTACAGCCTCTTTTTACTGCGGGATCAGTCTATAGTGAAACGATCCCGGCTACTCAGTTTCTCTGTGATGAGAACTGGTCAGAACAGATGGAAATGGATTTCAATTACACTTCACCTCCCATATGTGTAGTCAGCGGTAAGGTAACCAATAATGGTCATTGGGACAGTCGGATTGAGACTCTCACCCTGAAAAGTTATGGTGAAGATAGTGCCGCCAGGGAGACAAGAACGATTGATGTGACTTCTTCCGGATTTCGGTTTGAGGTGCCATCGGGTGTTCCATATACATTGATTCCTGATGTTCCCGAGGGCTTTATGCAGGCGGATATGCAATTTTTTACTATTGCCCCTGCGCAAAGATCACATACGGTGAATTTTGATCTGAACAATACAGAATTTCAGTTTAGCAGACTAAAGGTAATTGGCTTTGAAGAGGATCGCAGTCAGAATACCGGCTGGGCAACCGGGCCAATAAAGTTTTCCATAGATACAAAGACCGTAGGAGGAGGTGGAGCTGCACACAATCGTTCCGTGCGAATAACCTCTCCTGAAAACCCTCGAATACACGTAACGCAGGATTGTAGTTTTTCAGAAAATGGAACCTGTACATTTTATCTTCCCATGGACGTCCTGAATATGGAGACAGATTCCATACGTGCTGAAATGGTGGACTATGCAGATGACCCAAACAGTGGACGTACCTGGAGAACACCCTTTCGAGGTGTTTCCGGAGATCTTGTTGTTGTAGGTCACAATACATTCAAGGAAGAAAATGAATCTACAACCGTTAGAATATTCGTTGAGAATCATGGTAGCGGAATTTCACAACCATGTGAAATACTGGTGAAGCTTAATAACTCCTATGACCGCGTGTTTCCAGTCAAGGCTTTGCAGGGTGGTCATAAGGACATTATAAAATATACTGCACGGGGTAAATCACCACGTAAGGGTGATGTTCTTTCGGTACAGATTAGCAACAGCTGCGATCCGCTGACTCACAACAACTCTTTTTCCGTTGTTTGTGGAGATCCCTGGGATCTTAGCAGGGGGCCAGTAGACACTATCATACGTGGGGTGGAGTCGTTGTTCTGATTGTTTATCTTGGGAACTGCTGGAGTTTGATGGAACAGCCTCACCAGCAAGGAGTCACAGAAATTCACTAAGAACAAAAAAAAGCCCGTAAACGTTCAATGTTTACGGGCTTTTTGGTTCTACAAACTTTCGTTGAGATACTTTAACTTCCGGAAGTTTTACAAGATTTTGTGAACTACTTATAGTGAAGATTCTGTTTTGCTAAGTAAAGCGTCTGCGTTTCCCTACTGTTCTTTTTCAATCACCAGAACGGCACAATGAGCCTTGTCGATTACCCGTTCCGTCACATGGCCCATTAGCAGCTTGCTAAGGCCTTTTCCGTGGCCGCCAACGATAATCATACCAGCATCATACTCTTTTGCTGTTTCAACAATTACCTCTGATGTTCTACCAACTAGGGCAAGAGGAGTAAAGGAAACCTCATTTGTTGTTTCCCTTGCCTTACGACATACTGTTTCAGCAAGTTCTTTTGTCTTTGCAAGATCGGATTCTTTTTGGGCAACGGAGAGGACAAGTACCTCCTTTAAGGTGGTTTCATGGGAACTCATGTTAAGGACCTCCTCCAGGGCCATTTGGCCAAACCAGGACCCGTCTGTTGCCAGCAGAATTTTTCCCATATTGATGGAGCAATCTCGAGGAACAACCACTACCTGAGGAAAACGATGGCCGATAACCTTTGAGGTCAGATTACCTCCCCTCAGTTTTAGCTTCAACAAGCCTTTTTTTCCATGGCGACCCATGATAATGAGATCGGCCTGGTATTTGTCTGCAAGTTCCACAATGGTTTTATCCGGCTGGTAAGACGTTTCAATTACTACTTCACAGGGAATACCATTCTTCGCAGCCTGTTTTTCAATATTTTCAATATACTCTTTAGCCTCACGGCGTTGGGATGAGTGTATCGAATGTGATGAAACACCGGATTCCGATCCTGAGTCTATTTCTATAATATTGAGAACAATGAGTCTGGCACCACATGATCGGCAAAAGAACATGGCCTCCTTCACAGCCCCGTCACTGCAGCTTGAACCATCTGTCGCTAGTGCAATGGTACTTAACTCTCCCATAAGATTGGCATGTCGTTCTTCCATATTTGTTTCTCCTGTTTTTGTGTGAAATATAGAGCAGTTAGAGGAGACAGCAGTTATCTTTCCTTGTGGTATCCTTTGATAGACCCCTTGGTACTTTTGATACCAAATTGCCGAACCGAGGCTACTGCTTCTCCATTAATCTTTCAACTGAATGCATAGACAATAAATATCTGTTAGCCCAAAGTCAACATACCTTCTATGATGTCTTACCAATGAATTATTAAAAATCAGGGTGTTAGCTTGATCCGGCCCAACGTTCGAGGGGTATCTATGAGGAGATGTACTTACAGCTTGAATTCAAGTAGGATGTCGTAATGATACATTTGGCCTCTTTTTCAACTATTATCCTGGAGGCCAGTCTTTATGAACTCAACAATTGCTGCTCCTCGTGAAGTAACCACTCCTCATCGTAATATTTCCATAGAAATTCCGGACGGAATTACGCCAACGGAGTTTTAAACAGCTCCTATACCGGGATGATGACGGACGGTTGATTGTTACTATCAGTCAGAATTCTGTGGGGAATGCTATTTCCGAACTGCTGGGTATTGTAATCAAGCGTATTGCCGATGAAGAGGCTCTTGTTACGCAATTACTTGAAGTCAGAAGTCGTTTGATACGGTATAATTTGGGGACCCCGATTGCTGCTCCCTATTGGGCACAGGGGTCTTTTTCACCACCCAGATAGTTGAATAATACAGGAGATATGAATCTTTTAAAACGGCTGCATATAGTATGAAAAAAAAATTTACTCCTTTCCTTCCCTCCACCTGGGCCTATATCAAAGAAGGCTATCATAGCAAAAACTATTCGCTGAAAAATTTGCTGCACGGCTATATCTATAGCCGATGGATCTATCTCTATATCGGTATTGGAACAGGTGAGCATGTTGTGGCACGCAAGCTCAAACCTCTAGCGCGCATCCTGCGATATCTGTTCAGGCCCCTGGAAAAGAAAGATATGCCGCCTGAAAAATGTATCAGTTTTGCCGATACTTACCATGGTAAGGTGCTGCGTCTTGATGAGGCGCGTGAGATTATCACGGTGAATAAAGTTATTGAAGTGGATGATCTGGAGCAGGTTATTCCCTACAAATTGGCACGCTCCATTATTTTAGAAAATCCGGCACATATTGCTGTCATGGAGTGCCCATGTCGACGTGGGCGTCCCAAACCGTGTAAACCCCTTGATGTCTGCTTGATTGTTGGGGAACTGTTCACCCGCTTTCTCGTAGAGCACCATCCCTCTAAATGCCGTAAAATTTCCCAGGATGAAGCTGTGGCAATCCTTGAGGCCGAGCACAAACGAGGTCATGTACACCACGCCTTTTTCAAGGCAGATCTCTTTGGTCGCTTTTATGCCATCTGTAACTGTTGCAGCTGCTGTTGCGGCGCCATTCAGGCCTGGCGAAACGGCACTCCAATGCTGGCTTCATCGGGTTTTGTTAGCAGGAGTAACGCAGAGCTATGCACATCATGTGGCATCTGTGTGGCTTTTTGTCAGTTTGAAGCACTCCGGAAACAGGACGGCACCATTGTAATTGATGAGTCAAAGTGCCTTGGTTGTGGTGTCTGTGTGAGCAAGTGTAAGGAAGGGGCTCGTTGGCTTGAGCGGGATTCGTCACGGGGAGAACCATTGGATATTCGTACTCTGGATAGATCCCAGGATGAAATCAATCATGAGTAGTTAGGGGACTGCCCCTGATTGACCTGGAAAAATCTATCGGGTACGACGGTAGCTGTGAAATGGATGTTGCTGCCATGGAGCTTGAAAAAGCACGTAGCAGCTCATTAAACGGGTAGTTGTGTGACGTATTTCTTGTTACTGCTGTTTTTTTCAATTTTCGAGCTAAAAAGCTCAGTGCGATTGGTGAACAGGTTGGGCGACTAAGCGAACACCAAGAGCTGTACATACACGAATTTATGGTATCAAATCGTGGTTTCGCGTTATTTGGCTTTGGGTATGTCGGAATTCTGAGATCTTTTGTCTCCACCTCCAAGCATTACGATTAAAGTGTCACCGCGTTTGGCGTAGTACATTCGCTAGCCGGGTCCAAAATGTTCCTTCATTTCAAACACACTCTTGCCAATCGGCTTAACGTCACCAAGGTTGCCGCGCTGCGCCTTGTCTAGGCGGCGGCTTAACCTAAGACGGGGTATGCGATCTTTCAGACCATCAAGCCATGTATCGAATTCAGGTAGTTGTTTTAACTGTATACATAGGGGAACTGGAATCGTTCGATTAG
This sequence comes from uncultured Desulfocapsa sp., assembly GCA_964621915.1. GTDB lineage: Bacteria > Desulfobacterota > Desulfobulbia > Desulfobulbales > Desulfocapsaceae > Desulfocapsa. The sequence continues at coordinate 35,080 of CAZUPS010000022.1, read as the reverse complement.
GAAGTGTCAAGTGAGTATTCCAGAGCAATCTCACACCGATTCCACGGGTTATACTACGATTCAAATGGAATGGGTGTCCGGATTGGAATGGAATCACTGTCCGGAACGCGCTGGAATACTCACAGCGTCTATGGCATTGTTGTTATCAAGGTGGTTTCACCAAAAGGAGTGAAGAAATCTGCAGGATAATGGGGGAAGGTATTACCCGCCAAATGCTGATATATGGGGGCATAGACTCAAGATGTAAAGGTGCCGAGGACGCGAGACAAGCTGGCCTGCAACGAGAGGCAGCTGCTGATTTTGCAAGGCAACAAGGCGGAGTCGTGGCAAATGTAGCTGGTACAGCAATCGTGCTCTGGGATCAGAAGGATGCGACTGGGTATCATATCTGGGTTAAGAATTTTTCGGATAGTGACTTTTATGCGCAGATGCAGATATATCATTATGGCCATGATGACGAGAACTTGACCGTTGGTGAGACCGTTATTGGAACAGTTGCGCCTTTCACTGTTCAGCTTGCCCCTGGAGCACAAGGATCCTGGATTATGACGGTACCGAATAATGATGATAATCCGGACTATGCTATTCGATATAATGGACGAGATGTGGCAGTTTTTCAGTGGTAGCAATGGCATTTGGCTGACAGTAATTTCAATTTCACACGGGTTGTGAGGATGCCACAATCTGGTGAATTTGAGATCACTATACACCTATGAATGAGTAGGAATGAAGACAACTGGGATCCAATTGTCTGATAGTGTGTTACTGCAGGTTGAAAACGTATCACCTTTGTGTCAATACGTTGATAACCGGATAGACAAATCCAGCAATCAAGAGAAGGGTAATAAATGGTCTGTTAATGTTCTGCCATTTGTAATTTTTATTTTTGATAGCATCTATGGTGTGATTAACTGAAGAGAAAAAGAGAAAGAAAATAAAAGCGAATAAAATAGTCAACTCTGCTTCTATTCCCCACTTACTGAAGTAAACAAATAGTGCTACTGCGGCATAGGATAATAAAGCAATAGCAGACTGTATTTGGTATTTACTCCCAATTTCAAAACCTTTTACCTCAGCTGATTTTTTTGCAAAGAATATACCTTCAAATCCTGATGTTCCCGCGATTGTTACAATTATAATGGGAATCATAAAGTGAAGTTGCGCAATGGGATTATGGCCATCTGCAAAACCAATTTGGTAGCCAAAGAAAAATGCAACTGAAACACCAACAATTCTGCTTATATCTACTAAATTTGATAACATGACGGTCAATGCTCCTCAATAATATCCACGAGAGTATCTTTTCGCGAATGCTCTTTTTTATCCATATCCAGAACGATTCTAGGATAGGGCATAGTTAAATTGTTTTTATCAAATGCTATGGCAATTTTATGGGCCAGAGTATTTTTTGCCGGCCGGTAATCTCTGGTGTTTGCCCAGACACGAAGGGTTAGTTGGATGGAGGACTCATCAAATTTACCAAATCGGAATGATGGATGGGGGGTCGATAACAGCATTGGATCATCAGAGGCAATACTCAGCAATACCTCTTCGACCTTTTTTAGGTCATCTTCGTAGCCAGCAGAAACTTTAATATCAATTCTATGGGTATCAAAACGGGTGAAATTTATTACTGGGGTCTTTATCAGCTGTTCATTTGGGATACGAATATAATTATTTTCAGATGATCTGATTTTTACAGCAAGAAGATCAAAAGAGAGAACTTCACCTCTCGCTTGATCTACCTGAATATAATCTCCAACAGAAAAAGGACTTTCAAATGCTACAAACAGGCCACTTATAATATTTGATATACTGGTTTTAAAGGCAAAACCGATGGCCATGCCGGCGATACCAGCAGAGCCGATAAGAGCCGTTAATTTGAAATCCATTTCCCGCAAGATATCTATCGTCAGGATACTCATTCCAAGATACAGAACTGTTCTTCGCAACAAATTGGCACTATGGGTTTTGTAGTGGCGTTTTATACTCTTTTCAATCGCTATAGCAAGGATATATATGGCTGGGTATCCAAGAACAGTGAGGAGTATAATTTTAGTTATTTGTTCTGATGGAAAAAAATCCATTATTTTACAATATGTGTAATTGAGGTAAAAACTTAACAAGATTGAGGGTAATTTGTTTTAATTCTGTCATAGAAACCTTTCTAAGTCGAGCCTTGATTCAAAAATATTAAAAGGAATACAATGGCTCGACTTTCCAGAATATCACCAGTAGGAACACCAGTTCACATCATCCAACGAGGAAACAATCGACAAGCGTGTTTTGTTTCGGACGAAGACCATGGAGCCTATGCAGGTTGGCTAAAAGAATACAGCAAGAACTATCAGGTGGAAATATATGCATGGGTGATGATGACTAACCATGTCCATTTACTGTGCACCCCTCAGCAGGAAGGGGGTATAAGCCTAATGATGCAATCACTAGGTCGTAGGTATGTTCAATGTTTTAATACTCAAGTATGGCCGAAGTGGGACCTTATGGGAAGGTCGTTTTAAATCCTGCCTTATCCAGGAAGAAGATTATCTGCTGGAAGTTTATCGGTACATCGAACTCAATCCTGTAAGAGCAGAAATGGTGAATGATCCTGGAGAATACCGTCGGCCCAGCTATCCGATAAATGGATTTGGTAAGGTTTCAGACTTGTGTACTCCGCATCAGGAGTATTTAGTTTGGGCCAAGAAGCCTCGGAACGATTGGAAACATATCGTGAGTTTGTTTCTCATCAAGTTGATGGTGAATTATTGGCTGCCAACAAAAAATCTCTGCAAATAAAAGAAGCAAATTTTAATGAGGGTTTGCAGACCATGCTTGATGTTCTCAACGTGCAAAGAGATTATTTTGTTGTAAGCAACAGATATTAAAATGCCAGATATTATTACGCAACAACCCTGATCCATTTTAAACACTTGGTCGGAATACTAAGCGATTTTTATTCCTTTGATTAATGCATTGTCCGTTATTTTCATTTCAAACCATTAACTCTTTCTTTCCATCTTTAAAAACAGCTTTGACTTCAAGGTGTCCGCCTAGTGCTTCTACATATCTTTGCATTGTCCCAAGAGTAATATTGGGACGTCGTTCAAGTTCTGACAAAGCCGACTGCGATAGTCCCATGGCAGCGGCAAGTTCTTTTTGGGTGATATGGTGTGACTTTCGTACCTGTTGCAAGCGAATGGCAGCCACTTTCTCCTGTGCTTGTTCACGTATTTCTGCACGTTCTTCAGATGAGAAGTTTTTTTCCATCACTTGTTTAAGGGTCTTGTTTGTCTGCTTGTTCACGGCTTCCCCTTTCATGCTGTGCATTTTTTCGTTTGTGCAAGTATGCACTGGTTAGTCTTGGTCATCTGAATGTGGTAAAAGGATATATGAGTGCATTTGGTTGATAGAAACGAGAGAGCATGGAGGCAAATTCAGCCTTCTGTCCATGGAAATTTTATGGGAGGAAGGATTTTTGTATTTCAGTGGCTTTCTTTTTCTATATCTCTGTGAAAGTGGCTGACGGAGTCAAAATCGTTCTTCAGAAGATTCGCAAGGGCTTCGGTTACGGCAACGGAGCGATGATGACCACCGGTACATCCTATGGCAATTCGAAGTTCATCTTTTCCACTCTGACGAAGTTGTGTGGCGTGGAAAACTACCATACGGTGCAGGTGCTGCAGGCATGTTTGTCCTGAATCATTTTCGAGTACAAAATCGGAAATACGGGATTTGAGCCCGGTGAACGAGCGGAGCTCTTTTTCATGGAAAGGATTTCGTAAAAATCGGACATCAAACAGAAAATTAACATCAGAAGGCGGGCCATACTTATAGCCAAAGGAAAAGAGGGTTATGGGGAAGCGGGTGTTGTTACTCATGGAACAACTCCAAGGATCTCATCACGGGTATAAAGAGCGACAACCGGGCAATTGTCCATCTGATTGAGTTTGGTAAATTTGAGTATATTTTCAACTCCATTGCCGTTTTCACTATCAATGATGATTATAATCTTAACGATATAAGCACCAAACTGAATTACCTCTTCCAGTGCTCGAATCAGTTGGCTGCCCGTTGCAACGACGTCACCAACGAGTGCAACCCGGTCTCCAGCTTTAATTCGTGACTCTATCCACTTTGGTTCCAGTAAATTCCCCTCTTTACGCATGGAGTCACGGATATAAAAAACGCCGATCTCTTTTAAAAAAGCAGCACGGCAAAGCACCGAGGTAATAGGGTGACCAGGTCCTCCAAGGGCACAGATCTGTAACTCTTTTATTTCATTATAGACGAGCTCTCCAGCAAGCTTAATGCCCTGATGCTTCAGGGAAATCTTAAAAAAATCAAAATGCTCTGTAATGATTCCAGATGGAGTGCGAAAATGTCCATCTTTTATATGGGCACGTTCTGCTATAAGGTTTTTAAGTGCTTCTCTGTTTTCAGGCATAGTGAGTCCCCGGTGGGTAACGTAATAGGTAAGTGATTTTCAATGTATCACTGGTCTTTCCCAGCATCGTAAACAACAATTAACGGTTTTTTAAGCTCTTTTGCAAGAGTGTCGGCTAATGAGCCAAAGAAGAATTTACGGATCCCTTTGGCACGGATTGCACCCATAACGACAATATCATGTTCTGTGGCTTCTTCTTGTATACATTCAACCCTGTTGTCCGTGGGGACTGATTCTACGGAAATATCAAGTTGATTTGTCTGTTTGCTAAGCCATGCATATACCTTTTCTGTACGGGCATCGATATCATTTTGATCGGAATCCGAGTTAATCAGATAGAGTAATTGCACGTGATGCTCACCAACGGTATCGAGTGCTGCAACAACGGGGTAGACTTCAGCAAGATCATCCATGTCGATAATCGGTACAAGAATTTTTTCCGTATGGAGGACACCATAAAATTGCACCACAATTACGGGACAGGAGACATTTTCGGCCACAGTTTCCAGGATTTTCGGGAAATCTGAGTTTTCATCGTGGAGAGGATAACTGAGTACAACGGCGTTGGCACTGTTGTACTCAACAGCGGCAACCAGGCCCGAGGCGATATCTTTATCCGGGACAATTTCTGTTACCAGCTCATATCCCATAGATTGAACTTCTTCTCTTTCAGTTTGGAAGTATTTGGAAGAGGGCGGGCCTTTATCTGCACTCCGAACAAGCACAGCCATGGGTTGCGCCTTATAGTAGTGGGCAAAAATAGTGGCGATCCTTGCAATGCCGTTTACTGTATGGCGGCGTGTGGCTCCAAAGACAACGACGCTTTCAGGTGTGGGTGAAGGCTGTAGTTTTTTCCACGTCCAGGGCAGGATTTGCACACCAGCCTCGGATCTCAAAAATAGATCACATTCTTTTTCTGAGTAGCCATTACAGCGTACGTTGTCATTTACATCATGTTCGGGGATTGTGGCTTCTCTGGCACTGATTACTGCAAATTTTGCAGCAAGCGGGCCGATGAGTTCAGAGAGGAATACTCCTGTGAGGACTACCGGGGTAATGATCGATGAAAAAAATGAAAGACTGCTATCCGCACTGATAAGAAAAATCAGTCCGATGGCGACTCCAGCCTGGGGAACAAGGGTAAAGCCAAGGTGTTTTCGTACGATATCAGGAGTGTTGCCAAAGCGTGCTCCAAGCTGAACGCCGAGAATCTTACCCATAATTCTGGCCAGAAAATAGACAATACCAATGACTCCGACACTGCCCAGGGTTCTGATATCAATATGGGTACCGGCCAGTGTGAAAAAAAGGACATATATGGGTGGTTCAAAGCTGTTTAATACTCTGAATACCCGGACATCCCGTTCCGCCTTGTTCACCAGAGTAAATCCGGCAACCATGCCGGCAAGTAGCGCCGAAAGGTTCATAAAAACAGCAAGTTCACTGCAAAGTAAAAGGATAGCCAACCCTGCGGTGAGCATTTCACCATCTCGTTTCAGTCTTCTGAGCACTGTTTCCAGGCAAAACCCTGTGACCCATCCAAGTAACAGAGAGAGTAAAATTTCCAGTAAACCGTTACCAAGAGCAAGAGCAATCGGTAATTCGCTCTGACCAATAATCTGGTGGGTTAGAGATACAGCAAAACCAAACAGGATGATGGCCAAACCATTATCAATGGCAACGATGGCCATAAGGGTGGAAGTAAGAGGACCTTTGGCTTTGAGCTCCCGGATGACCAGTAGCGTAGCAGCTGGCGCCGTGGCCACACCCACTGCCCCCAAAAGAATTGAAAGAGCCAGGTTTTCTTTTAGCTGCCAGCCATCAATTTGCAAGCCAGTAAGAGTAATAACGCTAAAGATAGCAGTTGTAATAAGGAGAAAGGTACAGCTGGTTTCAAAGAGGCCGATAAAGAGGAGGCTTCTAGCATGCTTTTTCAGGTTTTTTAGCTCAATATGTTCGCCAATTCCAAAGGCAATAAGCATAAGAGCGATATTGGTAAAATGGTCAAGATTGTGCCCGATGGAGGCTTCTGATATAAAATTAAATCCAGTGGGACCGAGGAGTAGACCGGCAATAATATAACCGGTAACAGAGGGCATACGCATCCACTGGGTTATTTTCGCCGCAATCAGTCCGGCGGCAAGAAGGATAGCAATACCGGTGGTTATCATAGTCCGGATGGGTAATGGTTATTTGTGGGTGCCTTTGCCGGACTCTAATTTACATCTTTTATTGTTCTTTCCAAAGCAAAAACCTGTTCATTCGTTAAACGAAGGTGTAAATCCTGATTAGGAGCAGTCGGAAACCTAATGATAAATAGTTGCTGGAGTAAAAGAATGTATTCAATTTTTGAGACAGATATTACCGTTCGTCCCGATGATATAGATATGAATAATCATGTTCATTACTCCAGGTATCTGGATTATATCCTTATGGCCCGGTATGACCAGATGAAAAAAGATTATAAGGTGGCAATGGAGGAGTTTGTCACCCGTGGGTTTTCCTGGGTGGCATCAGAGGTGAATGTTCAGTATAAGCGACCAATATTGTTGCAGGATGGAAGTGTTAAAGTGCGTACCCAGCTGGAAGAATTTCACGGGGCGAAGGTGATAATAAATTTCTGGATTGTAAAAGGGGAAAAGGAAAAAATTGCAGCACAGGGACAGCTGACGTTTACCATGATTGCTGTGAAAACGGGGCGACCCACCCGTATTCCAGATGATATTATCGAAAAGTATCAGGTGTGATCAGTCTTCTGCACGCTGTACCTGGTTTCTTCCCTGATTCTTTGCCCTGTAGAGTGCCTTATCCGCCCGTTCAATAAAATCATCCAACGATTCACCATTCTTTCCATCGGCGAGCCCTATGGAGATTGTGAGTGTCTCTTTGTCAAGTGGCGGCGGCAGGATAAGCTGTTCTATCTTTTGTCGCAGGCGTTCTGAAAAGTTGATAGCCTTTTCCCCGGTAGTTCCCACCAGAAAAACCCCAAATTCTTCTCCGCCAAGTCGGATGGGCAGGTCACTGGACCGCACCTCCTTGAGAATAACGGCGGACACAGCCTGCAATGCCAGATCACCGGCATTGTGTCCATAGGTATCATTGATCCGCTTAAAGAAATCGATGTCGACCATGGCCAGGTTTACAGAACTGGTCCTTTCACGTTCCTGTAGATCAAGAACCCGTTGTACCGTGTCCTGCATATAGAATCTGGTATAGAGATTGGTCAGGGGGTCACGGCTGGCTCTATCGTAAATTTGTTGTCGTTCCATGTCCATGGCGCGATAGATTGTTTCGCGTTCCACGGCAACCTGGAGGGGGGACATGAGTTTGGAAATGATTGTATCTATGCCAAGTTCATGATCCAGAGTTTCACTGAGATGAATTACGGCAATGCCGGTTACATTGAGGTCATCGCTGCTAAGGGGAAGGATCAGACATGGCGATTGTCCCTCTTCGTGGATAAAAGCACCAACACTTGAATCCATGCTAGGACTGGATCGCCATTCATTCATGCTGGCTGTTATCATCTCTTTCAGATGGGATGGAGGTTGGGAAATTTTCCCCCTGAATCGATCTTTGGGGTTGAGATGCAGGAACTGATCGTTGCTCAGTGTCGAATAGAATTCGAGAGAGGTAGCTGGAAGAAAGCGCTGGGTTATTTCAAGAAGTCCTGCTGCTATGGTACGAAAATTTGCAGAAAGCACCATGATATCATTAATATCCCGAAGCGTCTTGTCGATTTCTGAAAGTCGGACAACCTCTGCCATAGCAGGTTCGAGCAGAAAAAGGCCACAATCAAGTTCCATAAGCCGGGAGATCATTATCTGCACCAGTTCCTGTGGAATGATAGAGCCGTGCTGGGGCATGATCTGAGTTATTGGAAGAGTCTTGATTCCTTCAAGGGCATGGCGGAGAATGGCGTTACTCGGCATATAATGCTCGTGAAATGGGCGGAGTGATTCAAAATAGTCTTCATCTTCTGCATAGAGTGCAAAGTCCTCGGTAAATCCGCCAAACAGATCACTTGAAAACAGACTGCCACTTTTCTCATCAAAGCTGCAGAAGGCACCAGGAAAATGGGCATAAGGTGTGAACACAAATTTGAGCTTTCGATCTGGAAGGGAGAGGGACCAGTTTAGATCCTCAACCAGAAGAAAAGGCATATCAAGTTTATAGTGTTTCAGCAGGGCGGCCGCCCGGCCATGACAGATAACTGCGCAATCGTCTCTACTGACTCGCGCATTGATCAGCGGCAGGGAAGCTGCAATATCCGGATCTTGGTGTTGGCAAATAAAGTAGCGAATCTGCTCAAAGGGAATAATCTGTTCGATTTTTCTAAGAGTGTCTGGGAAGGTGAGTAGGGATCCCGGGTCAATAAGAACGGACTGATCACCCTGTTCGATAAGGTAGGCATGACACTGAAATGAATCTTCTTTAAGTACATGACCTACCCACCAGATACGAGGAGCAACTTCGATGGGATGTTCTTCAAATGTTGTAAGAGTGTTTTGCATGGCTGAGTAGAATTGTTGTTACCACAGTGTTGTTAAGCCCTAAGTATAGTGAATCACGATCACTGGATAATTGCGAGTGAAAAGTAGTTACGCGCTCTCCGTAACAGGTAGGATCAGCGGGCTTTGAGGGGGAGTGTGCGGCACAGAAACTCTGCAAGCTTATCGGCACCGTTTGCTGCTGCAGCTGTTGTTTTTTTTGGCTGATATATGAGTTGATCAATAGTGTTAAGCCAGTTTCCGGAAAGCTGGTTCTGCCCACGGTAACAATGGGAACTCCCGCCTGAACGCATTCGGTAATAGTTGAATAACCGCTCTTGCAGACAACAAGGTCAGAAGCGTTTATCAAATCTGGGTGATAGTACGGGGAGTCTCTTCCAAGGAGTAAAATATTTTTTCCACAACGCTTGGTTTTGTTTTGGCCGGTAAGAATGAAAAACGTATCTTTGATTGCAGGGAGTTGTTTGATAAAAGGGAGTTGCAGGTCAATCCCTCCCATGGAAATAAGGACTGTTCGTCTGTTGGTACAGCTGAGTCGTTTTCGCATTTCCGTACGAGTGGAACGGATAGTGCGAAAGATTGGGCCGCACTCAAAATCCCCAACTGTGCTACCGCAGTAAGGTTGGCACCGAATATGAACACCTGCTTTCCGGTACTGCCTGCTAAGGTAGGTAATAGTGTGTTGCAGTTCGGGATAGTCGTCAAGATATGCCCTGTAAATCCAGTCCCAGGTAAAGTTTTCAATAAGTACTGAAGGAATTTCGGCCTTATCGGCAACTGCAATACCAAGAGGCGCAATGTCACAGAGAACCAGGCAGCAGCCCTCTATTTGTTCAGCAAGATCACAGATCAGCTTTTCATCAAATGGAAGAAAAGAGTCCAGAGACTTTATGGTTGCAGGAAGATCCGCCTGGAGTCCGTTTTTTTGGACAAGACCGATATCACAGGAAAATGGATGGTAGCTGAAATCTTTGAGTGTTTCCGCAAAGAGAGATTGGGGAACCGTGGTGAAGAAATGGGGATGAAGGTCTGGAATGATCCTCTGTAAAGCCTCGACTACTGCAATGGTTCTGGTGGCATGGCCAAAGCCATGGGGCGTTACAAAGCAGGCTATCTTCTGCATTCACCACCTTCCGCATTGAGCCTGATCATCTTTCATTCTCCGTGCTGATGTGGGTGATTCCCATAGGGGTGAATATGCTCATGGCTATGAACCTGTTTGTCTTCACAGCGAACGAGTTTACCATCGCTCAGAGTATAGAGTTTGCTGCAGGTAGAGGCCAGAAAGTCCAGATCATGGGAGATGATTATATGGGCAAGGTTCAATTCCCGCAGGATCTCGATCAGCCGTTCCCTGGTTGCCGGATCCAGATTATTGCTGGGTTCATCAAGCAGTAGCAGTTGTGGCTGCATTGAGAGAATGGTGGCCAGTGCAACAAGCTTTTTTTCACCGCCTGATAATTTATGGGTGATTCTGTCTTCAAAGTTTTTCAGACCAAGCTGTTCCAGGGTGGCAATCGAGATCTCCTTGGCATCATCCGATTTCAGGCCATGATTTAAGGGGCCGAATGCCACATCTTCCAATACGGTTGGGGAAAAGAGCTGGTCGTCTGAATTTTGAAATAGAAATCCAAGCTTGCGCCGCAGGTTGCGAAAGTCTTTTTCCTGTTCCAGTACCGTGCCATCAAGAAGGATTTCCCCCGTATCGACCTGTATAAGTCCCATGATAATCTGAAGCAATGTTGTTTTGCCACAGCCATTTGAGCCGATTAATCCGATATGTTCATTGTCAATTTGCAGATTGATGCCGTTCAAGAGGGATGACGTGTGACCCGGATAGGAATAGCTGATATTTCGGAGTTCGAGGAGTGGTGTTTTGCTCATCTGGGATCACAGGGGAAGAGGAAAAAAGGAGAGTCCAGCCAGGATAAGGCTGAGAAGAAGTAACAGTATAAGTAAAGAATAATCGGCTTGTGTGGGCTGTGGTTGATTAAGAGGAATAAGTCTGCCATTGAAGCCGCGCAGCAGCATGGCCTGTTGCACTCGTTCTGCCCGGTTCCAGCTTTTTACCAGCGTCATGGCAAAGAGGTGGCTGTAAGTCCGGTAGGTGTGGAGGGAGTTTTTCGGGATAAATCCTCTGAGCAATGCGGCCCGTTGTAGTCGCTTGTATTCCTGGTGAATAATAAAGAGCTGTCGATAGGAAAAAAGGAGGAGAAAGGTAAGTTTTCGCGGCATACCTAGTTTTTCAAGGCTGTGTCCCAGGCTCACTGTGCTTGATGTGGCAAGAAGTGCCAGAAAGCAGAAGAGAATAGCATTGCTTTTTAGAGCAATAAGAGTTGCCATACGCAGCCCATCCTGGCTGAAATGGAACCAGGACGTCGCTTCATTACTACCATAAGTGAAGGGCAGAGTTATCAGGAGAAAGAGAGTAAATACGTTTACGCCAAGGATTCGTTGAACTATACGTTTAGGATTAGGTTGAGACAGAATAAGGAGGAATCCTGTCAGGATGCAGCCCGTTACTGCAGTCAGGAATGATGTACTAAGAGCCAGCACCAGACTGATACAGGCAGCCCCAATAAGCTTAATTCTTGGATCGCGCCTATGCAGAAAGGAGGAGCCGCTGGCAAAAGGTTCCTCTATCATTGTTGGGATGAATCCTCTGCGGGCCGATTTCGCAACCAGGCAATCAGTCCAGCCAGGCCAAGAAGATAGCCAATACCACCCATAATATCGCGGAAACCCGGTTTTTTATTTTCTGCTGCGGCAAGGCTTCTTTTGATTGGAGCAAGTTCCTGGGTGAGCAATTCCTCTATGATCTGTCTGAGCTCATCGTTACTGGCTGTGGCAACAAGGGACGCGGGAACAATCTGTGCAGCTGGAGAAGGGACATCAGAGAGGTATTCTTCTGCAGGAAGCAGCCATTGAGCCTGATGCCCCTCACTACCGCTTACCACGATAAGCAGATCTGTTGCCGTTTCCCTTGCAATATCGGGTATCTGAAATATAAATATTCCTTTTTTGTCGCCTGTTCCTTCTAGTAAGACAGCTTTTGACTGGTTGTCGAGAACGGAAACGGATCCATCAATAAGCGGCCTGCTGCTGGAGAAATTGGATTCAACGGTCACCGCATTTCCACTAATCCATGCAAATACATGAATTTTATGGGCCTGTGCCTGCCAGGGGTGCAGCAGAAGCAGGCAGAGAAGAAGGAGTGTTCGTTTGAATATTGAAAAGTGTATCATAGTATTAGGTGAGAGAGAGAATCTCCGGTTGTACCCTGTTGAGAAAGGTAACAATAAACATGGTTATCAGCCCTTCAATTAGCATTACAGGAAGATGACTGGCAAGTACAAGGCCTGCAACCCGTAAAAATCCCTGGTCAGAGAGATAGAGAGCGCCTGCCATAAGAAGGGACGAAAGAAACATGGCACAGAAACCGGCCAGAAACCCGGCTGCCATCTGTTGTTTTTTCGTTCCTGAAACCATTGGTTTGAGCAGGATGCCGCAGAGGACTGCGGGACCCGCAATAATAAATCCGTTTATGCCGAGTACGATTATGCCCCCATATTGAAAAAAGAGTGCCTGCAGCCCTAGGGCGACAACAATGGCCGGAAAGGCTCCCCAGCCAAGGATCAAGCCAAGCAGGCCACCAAGGAGCAGATGCACCGATCCGGGTCCGATGGGAACGTGGATCAGCGAGGCAACAAAGAATGTAGCGGAAAGAAGGGAGACGGTCATAATATGATCGTAATCCAGCTTTTTTAAACCAATGGCCGTACCCAGCGCAGTAAGAGCCGCTCCTCCCATCAGGACCGGAGCGCTTAGAACTCCTTCTGAAATATGCATAAAATTGTTTCCTCTCGCCTCAGTGCAGGTCAATGCCTGTGGAACCCATGGACAGGCTACTGTTGCGGACACCTCGTAATGCTTTGAGACTGTCGGCAAGCTTGCGGACCACACCCGCCTTGCCACGGACAATAATCACTTCGAGGCAGTTATTGTGATCCATATGGACATGGGTTGTGGCGACAATTTCATGATGGAACCCGTGCTGTAGTTCAGTAACTTTTTCCTGCAGTTGATGCTGATGATGATCGAAAACAAGTGAAATAACACCCATCACATCCTTTTCTGCCTGCCACTCTTTTTCTATGATACGGCTGCGGATAAGATCGCGGAGGGCTTCCGAGCGGTTCTGATAATGTCGCTCGTGGATAAACGTATCAAAGTCATCGAGAAGGCTGTCTTCCATGGAAACAGTAAATCGCTTTAACATTTGTAACACCTTTTTTGAATTTGTGTTAAAATAGCATCTGCTTACAAAAAGGTCAACCACTGTCTCCTGGGCGATATCGCTGCACTGGTTGATTCTGCCACCTATTTTCTGCCTGTGAAAAATACAATGGAATACACAATCAAACCAATTGGACTGATCCACTCCTGCTACAGAGAAAAATTTGGCATTCCACGGCAACCCGGGCTGGTAAAGAGTGCGACGGGTGCCATTGAACTCCTTCCACCCTGCAACCGTGAAGAGATGTTTCGAGAGCTCAACAGTTTTTCTCATATATGGATACAGTTTCTATTTCATGAAGCCATCGGTGATGGCTGGCGTCCCACTGTACGTCCGCCATGGCTTGGTGGACAAAAACGGGTTGGACTTTTTGCCAGCAGGACTCCGCACAGGCCAAATTTTTTAGGTCTGTCCGTTGTTCGATACCAGGGATTGCGTAAGGAGAAAGGAAAGCTTTTTCTAGATATTAGTGAGCTGGATCTCTTGGATAGAACACCCGTTGTTGATATCAAACCCTACGTTCCATACAGTGACGCAGTTGAACATGCGAGCAGTGGCTTTGTCCGCTTTTCTGAAAAGCAGGTGGCGGTTACTTTTACTTTGGAAGCAGAAGCCGCTTGTCTTGAATATCAACAGCTGCGAAACAGAGATCTGTTGGCATTGATCACCGAGGTCCTGGAGCAGGATCCGCGGCCGGCAAGTCAGCGGGGACGACAACGGGAATATGGAATGCTGTTATGGGAGATAAATGTCCGCTGGCAGGCTGATGACGAGGGATTTACAGTGTTTTCTGTCCAGGAGGATGCAGATCCTCATGGCTGATATAGCGTGATCTGATTTTTCGCAGGGTACCATTGCGGCTGAGTTCCTGTACGGCTCTCTCTATCCGTGCAATGATATCCTTTGGAGTTGTGGGGGCAAAAGCTATGTAATGGTAATATTTATGCAGTGTATAGGGGGGAATCTTGATCCTGTTTTCGTAGCCATAGCGTTTTATGGCACCGATAAGGCCAATATCATGAAAACAGATAAGGCGTCCCCGGTTGTGGACCAGTTTGTTTAAATTTGCTTTAAGATTTTTTCCTTCGGAATCTACGTTGAGACCTTGCTGTTTTTTGAGAAACCGTTCGGTGGCTGTACCGAAATTTGTAAGAATAACATTGTCGGGTGCCAGGTTGCGGATATCCTCAAGGGAGCTAATTTTAGCAGGATCATCTTTTCTGGACGCAACAATCTGGTTTACTTCGTAAAGAGGAGTATCAATAAAAATATACTGTTTCAGGCGGGATTCGTTCTTGGCCATCCCAATAAAGAGATCGATGCTTCCCAGTGCCAGGTGGGTCTGGAGCCGTTTGAATGGAAGGAAGCCCTGTGGGGCGTTGATTGTGATTCCGGAAGTTTTTTCAATGGCTCTGAGAATATCAGCACAGAGCCCTTCCACACGTTCTTTTCTGGCAGGGTTGGCCCAGTAGTATTTTGGGTAGCTTCTTTGGTAAGCAGTGGCCAGTTCGGTTGTTTTTGCCGGCAGGGGATGGCAGACAGATACAAAAATGATGATTGCTGTAACCCAAAGAGTTTGAGTTGCTTTGTGAAGTATCCATATACGTATCATACCGTAAGCATATCATACTAGCTGGTGGTGCAAAGAATTAATTCTCTACTTTAATACCCTGTTTACTTTCCCATCAAATCATCAAGCAGGCTGTCCAGTTCCTTTTTTTCAAAGTCAAGCGGGTTCCCCTCGGAGGATTCTTTGCTGCTCTCTCCTTCCTCAAGTATCTCTTCCTGCTGACTATTTTGCGGTTCATCTTCGTTGTCACCAGGGCAGGGGGTGTCCGTTGAGATATTCCAGTCGGCAATGGTATTAACGACAATAGTCCTGGCAATTGGTTTTTGATCGACACTCAGGCTTTGACAGAGTTCAGTGGCAAATAATGTAAATGCCTCCTCCACACTCACCTTCAAGCTGTAGACTCTGTCATTTTTAATAACCAGACTGTTGGGGAATGTGCCGTCTGATTTGAAAGAAGCCAGGAAATTGTCGACGATTGTTTCATCGATATCCCTGCGAACTTGATCGAGGATATCATTGAATGCCTTAATATAGTTTTCTGTTACCAGGCGTGAGGCATCCTTAAGATCAAGCCCAACAGCCAGGGTTTCAAGTCTGGCCATAAAGAAGTTGATAAGATTTTGACGGATAATTTTTCCATGCTGGGAGGCGATTAGTTTTACATCAACGGCTTGCTGTCTAAAGTCATGAACCGCTTTTTTCAGTGCAAGATTGGTGGGCATGTAAATTTCATGAAACGTTTTCATCCCATCCCAATATTCTTTTTCAGCGTAGAGATCCGTCGAGGTGGTTAAGCCGCCAAAAAGATCGCCACTGAAAAGAACTTTTTGTTCTTCATCAAAGAGCGCACATGCGCCACGGAAGTGGGCGTATGGCGTTGGGATAAGACGTAGTTGATGCCCTGTTTTTACTTTAATTCTTCCGGTTTTAAAGTTTTCTGTGGCAATAAACTGATTTTCTTTCAGTCCGTAAAAACGAACCAGACGCCAGGTGTCTTCCGAGGTGACAATTTGAAGTTTGGGGAAGTGGCGCTGGAAGTAGACTGTATTGATGCAGACATCTGGATCCTGATGGTTGAGAAATACCAGATCAAGTGTGTAATCTGCTCCAAGGACCTGCTCAATTTTACCTGCAATGGCGTTGAAGTCGGGGCTTGGGCCCGGATCGATTAAAAGGTTAAACTGTTTTCCATTTCCTCTGAAGACTCTGAGGTAGGCATTACTTTCAAATCCTTTATCGGTTCTGTTACCTACCCAGTAGATATCTTTTGCAATTTCTACGGGGCCCGAGGTGTCTGGTTGAGAAGAAGACATTGGTGTTGTTCCTATTATTTATAAGTATGACAGAGAGCAAAACAAGATGTTTCAAAATGGGAACAAGAATTACATCGTATCCCTAAGTACGTCAACAGGTTTTTCGGGACAAAGATATAGATCGATGAGTAATATTGGTGGCTTTGGTGGGTTTGGCTTGTGTGGTTCGGCTTACGTTATTGAGTTACATCGTCGGGAGAAGAGAAGTTTGCAAGTGTACAGCGAACTCTACCGCTTAGATCATATGCTTCCGTCACGGTGTTAAAGATGAGGTTGTTGCCACGAACCTCTATTTTCTTTCCGATCACCTGGGTTTTTCCGGGAGACTGGGCGATTTTGGATTTGTCATTGTAGATGAGGAGGTCGGTGTAGAGCTCAAACTGATCCGTAGGTTTCATGACCACAACCTCGTCGATCAGGGTAAGAATGGTATTTCGTTTGTCGAGTATTCCCCTGCGGGCAGTAACAAAGGTCTGGTCCCCGCTGGTATTGGTAACAACGGCATCAACTTCTTCCATTTTAAACTCGTCTATTTTCTTTCCGGAGTAAGCGCGTTGGGCTACAATTTCCAAAGTGGTTTTCCCGTTTTCACTCTGGGTGATATGGGCATTATCCATATTGAAATTATGGGTGTCAAGTTTCCGTTCGGCAAGTTCTGCGTTGTAGCCGCCACGTGGAGTAAGAAAGGCAGTGACAGGAATTTTCCAAAGGGGAAAGCTGAGAAAAAGGCAAAAGGGAATAAGCCAGACGAAATTTCTGCCGCTGATCATCGGCTCATATACTCCTGAAGGATTTCTTTGTGTTTGGCCATGCCCTCAAGGATTAGGTCACAGACCTCTCGAACTGCGCCGCTGCCACCGGATTGTTCCGTGGTGTAATGTGCCATTTCTTTTACTTCCATTACGGCATTTGCAGGTGCTACGGCCAGTCCTACGCGTTTTAAAAGTAGCAAATCCAGCCAGTCATCTCCCATATAGGCAATTTGAAAGGGTTTGAAGCCAGTTGCCTTGACGATCTCTTTGTAGGCGATCAGTTTATTTGTGGCTCCCTGATAGAGATGGGAAATTTTGAGATCCTGCGCTCTTCTTTCGAGAGCCTCGGAGCTTCTTGCTGTGATGATACCTACTTCAACGCCAGCGTCCTGGAGGATACGCAGCCCGAAACCATCCTGGGTGTTAAAGGATTTGGATTCCTTGCCTTCATGGGAATAGATAAGGTTGCCATCGGTGAGGACTCCGTCGACGTCAAGGAGGAGGAGTTTAATTTCCTTTGCTTTTGGAAGTGCGGCAAGCCAGCTTTCACTGTGTCTATTCTGCATTGCTTTCTCTCGTACAATTTTACGATAGCCTTCGCGGACTTCACAGTCGGATGGGTAGGCACCGGGGCTGGATGGAGTACAGGAATTAGAATCCATGAGAGTGGTTGCCCGTCAGACAGAGACAGCTTCCCGGATACGCAGAAGCTGAATCAGGAGTTGTTCTATGGAATCAAGTGGAATGGAGTTGGGGCCATCACAAAGTGCCTTGTCCGGATCGGGATGCACTTCCATAAAGAGGCCATCGATTCCGGCAGCAACTGCAGCACGGGATAGTGGGGCAATGAATTCCCGCATTCCACCAGATGATCCGCCTGCACCGCCTGGGAGTTGTACTGAGTGAGTGGCATCAAATATTACCGGACAGCCAAAACCACGCATAACTGGGAGCGAGCGCATATCAACTACAAGGTTGTTGTAGCCAAAGCTTGCTCCTCGTTCCACCAGCATAGTTTTTGTGCCGCCTGCACCTCTCAGTTTATTCACTCCGTTTTCCATGTCCCACGGGGAGACAAATTGCCCTTTTTTGAGGTTTACAGGTTTTCCTGTTTTTGCTGCAGCAACGAGAAGATCAGTTTGTCTACAGAGAAAGGCTGGAATCTGGAGAATGTCGAGTACTTCTGCAGCAGGTTTTATCTGGGTAACATCATGCACGTCGGAGATAACCGGAACCTGCATTTCTTCTCGTATTCTGGAGAGGATGTTAAGCCCTTCGGTAAGCCCAGGTCCTCGGTAGGAATCGAGCGATGTTCTATTGGCCTTGTCAAACGATGCCTTAAAAACGTAGGAAATGCCAAGCCTACCACAGATTTCCTGCATCTTCCCTGCAACTTCGCGGGCAAGTTCGTCAGATTCCAGAGCGCAGGGACCGGCAATAAGGAGCAGAGGCTGGCCTGTGCCAACACTGATATTATTACCGTCAGGAGTGTCAATAATTACGGGAGAGACAGACATTATCAGCCCTTATGTTTTATTGCTGCAGCGATAAAGTCGCGGAAAAGTGGATGCGGCTTCATTGGCTTGGATTTGAATTCCGGATGGAACTGACAGCCAATGAACCATGGGTGTTCGGCAATTTCAACGATCTCAACCAGATTGTTGTCGGGGGATGTTCCTGAAATAACCAGTCCCTTTTCTTCAAGTTGGGCGCGGTAATCATTGTTGAATTCATAGCGATGACGGTGGCGTTCTGAAATTTCCTCTTCCCCGTAAGCGCTTCTTGCAAAAGTGGAATCACTAAGAATACAGGGATAGGCTCCAAGGCGCAGCGTTCCACCCATATCGGATGTTTCATCACGAACCTGCATCTCTTTGGTTCGATAGTCAAACCACTCCTTGATCAGATAGATTACAGGATTGGTGCTCTTCTCGTCAAATTCTGTAGAGTGGGCATCCTTCAGGCCGAGTACGTTGCGCGCATATTCAACAACAGCGAGTTGCATACCAAGGCAGATTCCAAAGAACGGGATATTGTTTTCCCGTGCATAGGTAATGGCGGCAATCTTGCCCTCTACTCCCCGTTGGCCAAATCCTCCAGGAACCAGAATGCCATGGCAACCTTCAAGGAGAACGGCAGGATCTTTGCTCTTATCTTCCAGGTCTTCTGCACTGATATAGCGAAGTTCTACCTTTACTTCATTGCCAAGGCCGCCATGAACCAGAGATTCATGGAGACTTTTATAGGATTCTTTGAGCTCTACGTATTTACCGGTGAGGGCAATGGTAATGGTGTCCTTTGGGTTCTGGCTCTTGAGGAGCAGGTCTTCCCAGGGTTTAATATTTGGCTTTCCAGTCCAAATATTCAAGAGTTCAAGGATCTTTGTGTCAATGCCCTCCTTGTGGAGGCGAAGCGGAACCTCGTAGATATCGTCCACATCAATGGCGGTGATAACCGCATCCGTTGAAACATCACAAAAGAGGCCAATCTTGGCTTTGAGGGAATCTTCAAGTGGAACTTCGGTACGACAGACCAGGATATCAGGTTGGATTCCATCTGCCCGCAATTCCCGAACTGAATGCTGGGTGGGCTTGGTTTTGATTTCACCTGCCGCTTTGATATAGGGAATAAGGGTCAGGTGGATATAGAGAGAGTTTTCTTTTCCAAGATCTCCGCGCAGCTGGCGAATGGCTTCAATAAATGGAAGCCCTTCAATATCACCCACGGTGCCGCCGATTTCAATAAGAGCCACATCGACAGTGCCGTCAAGTTGAAGAACGGCAGCTTTGATCTCATCGGTAATATGGGGAATAACCTGTACAGTACCACCAAGATATTCACCGCGTCGTTCCTTGGTGATAACGGAATAGTAGATTCGGCCAGTGGTATAGTTATTTTTTTGAGCCATAACAGCGTTGGTGTATCGCTCGTAATGGCCCATGTCCAGATCTGTTTCTGCGCCATCATCGGTCACATATACCTCTCCGTGCTGGAAGGGGTTCATGGTTCCGGGATCGACGTTAATATACGGATCGAGTTTCTGGAAGGTAACGGTAAGTCCTCTGCATTCGAGGAGCGCACCGATTGCCGCCGCCGCCAGCCCTTTTCCAAGAGAGGAGAGCACGCCGCCTGTTACAAAGATAAATTTAGTCCCTTTAGACTTATATGTAGTTTTCATATTGGCACTATAGCGCTTCAGATATGATTTTTAAACAACAAAAGAAACGAAGAGCTTCTCTTTTTTCTTGTTTCTCAAGCAGAAAATGCATACTTATTTAATTTAAGAATGATTCTTAAATATTGGGGGCACAGAATGATACAGTATCAAAGGATAGCAGCAATTATTTGTCTTGGAACAGTACTACTATTAAGTCAGGGGGTTGGGGCGATGGCAGAAGAGCGAAGGGTTATTTTTGGTGGAGGCTGTTTTTGGTGCATGGAACCTCCTTTTGAGCAGCTTGACGGGGTTATTGATGTTCTGGCCGGCTACAGTGGCGGAACGGAAGAGGATGCTAATTACGCCCAGGTAAGTGCCGGGCAGACTGACCATTACGAAGCGGTGCAGGTACGTTATGATCCGCAGCAGATAACCTATGCGGAACTTGTGGAAGTGTTCTGGCGCCAGATAGATCCGACTGATTCCGGTGGCCAGTTTGCAGATCGTGGATCTCAATACAAAACAGCTATTTTCTTTGGTAGCGATTCGGAAAAGAAGGCAGCAACCGACTCAAAGGATGCTCTGCAACAATCTGGAATTTTTGATAAACCCATTATGACTGAAATTCTTCCTCTGCAAGCTTTTTACCCAGCAGAGGAATATCATCAGGACTATTATCAAAAAAATTATGCCCATTACTCTTCCTATAAAAAAGGCTCAGGGAGGGAGTATTTCGTGGACACTGTCTGGCCTCAGAAGTTGGCTCAACAGGCTGGTACCTATCACAAGCCATCGGAGGCTGAACTTCGTTCCAGTTTAAGTGATCTTCAGTATCGGGTGACTCAGAAAGAAGGGACAGAACCAGCATTTAACAATGAATTTTGGGACAATAAGGCCGATGGGATTTATGTTGATGTTGTTTCCGGAGAGCCTCTGTTTAGTTCGAAACACAAGTTTAAGTCCGGAACCGGATGGCCCAGTTTCGATCGTCCTATTGAAGCAATGAATATTGTTGAAAAGAAGGATCGCAGTTTTTTTTCAGTACGTACCGAGGTACGCAGTAAACATGGCGATTCGCATCTTGGCCATGTGTTTGATGATGGCCCCAAATCCACTGGCCTACGCTACTGTATAAATTCTGCTGCACTTCGTTTTGTTCCAAAGGAGAAGCTTGAAAGTGAAGGATATGGAGAGTTTTCCGGTCTGTTTTCCACCGATATGTAGCAGGGTTGTTATGAAAAATGTTTTGCAAAGTCATCACGATTTATCATACATTAAAGGTGAGTTGCTGTTTCCGGAAGGAATTTTTAATTGAAGGTTATTGCAGGGTTGTAGAGGATTACAGATGTGTTCTTGTTGCCGTGATACCAGAGAGTTGGGATCGGTTTATTGGGTGCCTTTTTGGGTCATTGTTCTTGTTGCGCCCTTGTTTTTTACGTCAGTCTTTGCTGGCCCAAGAGTTATTACCTATCCAAAGCCGGAATCGGAGCAGGATCAGCGAACGAACTATCCCGTTGCACTTTTACAACTTGCCCTTGATAAATCGGGGAAATCTTACCAGCTTCAGGCGGGAGAAAATGTGACTTTCCAGGCAAGGGCTCTGGCTGAACTTGCGGAAAAACAAGGGATTGACGTGGTCTGGAGCATGACTTCCTCCCAGCGTGAAGAGAAATTGCGACCGATTCGAATTCCTATCTATAAGGGGTTGATTGGCTGGCGTTTGATGCTGATTCATAAGTCAAAGCTGGATTTCTTTAAAGCTCTTACACGATTAGATCAGCTTGTTCCGTTAATTGCCGGGCAGGGGCATGACTGGCCGGATACAGCAATTTTACGGGCAAACGGTTTGGATGTGTATGGGGCCTCCTCCTACGAGGGCTTGTTCAAAATGCTCGCAGTTGGAAGGATAGATTATTTCCCCAGATCTGTTATTGAAATATGGGATGAATATCAAGCGTATAAAGATAAAGGACTGGTAATCTGCCCCGGAATTATTCTGCAATATTCCACCGCTTTTTATTATTTTGTTAATCGGGATGATAGGGAACTGGCTGCAGATATAGAAAATGGCCTGGAAAAGGCAATGTTAGATGGCAGTCTTGATTTGCTGTTTCATAGTCGCTACGATCGCTTTTTACAGAACACTGAACTGTTGAACCGTGAAGTGTTTCGTCTTGAGAATTCTGACCTTCCCCCAAAAACACCACTTAACCGCGTGGATCTCTGGTATCAGCCTCTGTTTGTAAAGTAGACTGGGGGCGTATTTCGTGGGATATATTCAAAAATTATAATAGTGATATGTTTTGTATAAGCTGCAGTGTGCTTTAGATATATTTGGTATATATTCAGCTTGAAGCATATCCGAACAGATACAGTTTACTCCCTACATTCCGTATGAACAATTAATACCCATGGCTGATAATACAAATAACCTGTTTCGTTTTTCCATTGATCGTGGTGGTACCTTTACCGATGTTTATGCCGAGGTGCCTGACAAGCCAGGGTTTAAGGTTGTAAAACTTTTATCCGAAGATCCGGCAAACTATGACGATGCACCGCGTGAAGGGATCAGGCGGATTCTTAAGGAGTATTCAGAGGAGTCCACGGAGAATGGTATTGATGCCTCGCAAATCGAATGGATTCGCATGGGCACCACGGTTGCCACCAACGCCCTGCTTGAACGAAAAGGTGCACCATGCGCCCTGATTATTACCAAAGGATTTGGCGATATTCTTCAAATCGGTAATCAGGACAGGCCAAATCTTTTTGATCTGAGAATCAAAAAACCGGATCTGCTCTATAAGGAAGTAATTGAAGTGGATGAACGTTTGCGACTCCTTCGTCCCAATGAAAAACCACATCACAAAGTACTTAAAGGGGTAACGGGTGAAGATTTTGCCGTTCTGTCAGCACCCGATCTCGATTTCCTTAAACCTCAACTACAAGGTTTACTGGAGCGCGGTATCAGCAGTCTTGCCGTGGTCTTTGTCCATGCCTACGCCTGTCCGGAACATGAGCAGGCCGTTGGGGATCTTGCTGTATCATTGGGATTTGACCAGGTATCTCTCTCTTCACAGGTGATGCCCATGGTCAAACTGGTTTCCCGTGGTGATACCACCATGGTGGACGCCTATCTGACTCCCCATATTCGCAGTTATCTCCAAAGTTTTAAGAAGGGTTTTGGAGATAATCTTGCTGGCACCCAGCTGTTGTTTATGCAATCCGATGGTGGCCTGGCGCCAGCCGAAGATTTTACCGGAAGTCGGGCTATTCTCTCGGGTCCTGCTGGCGGCGTTGTCGGCTATGCCATGACCACCTATAACCGGGAAACGAAAAAACCGGTGATCGGCTTTGATATGGGGGGGACATCCACGGATGTCTCCCGCTATGGCGGTGAGTATGATTTGACCTTTGAAACACGAACCGCAGGAGTGCGCATTCAGGCTCCACAGCTCGATATCAGGACAGTTGCGGCTGGTGGCGGCTCGCGTCTCTTTTTTGATAACGGAATGTTTGTGGTTGGTCCCGAGTCTTCGGGAGCTCATCCAGGTCCTGTTTGTTACCGGAAAAACGGCTATCTGGCAGTGACTGATGCCAATCTGGTGCTTGGTCGGCTACAACCGGATCATTTTCCCACTATTTTTGGTCCGGACGAAGACCAGCCGCTTGATTATAAGGAGAGTTATCGGCAGATGGCTGAACTCACCGAAACTATAAACAATTTTTATAAAGAGAGTGGACGGCTACCACTCTCGGTGGAAGAGACGGCCCTTGGCTTCCTTGAAGTAGCCAATGAGGTAATGGTCAGGCCCATTCGTGAAGTCTCTGTAATGCGTGGTTTTGATATCAAGGAGCATGTGCTTGCCACATTTGGCGGAGCAGGAGGGCAACATGCCTGTGCTATCGCCCGCAGTTTAGGGATTTCCTCTGTTTTTATTCATCGCTTTGCGGGTATTCTTTCGGCCTACGGTATTGGCCTTGCCGATACGGTGGCCGAGAAACAGCAGCCTGCGGCAGAAGTTCTTACTGAACAGGGAATGACAGGTCTTAGGGAAAAACTTGCAATTCTGGAACGGGAAACCATACAGGAACTGGGCAACCAGGGAATTACAGCTGGTGCTATCCAGTGCCTGCACTATCTAAATCTGCGCTATCAGGGAACGGATACCCCGATGATGATAGAAGATCCTGCAGATGGGGATTTTACCAGAGCATTTAAATACCACTATAAGCGGGAGTTTGGTTTTGAACTTAGCGGCCGGGATATTCTGGTTGATGATATTAGGGTTCGCTCCATTGGCAGCGCCTCGAAGTTGCAATCATTCCCCATTGATCAGGCAGGTGAGAGTTCAGTTGAGAAGCTTGACAGTGTCCGCTGTTATTTTGAAGGTGGCTGGCAGCAGATTACTATTTTTACAATGGATGTTTTACAGGCGGGCCATGTTATTGAAGGGCCTGCCATCCTTATTCAGGATACCAGCACAATCCTTATTGAACCGGACTGTCTTGCCACTATCACGGAATATGGCGATGTGGAGATTCAGACTGGCAGCAAGAATCGTTACAGGATAGCAACGGAAGTAGACCCAGTCCAGCTCTCGATTTTTAGTAATTTGTTTATGTCCATTGCGGAACAGATGGGAAGGATGCTACAAAAAACTGCTATTTCCACCAATATTAAAGAGCGGCTCGATTTTTCCTGCGCCTTGTTTGGGGCAAGTGGTAATCTTGTGGCCAATGCGCCCCATGTACCTGTTCATCTCGGTGCGATGAGTGAGGCTGTAAAAGAACAGATTCGCAGAGTGAAGGATATCGTGCCGGGTGATGTTCTTGTGGCGAATCATCCTGCCGCTGGAGGCAGTCATTTGCCGGATATCACTGTTATGACCCCGGTTTTTAAGGATGATACAATTATTTTCTGGGTGGCGAGTCGTGGCCACCACGCTGATATCGGCGGGATTTCACCGGGTTCCATGCCGCCGGATTCCCGGCAGCTTATCGAAGAGGGGGCAGCAATCCTCTCATTTAAACTGGTTCAAAACAATATCTTTCAGGAGCAGGGAATCTCGGATTTACTGCTGGCACCTGAGAATATTGAGTCTGAGCAGGGACGCCCTGAGATTAGCGGAACACGCCTGCTGAGTGATAACCTTTCTGATCTGAAGGCTCAGGTGGCTGCCAATCAAAAGGGTATCGATCTTATTTTGGAAATGGTGGAATACCACGGTCTGGATGTTGTACAGGCTTATATGGGACACGTTCAGGAGACAGCGGAAGACGCTGTCAGGACGAGTCTCTGTGAGGTCTCGAGGACTCAGGGTCTTGCTGAAAGAGATATCATACGAGCCACCGAGTATCTCGACGATGGCAGTCCGATCAAACTGACACTTACCATTGATCGCAGTGACGGCAGTGCCATCTTTGATTTCACGGGAACAGGGGCAGAGCTCTGGGGCAATCTCAATGCGCCACGGGCCGTTACCCAGTCGGCAATTCTTTACAGTCTTCGTTGTCTGGTGGAAAAGGATATTCCATTGAATCATGGCTGTCTGATTCCCATAGAATTGATTATTCCCGAGGGCTGTCTCCTTGACCCTTCACCCGAGGCAGCAGTGGTTGGCGGTAATGTACTCACCTCCCAGCGGGTGGTGGATGTGGTGCTGAAGGCCTTTGGTGTGGCTGCAGGATCCCAGGGCTGCATGAATAACTTCACCTTTGGCAATGACACATTTGGCTACTATGAAACCATTGGCGGCGGGGCCGGAGCTGGGCCAGACTGGCATGGACAGTCCGGGGTTCATACCCATATGACCAATACCAGAATAACCGACCCTGAAATTCTGGAACGGCGGTATCCTGTGCTGTTGCGTGAATTTTCTATTCGTAAAGGATCCGGCGGCAAGGGACGGTTTTATGGAGGCGATGGACTGGTTCGGGAGCTTGAGTTTCTGGAACCTCTGAATGTTGCCATACTTTCTGAACGAAGGGTCTTTTCTCCCTACGGACTGGCGGGAGGAAAACCGGGAAGCAGAGGGGAGAATATCTTTATTCGTGGAGACGGGCATCTTCTAAATCTTGGCGGTAAAAATGAAATTCGTGCCGAAGCGGGTGATTCGATCCGTATCTGTACTCCCGGTGGAGGAGGATATGGAATATTCTCTGAAACTACCGGGTGGAAAGGAGAAGAGAGAACGTAGATCCGCTTCCTGCCTTGCTGACAAGCTCCACACTGCCTTTGTGGCAGTCGGCAATATGTTTTACAATGGCAAGGCCAAGTCCTGTCCCACCATGTTCTCTGCTTCTTGCCTTATCACAGCGGTAGAAGCGTTCAAAGATTCGTTTTTGGTGTTCGGGGCTGATACCTGGACCTTGATCCTGCACACTGATACGGATGGTTTTATTGCTGCCGGACTTGTCCTGAAGGCTACTGCTCAGATGAATGACTGAGTGGTCAGGGCTGTAGCTGACAGCATTGGTGAGCAGGTTTATAAGTGCCTGCTCAAGCATGGGACGATTAACGATTGCCGTCAGGTTTTCTGGCAGGCATTCTGTATTGATAGTGATGCTTTTTTGTTCTGCGGCAACACTGCAGGTCTGGATTGTTGTTTCAAGGATGGGGCGGATTGCCTCTTCCTGTATTTCCATTTCATCCTTTTCTGCTGTATCTTCAATACGGGCCAGTGTTAACAGGTCATCTACAATAGCATCCAGCCTGCTTCCTTGTCTGTGGATAATGTGTAAAAATTTCTCTGCGTCGTCACGGTTATCAATGGCGCCGTCAAGCAAGGTTTCCACATAGCCTCGAATTGCTGTTATCGGAGTTTTGAGCTCATGGGAGACATTGGCCACAAAGTCCTGTCTGATATTTTCCAGCTGATTAATGCGAGTCAGGTTATGGAGAACAATTAAACTTCCCATTCTTTTGTCTTTTCCATCGTTTAACGGGTGTGCATGGGCACGCAGGGTCATCTGGGTCCCGTTTTCCATCAGAGTCAGATCTTTTGCTATAGTAACGTCACCCTGCAGAGAATCATCGAGAAACTGCTGCAGGACGCGATTGCGGATAACCCCTTCAACAACCAGTCCCTGAATAGTTTTGGAGGGGAGATGAAAGAGTTTTGCGGCTGCTGGGTTGATATGGATAATGGTATGATCAGGTGCAATGGCGAGGACGCCGTCGGTCATACTGCTGAAGACTGCTTCAAGTTCATTGCGTTGCTGACTGATTATTTTAATCCTGCCATTGAGTTGTTCAGCCATGTTATTAAGGGAATGGGAGAGTTCCGCCATTTCCCTTGGGATACTGTTATTATCGATGATAATGGGATGGTCCGTATCACCACCGGCCAGTCGTTCGGCTCCCCGTCGCATTTCCTCAAGAGGGCTGCTGATGCGGCGTGCCAGATAGTAAGATAATCCTGCAGCTACAAGGGCTATAAAAAGGATGCCGTAGAGCATCTGTTTATGGATGGAGGAGATTACAGTATCGAGTGCGGCTGCAGAGACTGAGAGGCGCAGCACTCCATCGCGAGGGCTGTTATCCGTAAGAGGAATGGCAACGTAGAGCATATTTTGACTCAGTGTCTTGCTGAATCGAAGAGATGCGCCTATCTTTCCAGTGGCTGCCATCTTTATTTCAGGCCTGCCATCATGTTTATCCATATGTGATGGATCTTCATTGGAGTCGGCAAGCACTGTTCCATTTCCTGCTATAACCGTAATCCGTGTTGCCGCAGCCCGTCCGGTCTGGCGACAGAATGCCTGGAGCTGTTCATCGTTGGAGTCCAGTAATTGTTTGATATGGGGACGCAGCAGCAGGGCACGATCTCCAATATCTTCCTGCATCTCATGGTAATGAAAAGAGCGGATCAACTTTGTGCCATACCAGCTGGCAGCAGAAATTGAGATAATAATAATAAAGAGGGCAGCTGGAAAAATCTGCCAGAAAAAGCGTCTGTTCTTCATAGAAAAAAACCTGCAAAATAATGTAACTATTCAGCTGCACCCCATCTTCGTCCATTCTGATCCTCTCACATAGCATTAGTATGTTTCGAGTCTCAAAATGAACGAATATGAGGCACATCTAGACAGTTACTGTTCAGTGCTTTGCCAATTATTAAGTAGTTATAAAATATATAACAAACCGAGAAACGTTTGTTTATTCCTTCAGCCGATACCCAATTCCACGTACGGTTTCAATATAACTTCCCATATCGCCCAGTTTCTTGCGTAATCCAAAGATCTGCACATCCACAGCGCGTGAGGTTATAAGATAGTCATAACCACGGATTTTATCGATGATCTGCTGGCGGCTGAAGACCCACCCGGGGCGTCCTGCAAGTTGTTCAAGGATAGTGAATTCAGTGGTGGTGAGGTGAATTTCTTTTCCATTGACCAGAATTTCGTGGCGACCCGGATGAATAACCATTGAATGGATATGAATACTTTGCGCGTCGGGTCGCTCGTCATTGTTTATCTTTTCCTGCTTCCTGCGCAGGAGTGCTTGAACCCTGGCGATAAGCACCCGTGGACTGAATGGTTTGGTCACATAGTCATCGGCCCCACAACTTAATCCTGTGATAATGTCATCTTCCTCACTTTTTGCTGTGAGCATAATGATAGGAGGTTGGGTGAGATCTGTTTTTGCACGGATGATGCTGCACACTTCCATTCCATCTTTTCCGGGGAGCATGAGATCAAGGAGAATCAGGTCAATCGGCTCCTGGTAGAGAACCTGCAGCGCTTCTTCTCCGGAGTCAGCACAGGTGACATTAAAACCAGCTTTGATCAGATTATAGCTGACGAGTTGTTGGATATCCACATCGTCTTCCACGACGAGGATGCTTGCTTTGCCCACTGGAGGCTCCTGGGATGTTGTTTTTTGTTGGGATTGCGTATCTAATTGTCAGGTAACTTTACCTGTCAATTTTCAGTCTGCAACAAAAAAACGGGTTCCTAACGTGATTCTAATATAACTCTAACGGAATTCTATACTGATTGGAGGAAAGGGAGATGGAAGGGAGACAGCAGGGGATGTTAGCAGGAAAACATGGGGAACTACAAAGGCAGGAGCAATGGTTAATGCTCCTGCCTCTTTATGGCTTGTGTATTATTGAGTTTTCTTTTTTCTCAGCCTTGAACCAATAAGACCGACAAGACCTGTTCCGAAGAGAAGCATGGTGGCTGGTTCTGGGGTTGGGCTGGGACCGGGGCCTTCCACCGTGTCTGCAACAATCCAAACACTTGTTGTTGCCTGGGTCCAGAAGTCACTTTCCCAGGTTAAATTTGTAGACTTAGTATCCGGAAAAGATGTCTGATAGGTTATATCTGCACGTCCATGGACAGTATTATCAAAAGGATGAACTTCATCATATCGGCCATACCAATTACGGTGTGCACCGCCATTAATATTTAGAGTTGGAATAAATTGAGAAGTCAAATTAAGCAGACCATTGCCAAACAGGGCTGTTATATCATTTAAGTCCGCCATATGCCAATTGGTCCAGCGTGTATTATCAATATAAGCTCCATTGTAATTTAATGTGTCGATAGAAGCTTTTTGGGTAGTATACCATTGTGCTGTAAACAATGTTAAATTGTTTACCCAATACTTTTGACTCAAATCATCATATACCACGTTATTGGTTCCAGCTACTCCCACCACGGTAGCATTCGCGGTAACAATTCCACCAAATACCAGTGCTGCAACACCCAACACAACAAATTGTTTTTTCATTACTCTCTCCTTAGGAATTTGTGGTGATATCTGTTCACCGTTGGAAATCATTTTTTTCTACTCTTATTTAGCAAAATAGAGGCCTGTTTTACTAATTAGAATTGTGTTGCTGTAACAGTATGTTGTGATGTTCCAACGGGAAATATTTGCTAGAGTATTTGGTTGGTTGGTGTATAACAACCATCAATTGTGGTGCATATGGGCCACTTGTGCGGAGAGTGGTGGATAATGGGGGGGGCAGAGGTATTTGGGAATCATGGAGAATTGCGAAAAATTTCTGGAAATGCTATTCCTCTTATATGGATGACATAAAAGGTATCACAGCAGAAAAAACGTGGGACCCTTCGATTGACGAGAAGTCGCCACCTTTTACTGTTCGAAAAAATCTGTTTTTTGTTATCATTGCGATACCGTTACTAATGCTGTTCATTTTTTCTTTTGCAGCTTTTCAACATGGTGTACCCGGTTTTCGTGTTGATAAAAGTCAGCAGGGGCTGCGTGTTGCCAGTGTCGTACATGATATAAATCCAGTGCAGACCGGTGATGTGGTTGTTGCCATAAATGGCTTGCCGTATGCCAGGGTGCTCGGACTCCTTCTTCTCCCGTCATCCACTCAGTTAGTCCCTCCTTCAGTAACAGTCCTTCGTGGTGAAGAGACTATTCACTTTACCCCGGTCTTTATGCCGCTGACATGGGCTGCCTACCTTGCAGTTGCCTGGCCGCATTTACTACTTACCACACTCTTTTTGACTCTCGGTTCCATTGCTTTATTTCGTGCTCCTCCCGGGCAACCGGTATTCCTCTTCTTTTTTATGCTCTGTGCTTTTTCAAATACCATTGCCAGCACGCTTCCCTCTCAGTTTGGTTTGCTTCAACCTGAAATCATATCGCTTAGTTTTGTAAGCATAGCTTTGAGTAACTGGTGTGCCTTTGGTGCTTTTGCGCATTTCATCTGTCGCTTTCCCGTGGAAAGAGATCTGTTTCGTGGCAGAGCAGTGAGTGCTTCGTTACTTTATCTGGTACCAATGGCTATCGCTGTTGGTGGAGCATTGATAACAGCCGGATTGACAGAAAACTTCTTTACTGCATTACAGCGATATCGCAATCTCTGTGTGCCGCTTTTGCTTATAGGTTCTTTCGGAAAACATATTGTTGATCTTCGATATCTTGTTTCACCATCTGCAAAAAATCAGGTGAAGCTGAGTCTTTTTGCCTATTGGCCAACTTTTGCTCCATATCTGTTGCTGTACCTGTTACCAAATCTGCTTATCGACCAGCCACTTATTTCCTTTCGAATAGTGCTGTTGGCTGCTGTGGTTCTTCCTGCAGCACATCTTATTGCTTTACTTCGCTATAAGCTTCTTGGCGTGGACAGGCTTATTAGCCGCGCAACGGCGTATTTTATTGTTATTGTTCTTCTTACGGTTACGTATACAGCTCTGTTGGCCCTTATGAAGCGATGGTTTTTTGGCCGGCAGATTTTTTCTGAAGATATCTTTTTACTCTTTCTCCTTTTTATTGCTCTTGGGATTACTCCTTTGATCAATTGGATCCAAAAAATAATAGACCACTATTTTTTCCGGTATCGCCCCAATGATAATGCGGTACTTTTTGAATTTAGTCAAAAACTCGCTTCTGCTCTGCAGTTTTCTGATCTTGTGAATCTTATCAATGATGAATTGCCACGGAGAATCCAGATCAGTAAGAGTGCATTTCTGTTAATAGAAGAAAAACGGAGCAGGCTGTTTCCGGAAGATCTTCGGATCGGCTCAAGCCCCTGGCCGGAGAGTAAGTTGTTTCAAGAGTTTCGCAGAGGAAGTCAGGCGATATTATGTCTTGAAAAACAGAACGACCCGGTATTGAATCGTGAACTTTCTCAGTTGTGTGAAGCGGGCTATCGGCTTGTTCTTTCACTGCGTGGCGGGACTACTTTAACCGGAGCACTTCTTCTTGGTTCCCGTAAAGATGGCCGACCGTATCGGGATCATGATATCCAGATGCTTGTGATACTGGCAAATCAGGTCGCTGTTGCACTGGATAACAGTCTTCATTATACGTCCCTTGTAAAAAGTAAGGAACAGCTCGAAACCCTGTTTACTAAGGTTGTACAGGCAAAAAAAATGGCATCACTCGGTGAAATGACAGCAACTCTTGCCCATGAGATTAAGAATCCTCTGGGAATTATCCGCAGTTCTGCTCAGTATTTGGCAAAGGCTGAACGACCCGCTGAAACTCGTGAGGAGATGCTCGGCTATATTATAGATGAAGTGGATGGTTTAGATAGTGTTGTCAGTAACATTTTGGGGCTGGCAAAATTTAAAAAACCTGTTTTGAAACCAATTGATCTGCAGAAGCATATCTCAAAACTTTGTTCTCAGTGGCAATTCTCAGATGATCATAATCTCAGAGTAGATATCCAGTGCTCCATCGCCAGTCGTCTTCCGTTGCTGTATGCCGATTATCAACAACTCCGTCAGGTGCTTCTGAATCTTTTCTTGAACAGTGAAGAGGCCATGGAAGATGGTGGAACAATAACTCTATCTGTTGAAGAGGAGAGTGACTTTGTTGTGATGCGACTGCAGGATAATGGTCCTGGAATTGCTGAAGAATACACAGATGAGCTGTTTAAAAATTTTTTTACCACCAAGGACGATGGCCTTGGGATGGGACTGACCATTAGCAGACAGATAATTGCGGCTCATCATGGCCGAATTACCATTAAAAATTTGCCTGAGAAAGGTGTTGAGGTGGAAGTTCATCTCCCATTTCGACCTCTGGTAACACTTGGTCAGGAAGTAATAGAAGAGGGACATGCCGATGAGTGCTAGAATATTGATTATTGAAGATGATGCACGAATGCGCCGCTTGCTGGAACTGGTGTTGTCTGAGCCTGGATACCAGATAGAGACTGCCCCCGATGGCATTGCTGGTATTGCAATATGGAAGTCGTGGAAGCCTGATCTGGTTGTGAGCGATCTTAAAATGCCTAAAATGGACGGTCTGGAAGTCCTGCGGTTTCGCAACAGCCATTTTTCTGCTATTCCTTTTATTTTACTCACCGCCTTTGGCACAGTGGAAACGGCAGTTGCTGCAATGAAGGAGGGTGCTTTTGATTATATTACCAAGCCGGTGGATAATAATGATCTTCTTGAACTGGTGGCAAGAGCCCTTGCCGTAACCAGAAAATATATCGAAAGCGACTCTCAGATGATTGGGTCGTCGGATGCGCTGCAGTCAGTTCGTAATTCCATTGCAATGCTTGCTGGAACAGAAAGTTCGGTTTTAATAACCGGTGAATCCGGGACAGGGAAGGATCTTGTTGCAAGAGCTATCCATGATGCGAATGGAGGTTTAGATTCCCCGTATATCCAGGTGAACTGTCCGGCAATTCCAAAAGATCTATTGGAAAGTGAACTCTTTGGTCATTTGCGCGGATCTTTTACGGGGGCAATTGAAGATCGTAAGGGGGCCTTTGTCTATGCCGATGGTGGAACATTATTTCTTGATGAAATCGGTAATCTACCCCTTGATCTACAGCCAAAACTGCTCCATGCCGTTGAGCAGAAACGGGTGGTGCCGGTGGGAGGAGCAAAGGCTCAGGATGTCCGGATTAAAATTATTTCTGCAACCAATTGTGATCTGGAGGCTATGGTTGCTCAAGGGACTTTTCGGCAGGATCTTTTTTACCGCTTGAATACCCTGCAAATCCAACTTCCTTCATTACGGGAACGAAGCGATGATATTGAGGAGCTGATACACTATTACCTTGCCATGTTCTGCAGGCAATACAAGCAAAAGAAATTGCTCCTGGATGAGGCAGCTCTGCAGCAAATGCAGAAATATCAGTGGCCTGGAAATATTCGAGAGTTACGAAATATTGTGGAAAGTGGCTGTCTGCAGTGTAAGGGGGGGGATTTTTACAACAGACCTTCTTCCGCAGACCATTTTGAACGGGACAAATGCGGATAAAAAATATGTGGACCAGGAGGAGGATTTTGACCTTGCGAAAAAAGAACGTGAGCTGATTGTCCAGGCTCTTCAACAGTGCTATTGGAATCAGTCCCAAGCGGCTCAGCAACTTGGCATAACGCGTAATACCCTGCGGTATCGGGTGAAAAAGCATGGGATCCAGAAAGACTAATCGGCACATTGTTTTCAGGGAGTGTTTAAAAGTCGGTCACTCTTTTTCACTTTTGGATGTGCAACCGAGAGTATCTGCCGCAATTATTTTTGTTTCCCAAGTCCCTATTTACTGGCTTATTTATCTAGCTGCAGAAGTGGGTAGGTTCCAAGATATCCAATACATTTGACGTCAAAAAATTCTTTGGCATTTTTAACGAAATTTTCAGTAGTATACTGACTGGCACGTTCCGTACCTTCTGCCTGTACCCGGTTGGATTCCGGCAATCGGTTTACATCAAGGCGGCCGGAAAGAATAATCCTTTTCGTACACAGATTTGATAGAGATTCAAGAATTGTTCTGTGGTCACCAAAGCAATGAGAATTCACTTCACTGCCCCAAAAGAGATAGTGGTAGGTACCGATGAGAAGGATTGTTTGAAATGGTGCTCCGTATTTTTCCGGATCTTCCAGCAGCTTATCAAGGGTTGCAAGGTGAAAGGAGGCATTGTCCAGCTTCAGGTTGGCGGAAACCTTGTCGGCCAGGTCTATAAAGGGTTGATAGACATCCACGCCCACTGCATTTTTACAGGAAGCATTGAGCGCTGCCTGGAGTACATAAAATCCCCGGCAACAGCCAATATCAAGAAAGCTTTCCATATGATCCGGAAAGGCTGGCAGGACAATACGGCTACGCTCGTAGAGACGAAAGCTGGGTAGCAGTTTTCCCTGAGAAACCCTGTAGTCATGATTCCTCGGGTAACCAGTCAGCTGATCACTGAGTTCTTTATCCTCGCGTGCTGTGTTGGCATTATTCCCCTCTTTCAATAAACTGCGAATATAAGCAGAATAGCCAAGACGTGCTTTTATTTTTGCCTGGAGGCGATAGGGAAAACTTGCCTGGATTGGAAATGTCGTCATAAAACCCCTGTTACATGTATTGTTATATTGAAAATGAATGACTATCCAGCCGTCTTCATTTACAGATGATACCCACTATATCGTACCACAAGCAATCGTTAATTTTTTAACGATCAGAGAGATTACAAATGAAGCAAAAAAGATGGATCGTGTCCAGAATGATTGGAGCGTATCTGCCGTAATTTCACTGTGGCAAATCCGAGGACATCTATGATAAGTAAAGTCAAGAGGAAAACGGAGATTTCCTGTGTCCCTGC
>CAZUPS010000021.1:0-67522 GCA_964621915.1 uncultured Desulfocapsa sp. | reverse complement strand
AAGGTAGCAGATTAACCACTTATAGGCTTGTTCAAATTATTGGGGCCACTTCTCACATACCCATCAACACGGATGGTAACAGCAGCATCTGATTGAGTGCCGCTTGTTAAAGTGATGCTACATGGGTCATGCAGGGATGTTCCACTTGTTGCAGCATGTACCGGCATGATAATCTGGTCAACGATGGGACTTGTCCATTGTTTCGGGAGAGCATTGTAAGTAGCAAGAGCTCCGACACCAACAGCAATTTTCTTAATTGCTTTTCTTCTGCCTGTATTCTCGACACTGTTTTTATCTGTAACTTCTTTTTTGTCTGACATTGTTGTACCCTCTGGGGACGGATGATGAGATAAAAAAAATAATTCAATTAATATGTGGATATATGAAACATGATAAGAGGAATTAAATATCAGGATTTGTCTATTATTGCTAGTAAAATCTAAGAAAATTAGTTGTGTATCCTACACTGTGCAGTATTTGTGCGTGGAAAAAAGAAGTTCAAATTTAAGAACAAGTTTTATTCCCTTGATGCATCCACAATCGATCTTTGTCTATCAGTTTTCCCTTGGGCGAAATTTCGCCTTACCAAAGGTGATATCAAACTCCACATCTCACTCGACCATGATGGCTATATCCCACCATTTTGAAGTATTACCAATGCAAAACCATGTCTGAATTCCACCAATCCTCAGCTAGTTTCAATGATGAGATGCCGTTCTTTGATTGAATGATTAGATAAATGGCAAGAAACCAAGTGGTCAAAATCCAATTTAACACCTCTTCTAATAGTACTATCTTTGAATTTCACTACCACTCTGTGGGCTACTGAGTATAATGATCATGTAGGTTACTTGTTTCATTACCCTTGAATTCAGTAAGTGACGAAAATGTCCTCCATGTATACTTTTTTCACATCCACCAGACTGGCAATGAGTATCCTTTGCTGCCTGATACTCGGCGCCATGGTCGGGACAGTGGTCCCCCAGAGGCAAACACTCCAATTCTATAC
Source organism: uncultured Desulfocapsa sp. (assembly GCA_964621915.1). Classification (GTDB taxonomy): domain Bacteria; phylum Desulfobacterota; class Desulfobulbia; order Desulfobulbales; family Desulfocapsaceae; genus Desulfocapsa. The sequence continues at coordinate 66,513 of CAZUPS010000021.1, read as the reverse complement.
TCTGGAATATGGCGAAAATATGAGCCGTATTTTTCAATTACTGCACATCCCGGATCTCTATGGCTCCTGGTGGTTTCTTTTTCTCTTGGGACTACTCTGTACTAATCTTATTATCTGCAGCATTGAGAGGTTTCCTGCTGTATGGCAACAAATTCACAGAGATGGCTCTGCCATGCCGGTAAGTCGTCTGGAAGGGTTCAAAAATACTATTCAGTGGCAGGAAGAATCCACTCTGGCCAGTAGCAAAAAAGAACTCACCCACAAACTTGCTGCGGCCGGTTGGAAAAGTCGCAGGCAAAATCACGACAACGGAGTCATCCTCTTTGCCCAGAAAGGAAAATACTCAAGGCTTGGTGTATTTCTTGTGCATACATCTATCCTTATTATTTTGACAGGGGCTTCAATTGGTAAAATATATGGATTTAAAACCCATCTTATGCTCCCGGAGACAGAGCAGATCAGCACCATTATTTCACAGGATGGGACGAAACTCTATGATCCCGGTTTTACAGTACGCTGTGATTCCTTTGTTATTGAATGGTATCCCAGTGGCAAAATTAAAAATTACAGCTCCCGCCTAACCATTCTTGAAAATGGAGAAGTGGTAATAAGCAGAGATGTTGAGGTAAACTCCCCCCTCAAATACAAAGGAATAACATTCTATCAATCAGATTATGAAGGATATAATAATTTTATTTTTTCTATCACCAATAAAGAGACTGGGAATAAAAGAGCAATTATTGCCCCCTTTGGGAAACAGATGCAATGGGAAAAGGAAGGTGTTGCCGTCGGGGTAATAAATGCGGAGATGAACGGTGAGTCAGTCTCTCGTATGAAAGTGTGGTTTGCACATCCTGCAGGAAACGCAATCAAGATCTGGTTGCAGGATAACTCCAGCACAGAGATCAAAACAGAAAATGTTTTTTATACACTCCATGTGAAGCAACTCTACGCCACCGGTCTCCAGGTGTCTAAAGATCCTGGAGTGTGGGTTGTTTACGTTGGATTCGGATGTATGATTGCAGGACTTCTTCTTGCCTTTTTCATGTCGCACAGACGTATCTGGCTGCATATAGGGAAAAATCCTACTGGAAGCTACATGACACTTTCCGGAAGCTGCAATAAGCATAGATCCGCTTTTACGAAGAGTTTCAACACACTGGCTGAAACTCTTCAAAAGTGATTGACGTTCTTTTACTGCATGGAAAACTTTCTAAGAATCATTTCTCCACCTATAAAAGCTGCCAGAAAGAAAAATACAGCTCCCATAGTAATCATGCTCTCATGGAGACTTGGAGTATAGGAGTAATACTCAGGCAGGCCTACCACGTGGTACTGGTGATAGTGGGGGATAAGTTGCCCTACAATAACCAGATCATAAAAGAGAATAAATGACCCAATCAAACAGGATAGTCCGGCGATGGCAAGGAAGGTCGGATTTTTTCCTCTGGTGATAAGCACAATAAGAAATGGTAACAACACCGCAAGGCCCACCTCTCCAAGCCAGAAATTTAATGCAAAGCTTCCGCGGACCAGAAGAAACATGGCTTCCGGGTTTTTGGTAAACTGTGGGAAAAAACCTCCCATCATCTTAACAGCTGTAAAATATAAAATTCCGACAAGGATACCCATAAACAGTTTGCTGGTGCCAGAGGTTATATTTTCACTTTCACTTTCACTATTATCCCTCTGCCCGCCAATTTTTTTACTGAACCAGAAAAAGAAGAGAATTGCAGCGCAGCCAGTCAGTGTAGAGAGAGAAAGGAAATAGAGGGGCATATAATTTTCACTCCAGAACCCTCTGGTGCCGAGTATTGCCATATCCGAATTCATGTTCAGATTTCCAAGTGTCACAAGAACAAAGGCAATGGTCGCAAAAATTCTGGCCTGCTTCTGCCGTTTTAGCAGTAATAATATGAAGTTGAAAATCATAAATATCAGATAAAAACTATAGATAGTCGTCTTCCACCAGATATTTGATGACGGATGGGGGGAAAATAAAGAATAAAATCCCACACGCCATGGATTTTCAAGTTCAAGAGTAATACACATAAGTCCTGTCGCCATAGTGATGATTGCCAGGAAAACAGTCCTTGAGACGATCGGTTGAAACGCCTTAACATTGAACACCTGCCCCAGGGAAGAAACGATACAAAGCCCCGTGGAGAGGCAGGCAAAAAAGAAGTAGGGAGTAATCAGGATACCCCAGGGAACTTCTCTGGTTGTGCCGAATGTGTGGTGATGACCGACCACCAGCGAATGGAGGCCGAATGCAAGTCCGAACGCACTGATCAGTGCAAAACCAATAAGCAGCGGCAACAGGTTACTTGTCGGGAAATCCGCATTATCCATTGTATGATTAGAGATCATATGTATTTTTCCTTTTTGTTTCAGGTGGAGAGTTTTGACGACGCCATCAGTGATTTATGAGTTCATATAAAAAACATTGGGCATGGTGCCCTGTTCCGGCCTCAGGACCCAAAGAGAATTGTCCGGGGCATGAATCAGTTTATAGGCATCGGTTTCCGGATCTGTCAGATCTCCAAACATACGAACATTGGCAGGACATGCCGACGCACAAGCTGTAGTCTTGCCACCACTCTCTTTGAGTTTAGTATCAAAACAGAAATTACACTTATCAATGGCCCGTTTGTCTTCATCAAAATATCTGGCATTATAAGGACATGCCGCCATACAGGTCTTGCAGCCAATACAGTTTTCTATTTTCATGCGGACAATGCCTGTGGTTTTATCCTTAAATGTTGCGCGAGTGGGGCAGACTCGAACACAGGATGGCTGGTTGCAATGGTTACAGAGAATGGGCATAAACACTCGCTCATTCTCGCCAGGGTTGACAGGGATAGCGCGCTGAAGGATATCGGTTCGATAACCGTGTGCAGGAACATGGTTAGTGCTCCTGCAGGCATCAAGACAGCGCTCACAGTCGATACAGAAATTCTGGACAATGACCATGGTGTAATGCGGGCTATAGGGGAAATCCATTGCAAGAGCCTTTCCACCACCTACTGCAGCATGTCCAGTCCCGACAGTCTTCAGGGAAAGTACTGATCCCCCGAGAAACAACCCTGTTATCGTAAGTCCAAACTTCAAGAATTTACGACGTTCAGTGGAGGGGATCGTTTCCATCCTCTCGGTGTCCGCTTTTTCCAGTGTATTCACATTTATCTGAAAGTTTCTCAAATCTGACCTCATTTAATTTGTTGAGTTCTTCAGGCTGGTATCACTCAGGTTCATCGTGGCAGAGATTACAATCCTGCCGAATAATTTTTCCAAATTTAGTTTCATGTTCATCATCATGGCAGCGAAAACAACCATATCCATCCTCCGCTTCCTGGTGACCGAGATGCTGTCGGTACGTTCCCCAGGTCACTTTCATTTTGGGCCAGACATTATTGAGGTACGCTTCAAGGAGAAAAGAGCCTGAATTCTTGATTTCTTTCTCATGTTCGGCAACGAAATCATTACCATGACGTTTTGCCACTTGTTCCAGCAGGTTTTCTACTATTTTCTCAGTGGCATTATCACGACTGGAGTACTCGGTTTCCAAAACAGTAATACTGTCTTCACGGATTCCTGTAATCTCAGGAGTCAGTTTTTTTGAATAGAGTCCAAAATCAATGATCTTCTCCAGATTGTCATACACATGTGTCGGACGATTATGACAGTCGATACAGTCCATGGTTCGCCATTTCAACTCCACGCCCTCTACCGGTTCCTCGTCACTCATACTGTATTCTTCAGTGACTCCACCAGGTTTGGTTACTTTTACCTTGCCTATCCTGGTTCGTTTTTCATCAAGTGCCTGGTATTCAACCTGGATATCACGGCTCACATGCCAGTGGATACCTTCGAATTCACTGGTGACCGGGTTGCGTCCTCCTATGCGAAGAGCGATCTCTTCTATCACAGGCTCTTTCTGGTTATCGTTTGTGAAGCTGATAAATTCTTTGATCTTCTTTCCATGAAATTTTTCAGGCCAATGACAGGATTCACAGGTATCACGTGCCGGTCGCAGATGCTCTACAGGGGCAGGTATGGGACGGCTGAAATTTCCATCAATTACTGCTTTCACCTGTCTGAGTCCGGAAAGCTTTGCCTGCACATACCAGTTTGCCCCCGGTCCAATATGACAGGCAACACAGGAGACTTTGGCATGTGGAGAACGCTGGTAGGCAGTGTATTCAGGATCCATAACTTCGTGACAAACTGCCCCGCAGAAATAGGATGAATCTGTAAAATGATATCCTTCGTAAACGACCAGCAGAAGAATAGTGAGGTTGATTACTGACAATACCAGAAAGAGCACTATTCCCTTTCTGTGTTGTTTGTCAGCAAGATCAATTTTAAGATTTTCCCTGTTCATCAGACTCTCTGTGAACCATTTTTTACGTCTGAAATAGCAGGAAACAGGGATAAGACAAAGGCCAAACATCATCATGGCCGGTAAAAAAAGAAAGGTGAAAATAGCAAAATAGTGATTGGCAATCAGTCCTGTCAGGTGCCCGATAAGGCCCAGGATTATCAGGGTGATTGATACGGTGGTGAGTCCAACTCCCAAAAAACCAAGGGGTGTTTTCCAGGTACAGCCAAGGAGCTCTTCCCAGGCCCCCGTTTGTTTACCGCCTTGTACCTCTTCATCATTGGACCCCGGATCATTCTGTTCTAAGTTTGTCATACATCTCTCCCATGTAGACCTTTCTGTAAAATTGCAGCACTCTTTTCCCCATTCTCTATTATCTTATAGAGTATCTTCTTCTGTTCATCACCGGCCTGTTCTGCTTCGCAGTAATCGGCAAGCACCTGTGAGTAGTTAATGATTCCATTCAATCTATTTGTAACTTCATTGATAATGGAGGCAAACTCAGCTTCTCTTCCGTCCTGCACTAGGCTGGCCTGGTTCGTCCCAGCAGGTTCCTGCAGCAACTGGTTAAAAGACGAAAGCAAAGCATTTACTTCAGCACTTGAATTTCTGTCAGCTTCCAGGGCTATCAACTCTCCATCCGAGAGCGCCTGTTCAGCCTGTACTGCCAGATTCACCAGCGGCTTTACAGATTTACGATAGAGCATGATCAGGGTAAAACTGGTTAGGACAATAATGAGTCCCATCAAAACAAGAGCTCTTTTTTGATGGTGCATTACCCTGTTCCTCATCTCATTGATAACTATTCGATCAACCTGCAAAAATTGCTTGTTCATCTGTTGCAGCTGCCTGATGACCTGAGCACTCAATACTTTGTTATTGGGATTTTCAGCAAGATTTCTAAGGTTTATAACAACCTGTTCCAGATCAATTTCTTTAAAAAAAGAGAGTTTATACTGTACAGGGATTCCATTGTTATCAAGAAGAGCTATGTATTTTGCATATAATGTCTCAAATTCTTTGGCCGCCCCCAACAGGGGCGCAGGTTCCCTTCTCAGTAAACCATCCGTGGCCTGTTCGCGAATGGTTGCATACAGGAAGATGGTACTTTCACTTTCTTTGACTATGGTTGTGTAATCAAGCATGGAACTGTTCTGCTGGAGTCCTGTGAAAACAAGGATCGCCAGGAGAATGGCAATGGCGAGAAAGGTAACACCACTTAATCTACGAAGAGATCTCATCGGCTATTCCTTGTGCCTGACTGCAATGTTCTTTCGCACTGCAGAGACCGCAGGTCTGTTCAGGGGCCTCCATCGCTGCCGCTTCTTTTTTCACACTGCATTCAACTATGATATCAAATTCTTCTCCGTCTAATGTTTCCACCTGCAGGAGAATTTCAGCAAGATTTTTCAACAGACACTGTTCCTGTTTCAGGATTCGAATGGCTTCCATATAGCAATCTGTCAGTAATTCGGTTACTTCCTTATCAATAAAACGTGCCGTGTCATGGCCCATGGGTAAGCGTCCGCCTGCTCCTTCAATAAATCCTCCACTATCAATGGAAAATGCCTGGGGGCCCAGATTCGCACTCATTCCCCACTTGCAGATCATATCGGTTGCAATTTGTGTGGCGGTGAGAAGATCTCCCTGTGCTCCCGTTGTCTGCTGCTTAAAGACAAGTTCCTCTGCTGCCCGTCCTCCCATAAGGACTATAATTCTACTGAGGAGATACTGTCTGGAGTATGCGGGGTGATCACTGATGGGAACCTGCTGAGTCTGGCCAAGTGCCATCCCTCTTGGCACAATTGTTATTTTATGTAATGGGTCAGAATCCGGTAATTTATTGGCAAGAATACCGTGACCTGCTTCATGATAAGCAAGAACCTTCCGGTCATGATCACTCATAACCATTCCTTTACGCTCAACTCCCATCAGGATACGATCACGGGCTTTTTCAAAATCCGCATTGACGATCAGTTCCTTTCCCTGTCTGGCTGCCATCAATGCGGCTTCGTTGATAAGGTTGGCAAGTTCTGCACCGGTGAAGCCCGGAGTGGCCTTGGCAAGATGTTCAAAATCAACTTCAGGGTCCAGTCTGACTTTTTTCCCGTGTACTTCCAGTATCTTTTTTCTGCCTTTCACATCGGGAGCAAGAATATTGACCTGCCGATCGAAACGTCCCGGACGTTTCAGGGCCGAATCGAGGATGTCAGGTCTATTCGTTGCTGCCAGCACAACGATTGTGTCTTCTGTGGCAAAACCATCCATCTCTACGAGTAGCGCATTGAGAGTCTGGCCCCGTTCTTCCTGGCCACCGGCAGAAGCGCCACCACTCCTACTTGCCCCTACGGCGTCAATTTCGTCTATAAAAACAATGCAGGGAGCATTTTCCTTTGCCTCTTTAAACAAATCTCGAACTCTGGCGGCTCCAACTCCTACAAACATTTCAACAAAATCGGATCCACTGAAACTATAAAACGGAACACCGGCTTCACCGGCAACTGTTTTTGCGAGCATGGTTTTTCCGGTTCCAGGAGGACCCTGTAAAAGAATACCCCGTGGAATGGTGGCTCCAATCTTTCTGAAATTGTCAGGAGTTTTTAAAAAGGAAACGATTTCTTCAAGTTCCTCCTTGGCCTCTGGAATACCTGCAATGTCATCAAAGGTGAGTTTGAGCTCCGACCCACTCACTCCCACAAGTTTATCGCTGGCAAACTTGCTTTCCTCCTCCTTTTCCTTGCGGCGTAAAGACCACCAGACCACAAATACCAGTGCAACAATAAAAATTGAAATCACAGTCATATAGATCAGGTTAAATCTGTCAGCTCTGACAATGACTCTGATGTTTTTACCCTGAACTCTTTCTAGGAATATACTGACATCCGGGACGGTGGTGACAAAGGTGTGATTATCACGGTCGGTGAATGCAACCCGATTCCCGGTAAAATTAAGGGTAACAATTTGATCATTACTCAGCCTTTCAATCAGCTCGCTATAATCCTGACTGGGATGTCTGTTCTCTTTAAACCAGAGAAGGGCCATAAAAAGAGCAAGAATTGTAAAAAGAAAGCAGACAAGAAGATTACGGACGAGAATTGCCATTGTGTTATGTCTCCGGAATGAAAATAGAATTTTCAGAAAGAGCAGTAAACAAAATACTGGGACAGTAAATTATGTCTCTTTGAAAAGTATATAAAAAAAGCCGGGAGAGATCAAATCTCACCGGCTTTTTTCTATCTGATTCCGTGTGTTGAATGCTAAGGCTCAAATCACATTCCACTTACAGCCTTGAACCATCCTGCAACAAGCTGAAAAGGTCCGCCTGCCTGGAACATGGCACTTACAATACAGGCTCCACTCCACAAACCAACAACTCCGGTAAAAGCTACAATGGATCCAAGTATGACCTTATCAACTTCTGTGGAAACTGTTGTTCCACTCTTTTCACCTGCTCTGGTTTTGCTCTGTGTTTTTGTTAAAGTAGCATCACTCATGGTGTCTCCTCTGTTGTATTAAGTGTTAGGAAAAGTCTTATGTTTTGCTTACACCCTCAACTTAGCAGTATTCGTGCCATACAGAGATTTTTTAGAAAATAAGGAATTTGTAGTGCTGTAAGTGTTTAATGTTTTGGTGTAAAATGTGGATGATGGCTGCTGTGTGGTGACAAGGTTGAATGGGACGCTTCACACCACAGTGTCCCGGGGATGTCCCATTGATGTCCCGGTACGCTACACTTGCGGGACAGGTTGTGGGACATAGATGAATAGTTACATATTATACTTTTCCATCTGTCTGTAGAGTGTGGAACGGGCAATGCCGAGAAGTTTCGCAGCTTTGGCCTTATTTCCGCGTACCTGCCTGAGAGCTGCGAGTATCCGTACATCTTCACCCTGGTATTCGAGGTCTGGAGTTATAACTGTTGCAGCCTGTGACTCGGGAGGATAAGGGGGGGCTGGGGGAACTGTCGCAGCTGAGAGATGATGAGTCTGCTGTTGCATCTCTTCTGGAAAATGTTCCAGCAGCAACACCGAGCCATTACAAAGAACACAGGCCCGTTCCATAATATGTCTCATTTCTCTGACATTACCGGGCCATTGATATCTGACCATACATTCTATTGCCTGGTCAGATACACTGGCAATGCCTTTATTCAGCTGGCTTCTGAATAGGCCAAGGAAATGGTTTGCCAGGAGAGGAATACCGCTTTTTCTATCACGCAGTGGAGGAAGCTTCACCTCAATTACCTTGAGGCGGTAATAGAGATCTCCCCTGAATGCTCCCTGCTCCACCATTTCCAGGAAGTTTACATTGGTTGCGGCAATAACCCGAACGTCCACCTGTATCGGTGTGTCACCCCCGACGGGAGTGAATGTTTTTTCCTGAAGAAAACGCAGGAGAAGCAGTTGTGTCCTGGGTGATATGTCACCAATTTCATCAAGGAATAGTGTGCCACCGTCAGCCTGGAGCAGCCTTCCGGGACGATCTCTGTCTGCTCCGGTAAAAGCACCTTTAAGATGACCGAAAAGTTCGCTTTCAAGCAGATTTTCAGCAACAGAAACACAGTCAACCTTTATAAGAGGCTTATCCTGCCTTGAACTTTCAGCATGTAACGCTTCTGCAGCCAACTCTTTACCCGTTCCAGATTCTCCTGTTATCAGTACAGCAGTGTCAACTTTGCCAATATTTTCTATTAGTCTGTACACATTTTGCATAACATCACTTGAACCAACATAGCCATGAAAACGATTTCGTCTTTCCTGCTTTTCAGGAGGCTCATCGCTGCTGAGATCTCTTGCAACGATAACGACTCCTTGAAATTCATCATCATCACCACGAAGGGGAGATGCATTTAAACTGATAACTCGAATTGAATCGTCGGGCCTGCGACATTCAATCAGATGTTTTCGCACTTCAGTTCCACTTGCGACTACTTTTTTCGCATCATACAGGCAGGCAAGCGCTACTTCATCTGGAAGGTTGCTCAGGTCGGATATATTTTCTGCACCTTTTTCACGAAGCCACTGTTCTGCAGTTTCATTGAGTTGCACAATCTGCATTTTTGCATCAACCGTGATGATTGCATCGGTTACTGAACGAAAAATTGTTTCCAGATATCTGCGATACTTTTCATTTTCCCGTTGCAGTCGGCTGGCTCTGTTTTCAAGAAACCAATGCTGCAATGCCTGCCTGGTAAAGCGCAGTAAGGTCTCCTTGTTAACAGGTTTTGAAATATAATCAAAAGCACCATGGCGCACTGACTCTGCTGCTGAATCCAGATTTGGAAACCCTGTAACCATAACAACCGGACATTTGATTTCGGCCTCCCGCAATTTACGTAATAGATCTGTCCCACATGGACCCATCAGTACGATGTCACTGATAATCAGATCGTAATCAACCGTAAGGATAGCCTCCATAGCTTCATTAAAAGAGGAGACTGTTTTGACAAATTCATACCCTTCAGAATTTAGAAAAATTTCAAAGGTCTGCCTGATGGACTCTTCGTCATCAACAATTAAAATTTTGGAAGCGTAAATCGTAGATTCCATAACTCAACTCCCCATTGGCAATTCGATAGTCATTTCTGTATATTTTTCAAGGATGGAGTTCACACGCAGGTTACCGCCATGATCTTTGATGATTCCATAACTGATACTGAGTCCGAGTCCAGTCCCTTCTCCAGGTAACTTGGTGGTGAAGAAGGGTTCAAATAACCGGTCAAGAAGGGATTGCGGCAACCCTGTACCGTAATCTTTAATCTGTATCAGAAAAAGCTTTTCCTTAGTATTCAGGCTGCAGGAAATTTTAATAACTTTCTTACTGTCAAAACCATCGTATCGGGCATTCAGGGCATAGCGGCTGTTACTGATAAGATTAAGGATCACCTGTTGCAATTGTCTAAAATCAGCAATGACAATGGACGCATGGTCGGGGAAATTGGTGAGTACTGTGATCCCGTCTTGTTGAAGTTGGTGCTGAACAAGAGCCAGACTGTCCGTTACAATTTCCACCGGATTTGCAGGCGCATGCTCACTGCGTCCAGCTTTTGCAAAGGATAGTAGATTTTTTGTGATAGAGGCAATCCGTTCACCTTCCTTTATAATCTTCTGTACAATAGTAACTCCAGCATCATCCAGCGAATATGTATCCAGAAGAATCTGGGCAAAATTAATGACTCCGGTGATAGGATTATTGACCTCATGGGCAACCCCTGCAGCCAGCTCACCAATACCTGCAAGCTTGGCAGTGCGGATTGAATCTGCCTTTTGAATTTCAGCTCTGGTCAGTGGTCGTGCAATGAGCATTATTTTCCCTACCTCTCCATTTCTTTCTTTCACCGGGAGAATAATTACAGAAAACTCACCAGAAAATCCTGGAAGCCTGCTGGTCTCTTCTTTCGCCTGACCAGTCTTCAAGAATTCTTCTAAAGGACATTTTATATGTGGCCATTTACCACCATGCACAATTTCACAGATACCATGACCAACCACTTCATCTCTTGTTTTACGGGATGCCTGAAGAGTGGCACTGTTGGCCTCGATAATAATTCCATCGGGCCTCACCACCAAAACAGGATCGGGCAGGGCATCAAAAAGCTGTTCCCAGGTCCCTGTATGACAAATTTTCCCGGGATTACAGCATTCACGGCCAATCCCACTGCATACATTTTTCTTTAGTTCATTGTCTACTGGTTCTGTCATAGTTCAATATAATGGCAGTCTTTTAAGGAGATGTTTGTTAATTCAATAAAAAATGATACCACACTGAGGTACTAATCACGAAAAAATAATTGCAGAGTAAGGAAGATTGAACTGAATATGGAAGAAAGTGCATGGTTTTTTTAACAAACTTTTTGAAGTACCTTCGGGTAGGCATGATAGCGTCGTCTGATGGCAGGAGATTTAGGGCTTGGGCGACGAACCTTTGAGAGACGGTTCAAGGCGGCAACCGGAGATACGCCTCTTTTTTATCTGCAGCGTGTTCGTATGGAAAAGGCAAAGAAAATTTTGGAAAAAGAGATGAAAACACAGGATGAGATTAGTTATGAAGTCGGCTATGAAGATTCCAGTTTTTAAAAAAAGGTTTTTGCAAAACATACAGGTTTGAAACCCACTGAATATCTAACAAGGTTTCAGCGGGTTATGGGTTTTCAGGTGTAGCTCATATGTTTGTAACTAGGGGGGGGGCAATAATTTTTTTCACTTCTTTAGCCCTGTTTGCCAGGCAATTGCCCCAAAGTCTCAGAAAGGTAGATGTTAGAAATTCTTCTATAGAAGCTTTTTCGCCTTCAGATCGTTAATAAAAAGTCGTTCGAGTTCCTCGTCATCCACCCGCAGCCGGTCTTCAAAATTAACACTTTGAGATACGGCAGACCAGACAGGTTTACCAACATTTTTATTAAAAAGGGTGACAGCCATCCGTTCATAGCGTTTTTCAATCGTTTCTGACGGTGCAAAATCTTGCTCATAAACACTGCTACTGTGTCCGTATACTGAGTCCCAATAGGTGAAGTAGGATACATACTCAACCATGGGAGCAACTGTGTATGTCTTGCTGGTATTGCTCAGTATGTGGGTAATCAGAATGCTTTCAGCTCCGGTTTTGCTAAGGGCTGAGTCTATGTCCGCTTGAGAAGGTTCGTCTGGTCCCAGACGGTATTTAGCTCCGGCAAAGGCTTGTACACCGGCTTTTTCAAGTAAGCTTACAAAGCTGGTTTCGTAAATATTTTGGGTAACAGGATCCTTAAAGACTGCTATTACTAAAACCTTTTTAATATGATAGCCCTGATTGTCATCGTTTACCCAGGAGGTGACGAGTTTATTCTTTCCGCATCCTTGAAGGAGAGATGTGAAACAGGAAAGTAAGAGTATAATAAGAGAGAGTTTGACTGTTTTCATTGGAGGTTCATTGGAAGAATTTAAGTTTGTTTAATTGGGACGACAATGTCTGCATTATTGAATTACATGACAGCCACTAAATGGTTTTCAGGTCTCGCTTATCATCAAATCCGTGCTTAGATAACGTTCCCCGGTGTCCGGGAGTATGGTTACAATTGTTTTGTTACGGTTTGATTCTTCGGCTGCTAGCTGCAGAGCGGCCCACATGGCAGCACCCGAAGAAATTCCCACCAGCAGCCCTTCTTGTCTGGCGAGTTGTCGTGCTGTTTCCATGGCATCACTATTGGTAACAGTAATAATCTGGTCAATCAATTTTCTGTTGAGAATTGAGGGAATAAAGCCAGCACCAATACCTTGAATTTTATGAGGGCCGGGGTTGCCGCCTGAGAGAACCGGTGAATCCGCAGGTTCTACGGCAACACCGATAATTTCAGGGTTTTTTTCTTTTAATCTCTCCATCACTCCGGTGAATGTTCCGCCGGTCCCTATCCCTGCGACAAAAAAATCAATTTTACCATCAGTTGCCCGCCATATTTCTTCCGCGGTGGTGTTTTTGTGAATAGCCGGATTTGCCGGATTATCAAATTGCCTGATCATAAAACAATCCGGGGTGTCACGAAGTAGTTCTTCCGCTGCTGCAATGGCTCCTTTCATTCCATTTGCTGCAGGAGTTAAAACAAGACGTGCTCCCAGGTGTTTGAGGAGAGTCCTTCGTTCAATGGACATGGATTCGGGCATGGTGAGTATCAGTGGTAGGTTCTTTTCTGCACAGACAAAGGCCAGTCCGAGTCCGGTGTTACCGGAAGTTGCTTCAACGATGGTGGTGGTTGCTTTGATTTTTCCATCTTTTATGCCCGCCTCTATCATGGCAAGTGCAATACGATCTTTTACACTGCCCATTGGATTGCGGGATTCTTGTTTCGCAAGGATGGTTGCGTTGCTCTGTTTATTTATGTTGGTAAGAGAGAGAAGCGGGGTATTTCCTATTGTTTTTGTTGCAGGGCATGTCATGACGTTCCTCCTTTTCTTCCGGAATAAAGCAGCTCAGGTCGTTTAAGTATCACTCTGGTGTCCGATGGGACCGATTCGGTGAGCCAGATATTACCGCCTATTACAGATCTGGATCCTACAACAGTGTCACCACCGAGGATTGTTGTGTTCGCGTAAACAATGACATCGTCTTCAATAGTTGGGTGACGCTTAACATTCCGCATAACAATCCCGGCGTCCTTGGGAAGGGAAAGTGCGCCAAGAGTAACACCCTGGTATATCCTGACATTTGAACCGATGATTGTGGTTTCGCCAATAACCACTCCCGTACCATGGTCAATAAAGAAACCGGGGCCGATAGTGGCGCCGGGGTGTATATCAATCCCAGTCAGACTGTGGGCATGCTCGGTCATTATTCGTGGAATGATAGGAACCTGTAAGAGGTAGAGCTCATAGGCGATTCTGTAGATGGACGTTGCAAGGAGTCCGGGGTAACAGAAAATAACTTCGTCTGTGCCTGCCGTTGCAGGATCTCCAGCCAGCGTTGCCCGGATATCCGTTGAGAGTAGTGCTGAAATTCCCGGTAAGCTTTCAATAAAGGAGAGGGCCACACGATGGCCTCTTTTCTCGCAATGGGTACAGGGGAGGTTGGAGCGTCTGCAATCATGGCGGATGGCCTTTATGATTTCATGGGATAAGCGTTCGTAGAGTTCCGTTGTTTCTTTGCCGAGATAATATTCCAGATTGGAACCGTGGAGCTTTGTTTTGGTGAAGTACCCGGGGAATAATATTTGTCGGATCTGGTAAATAATATCGATAATCGAGGTGTGTGAGGGGATGGGCACAGGGCCCACATGATCAAAACAATCTTCTGTCTGCCATGCGGCAACCAGCGCTTTCACTACTGGAGGTAACTTGTCGTGATGTCCGCTTGTGTTGTGGGGCTCATGATCACAGTGTGTCGGGATCTGGATATCGTTGGTTGCCATTTTTGAGTTCCTATTCTTTTGCAGGAGTTGGTGAATTCATCTCTTTTTTGATCTCTTCTATTGCCTGTCCCAGTGGCGTACCGTTGTTGAGTTTTGCTTCCGGATCAATAGCGAGCAGTTCCTGCCAGGCAGCAATGGCCTCTTCGGGCTTGTCAAAATCATATAACAGAACGATACCTTTATTGAGACGTGAGGGCGCATGCTTTGGATTAACCCCATATGCTTTTTCAAAAGACTCAATGGCTTTTTCAGGCTGTTTATTTCTTCTGTACATTACTCCGAGATCTGTCCAGACATCTGCGTTGTCAGCTTTTAATCCAAGCGAGGTTGTGTAGGCCTTAATTGCTTTTTTCACCTGGTCAGAATCATAATAAAGGTGACCAAGCTGTGTCCATGCTTCAGCATTAGTCGGATTGGTTGTGACTTCTGCTTCAAAGTGAGAAATAGCTTCTGCGGCCTGCTTATCCAGCTGATCCGTATTGGCTGTTGTCGCCTGAGACTGTTGCTGGCCGGCTTGCTGGCGGGGAGCGTCTGGAGCAAGTTTATAGACGGCAAAAATTGCACCACCGATAAAACCTATTACAAATCCGATTAACAGGGCGTAAATCAGGCTCTCTTTTTTTACCATGGTGCTTTTTTCTGACATTGGTGATTGGTCCTTTGAATGAGTTTTGAGGGATTCTTCCAGCTGTTGCCTGAAAAATGAAGAAGGTACGCGGCTCGCAGAAGGGTTACATCACTCTTTGTAGGTCGTATTTACAGTAGATGCAAATTGTTTGATTCTCAAGAAAAGTATAGGCAGATTATTCCTTCTGTCAAACTATAACTTTGTGGTATGGATTGGGGGCTCCCGGAAAAGGAAACAGGTGCCTGAACAAGGATTATATGCTATACAGGGTTGTTTTGACTAAAGGGCAGTGATTTTAGTTACAATAAAAAAAAGGCGATATTCTAAAAAATTTAGAATATCGCCTTGAATGTACTGGAGGCGGCGAGCGGATTTGAACCGCTGAATCATGGTTTTGCAGACCAGTGCCTTAGCCGCTTGGCTACGCCGCCGAATATGCCTAAGTAGGCATGAGGCACACTTTATACCACAGTTTGTGTTTTTAACAAGAGGAAAATGGCCATGGATATTGAAACATTGGTACAGCGAAACAAGGATGATCTGGCTGGGCTGGAGCAGCATCTTGGATATCGTTTTACCGACCTGCGCCTGTTACAAAAAGCATTGATTCATTCATCCTTTGCTTTTGAACAGGCTCAGATTGATAAAAATAACGAAATTCTTGAGTTTTTAGGGGATGCCGTGCTTGATCTCGTTATCGGGCATACCCTTTGTAACCGCTTTCCCGAGATGCGTGAAGGGGAGTTAACCCGGCTGAGATCGGCACTCGTCAATGAAACTCACCTTGCCGGTATGGCAAGAGATCTGCAACTTGGCGAGTATCTTTGCCTTGGCAAGGGAGAGGATGCCTCTAATGGACGCAATAAGTCATCTATCCTGTCCTGTGCCTACGAGGCTGTTATCGGTGCAATCCTTGAAGATAGCGACTATACGACGGTGGAGGGAATTGTCACCAGATTTTTCGTCCCTGATATGGCAACAAAGAAAGAAGAACTGCTGATGGCAGATGCTAAAAGCAGACTCCAGGAGGCCTTGCAGGAAAAGTTTAATGAGGCACCGTCCTATCGAATAGATTTGGAAGAGGGACCATCGCATCAGAAGGTCTTTACCGTCTCTGTTCTTTTTAGAGAGGAGGCGCTTGGTTGTGGAACAGGGAGCTCTAAAAAAGATGCGGAGCAGCGGGCAGCAGCGGTAACTCTTGAAACGCTCGATGATGTGATCAGGAAATTTACAGCGTAAATTCGTTATGCCTCTAGTTATCCCAATTTTTATCCCCCATCAAGGGTGTCCGCAACACTGTCTTTTTTGCAATCAGGTTTCTATCAGTGGCAAAACAACAGAACATGTTGATGATGCATTACTGGTTTCTGATACGATAGTGGAATGGCTTGGTTTCTCAAGAAAGCACCCGGAGGTTCAGGTTGCTTTTTATGGCGGTTCTTTTACCTGCCTGCCCATGGAGCGTCAGCGGGTGTTGTTGGGTGCTGTTCAGCCGTTTTTGGTGAGGGGTGAGGTACAATCCATTCGTCTTTCTACACGTCCCGATTGTGTGGATGATGGGATCTGTGATTTTTTACTGGATTTCGGGGTGAAGACGGTGGAACTTGGAGTGCAGTCTCTTGATGATCGTGTTCTTCTTGCTGCAGATCGAGGCCATTCCAGTGAAGATTCCATGCGTGCCATCGAGGTCTTGCAGGGGAAGGGACTTGTACTGGGAGTGCAGCTGATGCCAGGCTTGCCCCGTGAAACGACTCTTTCCTTTTTTGCCACACTCGATCGTGTAATCAAATGCAGGCCAGATTTTGTTCGTCTCTATCCCACTCTTGTGATAAAAGGCTCAGGACTTGTCAAAGAGTATAATGAGGGGAGATATCAGCCACTCACTATGAACCGGGCAATCGCTCTTTGCAGGCTTGCAAAAGAGAGACTGGATCTGGCGGCTATTCCAATTGTACGAATGGGACTACAGGCATCGGAAACACTTGAACATGAACTGATTGCCGGACCATATCATCCATCATTTGGTGAATTTGTGGCCGCGCGTCACTGGTTTCGGCGTATCAGGCCCTTGCTCGCGGGCTGCCCTCCTGAAAAACAACTACATCTTCAGATTTCAAATAGAGATATTTCAGCTTTTGTCGGGCCCAAACGGGCAAATATTAAACGATTACAGCAGTTGGGCCTTGAGTCACGACTGAAACTTACAACGGATACAACCTTTGAACGAGGCACAATGAACTATGTTATCAATTAATCATCTGGATATCCGTTACGGAGATAAGCATCTTTTTAAAGACCTTTCCATTCAGGTAACCAATGGAAAACGGATAGGGCTTCTGGGGGTGAATGGCGCAGGAAAATCCACCCTTTTGAAAGTCATGGCAGGAGTGAGTGAATGTGATGATGGCGTGCTGAGCCGTTCAAAATATTTTACCGTGGCATACCTTCCCCAGGAATCCAGTGCCCTTGTTTCCGGAAAGACCTTGTATCAGGAGGCAGAAGGTGCCTTTGGGGAATTGCTGGAACTGCAAAAAGAAGTTGATGCCATTAATGAAGGACTGGCTGAGATTGATCCACAATCGGAAGCGTTTTCCAGGATGCTCGAACGTCAGGGAGAGATTCAACACCGCCTGGAGGGCAGTGGTATTTATACCATGCGGGCGCGAATTGAAAAAATTCTGCTAGGTCTTGGATTTCAGCAGAGCGATATGGACAGGCAGGCATCGTCTTTCTCGGGCGGCTGGATTATGCGGCTTATGCTTGCCAGGATGTTACTTGCCTCTCCTTCACTCTTGCTGCTCGATGAACCAACAAACCATCTGGATCTGACCTCGCTTACCTGGGTGGAGGATTTTCTTCGTTCTTATAACGGGGCCATGGTTATTATTTCTCACGATAGAACCTTCCTGGATAAGGTGACAACAACGACCTGGGAATTAAGTCTTGGCAAGCTTTCTGTGTATAAGGGAAATTACTCCTACTATGAAAAGGAGAAGGTGGAACGCAAGACCATTGAAAAAGCAGCCTACGATAATCAACAGGCGCAGATTAAACAGAGTATGCAATTTATACAGCGATTTCGTGCTAAATCCACCAAGGCCAAGCAGGTGCAGAGCAGGGTGAAACAGCTGGACAAAATGGTGCTTCTTGAGATTGGGGAAGAGGAGAGACAGATCCGCTTTAGTTTTCCGCCGGCTCCTGATTCCGGTCGTGACGTGCTCACCGTTGAACACCTATGTAAGAGCTTTGATGACAATAATATCTTCAACAAGGTGAGTCTTCAGTTTCAGCGCGGCGACAAGGTGGCGGTTGTTGGCGTGAACGGAGCGGGTAAAACGACTCTTGTAAAGATAATAGCAGGTGATATTGCAGCAGATTCCGGAGTGGTAAAGCTTGGTCATAATGTGCAACTTTCGTATTTTGGTCAGCATCAGGCTCAGGAGTTGGATCCTTCGCTCACGGCCTTGGAAACGTTATCGCTATCTGTAAAAGATATGCCCATTACCAGAATTCGTTCTCTGCTCGGAACCTTTCTTTTTCGGGGAGAAGAGGTGGATAAAAAGGTTTCGGTGCTCTCAGGTGGTGAAAAAAGTCGCCTGGCATTAGCGAAGATGATAGCGTCTCCTGCAAACTGTATGTTGCTTGATGAACCCACAAATCATCTTGATATCAACTCCCAGGAAGTGCTGCAGGAAGCAATGTCTCAGTATGATGGTTTTATTCTGGTGGTTTCCCATAATCGGTATTTCTTAGACAGTTTTGTCAATAAGGTGGTTGCGGTTAAGGATGGACAGGTCGCTGTTTATGAAGGAAATATCAGCGATTACCTGTTGAAGATCCAGGCAGATAGTGAAAGAACTATTGGAAAAGCGAAATCGCTCCAGGAAGAGGATGAAACGGTAGAGCCGGAAGAGAAAAAGGGCCAGCTGTCCAAAAAAGAACAGAGAAAACAGGATGCCAAAAGACGTCAGGAGCATAATAAAAAGGTAGGTCCCTGGAAAAAACAAGCCGAAGAAGCTGAAAAAATGGTGGAAAAACTTGAGAACCAAAAGAGTAAGCATGAGGTTGAAATGGCTAATCCAAATCTCTATCAGGACCAGGAAGCCTGGCTGAAAACTTCAGCGGAGTATGATGAGTGCAGTCGAAAACTTGAGCGTTGGTATAAGAAGTGGGAGGCGGCTCAGGAGAAAATGGAAAAGCTTCTTGGGTAGCTGGATTATTAAAAAATCTGTAGAAAATGCTCCAAAAACAGCTAGTGAGGCTTGCTGTACTATCACACCCATACAGTGCCAACCTTCGGGAATCGTTCCTGCTTTTGGGGGTTTTTGTTTGACCTTGAGTATGGCAGACGGTAATATGAATATATTGGAAGCGTGGCTGGAAGATTCTGTTTTAACCTATGGAGTGCTCAAATGACTACTGTTCAGGAATTTTTTGATGACAAGGTCAGGCTGCCATCTCCTCCTGCGATTGCTCTGAAAATTCTTGAGGCTGTGCGCCAGGAAGAAAATTCTTTTGATGATCTTGCCCGGATTATTCGGGCTGATCCTTCCCTTAGTGTACGTATTTTAAAAGTTGCAAATTCCTCTCTTTATGGGCTTACTCAGCCAGTCGATTCACTTGCGCAAGCCACAGGACTGATTGGCACTGATGCTTTGAAAAATATTGCACTCTCCTTTGTTATTGTGCAGGAGTTTCAGAATACTCCACAGGGGAGTTTTGATCTTGATTATTTTTGGCGTCGGGCGATTACTACCGCAGTGGCAGCAGACGTTCTCGGGGCGGCAGTTGGGCACAAAGACCATGATATATTCGTTTCCGGGTTGTTGCATGATATCGGTGTCCTGATTCTTTTTCTTTCACATCCTGATCGGTACCGTGCTGTGCTTGATGAGAAACGGGTAAGTGGCACAAGTCTTTCTGAAACGGAAAGAGAGGAGTTCGGGTGTGACCATACGGAAGTTGGTCATTATCTGCTGAGTACCTGGAACTTGCCTGAATCAATAAGCCAACCCATCCATTTTCACCATAATGATGCAGAGGCTCCGCTGCAGTATCGTGAATCGGCCATGTTGCTCGGATTTGCAGATAAAATCTCTGCAATGTATCACAGTGTGCGTGGCAACAGTAAGTCCGCTGAAGTGCATGGGGGACTTGCAAAGGAATGGCATGTATCCGGAGAGAGGGTTGATAGACTGATTGATGTTATAGGAGAACGCTCACGTGAGATTCTTGATTTGTTTGCGATAGATCCAGGTGATATTAAACCATTCTCGCTTATTATACAGGAAGCAAATGAAGAATTAAGTGAGTTGAATGTTTCCTACGAGCAGGTTGTGTTTGAGTTGAAGCAGGCCAGGAAAAATGCAGAACAGCTTGCCCTGGAATTGCAGCAGGCCAACACTGCTCTTCGGGAGCTTGCTTACAGGGACAGTTTGACCGGGCTCTATAATTTCCGATATTTCCAACAGATTTTTGAGATCGAATGGAAACGGGCTGGTCGCTATAAACATCCTCTTTCTCTGCTGATGGTGGATATTGATTATTTTAAGAAGGTCAATGATACCTACGGTCATATCGCAGGTGATGAAATCCTTAAGAGTGTGAGCAGTGTACTTGTTCGGCTGGTACGTAACTGTGATATCGTTGCCCGCTATGGAGGAGAGGAGTTTGCTGTTGTACTTCCTGAAATAGGGGGTCTTGGGGCAAAAGTACTGGCTCAGCGACTGCGACGAGGCGTCGAGCAGGCGGTAACTGCTTGTAACGAGCACTCTGTATCTGTAACTGTCAGTATCGGTATGGCCTCGACGGATTTGACAGAGAAGGCGATCAGTCGTGTCGCTTTACTTGAATGCAGTGATCAGGCATTATATCGTGCAAAACAGAATGGAAGGAACAGGGTGGAAGTCGGGGCTTTTGAGCCCGTAGTTCTCTTGAGTTGAAACTCGTTTTTGGTTACTTTAAATACAAAAGGCCGTAATCCTTAACAAGGATTACGGCCTTTCTTTGTTTACTGTCCCTTAAGCGGGGATATGTTGTGTGAGCGGACAGTTGTGACAGCCCTTTTCGGGAAGATCTGTATTGGTATGAACCTTGGTAACAATGTCAGCAACCGCTGACTTTGTGTCAGGATACATGTTCTCCATGCCGATCTTGTCAAGCAGGTGAGTTCTTTCCATAACAGCCATAACCTGACCCTTCACACCACACATTGCAAAGCCAAGCTTGGCAGCACGCAGACGGTCAACTATCATGGAAAGTGCCTCTTCACCAGATGCATCCATATCATTGATACCACTGCCATCGAGCAGGATATAGCGGAGATCAGGATGTTCGGTTCTGAATTTGGCAACCTGTTCATCAAGGTAGCTGGCGTTTGCAAAGAACAGCGCACCGTCAAAACGAACAACTGA
This sequence comes from uncultured Desulfocapsa sp., assembly GCA_964621915.1. Classification (GTDB taxonomy): domain Bacteria; phylum Desulfobacterota; class Desulfobulbia; order Desulfobulbales; family Desulfocapsaceae; genus Desulfocapsa. The sequence continues at coordinate 45,214 of CAZUPS010000021.1, read as the reverse complement.
GATATGACGACAGCCTTTGAGACGATAATGTTCAGAGCTCTTCAGGACCTTATCTTCATGCATGGAGAGTTCGGCCACAACGGGACGCATGGATTTGTAGAGGAAAAGGCCCATGGAGAGAACGAATCCAACCATAATACCTTTATCCAGATGTGGAGCAAAGTAAAGGGTAACCAGAAAACTTAAGACAGAGATGACTCCGTCATATTTCTGGGCATGCCAGGCGTGAACAAAACCCTTAATATTTACGAGTCCGATAACTGCCATCATAATTACCGCAGCAAGAGTTGCCTGTGGGAGATGGTAGAGAAGGGGGGTGAAAAAGAGCAGGGTGATAACAACCATAATTGAAGTGATAACCGAAGATACTCCACTTACGGCACCGGCTGCGAGGTTAACAGCAGAACGGGAGAATGAGCCGGAGACTGCATAACTGGACCCCATGGATCCACAGATATTTGCAAGTCCCTGACCAATCAATTCCTGGTTGGCATCAATCTTCTGTCCGGTTTTAGCTGCCATGGCTTTAGCGATAGCAATGGCTTCCATAAAACCAAGTAGGGAAATAATGATAGCGGTGGGCAGAAGTTTAAAGAAACTCTTTACGGTGAGTTCAGGCATTGCAATTGTTGGAAGTCCTTTGGGAACCTTACCAACGATTGCACCACCACCCGTCATGGTTAATTGGGTAGCGTCAAGTGGCTTGTTTTTGACCTTCAGGCGCCAGGTACCACCATCTGTCTCAATCCCTGCTGGGATATTTTCTTTTTGATAGAAGGTGTAGTTGTCACCATCTTTTACTGCTTCAAATTTCAGGTGTCTGAGATCTTTACGGAGCAGGTGTGCCTCTTCTTTGGCGTGATCCATATGGTTGGTGAGTATTGCAATTTCACTTTCCATTTTGATCAGTTCAACTGATGGGCCTCCATGTTTGGCTTTCTCAGCGTTACGTAACTCATCGGCATCATTGCCAAGATTTGCTCGTTCTCCACCATGAGCTTCTATGGTTGCAGTGGCTTTGTTGAACTCATGAACCTGTTCTGAGAAACCGGCCAACTGAACAGCGGAGACATCAACGGTGGTATCATTGTTAAAGCCTGTAAAATAAGAAATAACAGTGGTGATAAGAACAGCCACCAGTACATTTGGTACTTTCGGGGCAAATTTCTTGAGCAACGCCATGATAGTTACTGCTGAGACCGCGTAGATCAGGGTCGGCAGATGGGTGTAATCCATGGCAGCCTGGGCCACTCGCATCATGGTTTCGTAATGATGAGGTGCTTTATCAACGTATACGCCAAAGAACTTGGAGAACTGAGACGATGCAATGATAATGGCGGCTGCATTGGTGAATCCATTAATAACAGGGTGAGAAAGGAAGTTTACAACCATTCCCAGACGGAGAACACCAAGTGAAAACTGGAAAATACCAACAACGAGTGCCAGAACGATTGCGTAGGCGATAAATTCCGGAGATCCGGCGGTGGCCAGTGGCTCAAGTGATGCTGCCGACATCAATGATACAACAGCAACAGGGCCGGTACCAAGCTGACGACTTGAACCAAACAGTGCTGCCACCATGGGGGGCAGAAATGCGGCATAAAGACCGTAGTACGCAGGAAGACCTGCGAGTTGTGCATAGGCCATTGACTGAGGAATCAAAACCATGGCAACCGTGATACCGGCGACCAGATCGAGTTTGAATGATTCCCCTTTGTACCCCTTAAACCAGAGTAGAAATGGAAAAACTTTTGCTAGAAACATAGGTGTGGACTCTTTTAAGTAGAAGATTAATGTGTGTGGATTCTAAATAAAACGATCTATATAAAGAGGCTGAATGGTGATTCAGTCGGATTTCTCTGGCAATTGGTAGCGCTGAAGTTGCTATCCGTCAAGTATTTTTTACAACTTAGTTAAAAACTTACTTGCTTTAATACCTATTAAATTCTTGAAACTTCCAGTAGTTGGCTTTTTATTACGTGTAGTTTGAAAGGATCAACAGGATAGGCTAAAAAAAAACTGTACAAAATTTACGCTTTCACAGGGGTAAAAAAACCTTGCCTGATAACCAGTTTTTGGGGTAGTTTGCTATGATTTTGCAGGCTGTTTTTAACAGCGTTGCAAGAATGAATGTTGAGTAGTTCTTTTTTTGGATTTCATCAGACAGAATATTTTATTACAAACTATAAACAGTACAGGTGAAAAAGTGACAGACAGTAATTCACTCTGGATGTCCGGGAATGAAGCCATTGCCATGGCTGCTTATGAGGCCGGAGTTAAAGTCGCCTCTGGCTATCCCGGGACACCATCCACCGAGATCATGGAGAACCTCTCCAAATATGAAGGTGTGTACACTGAGTGGGCACCTAATGAAAAGGTAGGCCTTGAGGTTGCAATCGGAGCTTCTTTTGCAGGCGTTAGAGCCTTTGCAACTATGAAGCACGTCGGAGTCAATGTTGCGGCAGATCCTCTTTTTACAGCTTCATACACTGGAGTCCGAGGTGGTCTTGTCGTGATTACTGCCGATGATCCTGAGATGCATTCGTCTCAGAATGAGCAGGATAATCGGAATTATGCTTATGCTGCCAAGCTTCCCATGATTGAACCCTCCGAGCCTGCCGAAGCAAAAGAGTTGTTAAAGGATGCCTTCGATCTGTCTGAAAAATTTGATACTCCGGTTCTGTTTCGCATCACTACTCGTGTTGCCCATGTAAAGGGAGTGCTCAGCAAGGGTGAAATGAGACAATCTTCTGCAACTCCTGGGATTGAAAAGGCACCTGGTAAACTTGTTATGCTTCCGGCTATTGCCCGTAATCGTCGCAAAGTTGTTGAAGAACGTATGGCCAAGCTGCGGGAAGTTGCAGAGAGCGATGCTTTTAATAAGATTGAACCGGGTGACACGAAACGTGGTTTTATTACCGGTGGTGTGGCGTATCTGTACGTCAAAGAAGCATTTCCGGAAGCCACGGTTTTAAAACTTGGGATGAGCTGGCCGCTTCCTGAGAAGAAGATTAAAGAATTTGCAGCAAGTGTGGATGAGTTGTTTGTGGTTGAAGAGCTCGACCCCTTTCTGGAGCATCATATTAAGGCCATGGGCGTGGAGTGTCATGGGAAAGACCTGATTCCAAACCAGGGAGAACTCAATACCTCCATCGTTCGAACTTCCATTGATCCAGATTCTGCACCAGAGCTTTTTGCTCCAGCAGAACTTCCCATGCGGCCACCAAATATGTGTGCCGGTTGTCCTCATCGCGGGGTGTTCTATAACCTCTCAAAGATGAAGGATATTTTTGTTTCTGGCGATATCGGGTGCTACACTCTTGGATTTTTGCCGCCGCTTTCAGCCATGGATTCCTGTGTCTGCATGGGCGCGTCAGTGACCATTGCTCATGGAATGGCTAAGGCACTCGGTGAAGATGGAAAAGGAAAACTGGTTTCAGTAATCGGGGATTCCACTTTTTGTCACACAGGAATCAATGGTTTGATGAATTCTGTGTATAATGATTCCAAAACTGTTCTTGTTATCCTTGATAACAGGATCACCGCCATGACTGGTCAGCAGAACAACCCGGCTTCCGGTTGTAATATCAAGGGTGAGGCGGCAAATGCCATTGATATTGAAGCTCTGTGTAAGGCAGTTGGAGTAAATCATGTGGAAACTGTTAATCCACATGATATCGCAGCGTGTAAAAAGGCTCTTAAAACTGCGCTTGAGCTTGACGAGATGGCTGTCGTTATCTCAAGGGCGCCCTGTGTATTGCTCCCCGAGATTAAAAATGCCCCGCATAACCCATATAATACGAAGACTGAAAACTGTGCCGGTTGTATGGCCTGTGTCAAACTTGGTTGTCCTGCAATCAGCTGGACAAATATTACGCCTGAAGAGGCTGTGGCCAAAGGCTATAAAGAAAAGCAGAAGGGATATGCTGTGATTAATGAAGTACAGTGTAACGGCTGTGGTCAGTGTGCCGCTCTGTGTAAATTTGAAGCAATTAACAGGAAGGGAGAATAACAATGGCAGCAACAGGAAATATTCTTTTTTCCGGAGTTGGTGGGCAGGGTATCCTGCTTGCCAGTGAAGTGACAGCGTACGCTCTGCTTTCAGCAGGCTATGATGCCAAAAAAAGTGAAGTACACGGCATGGCCCAACGCGGTGGATCGGTTACGGCCCAGTTGCGTTACGGCGATAAGGTGTATTCACCGCTTATTGAACCGGGTAAGGCTGATATCCTGATCTCTTTTGAGATGATGGAAGCAGCACGGTATCTCCCCTATCTGCATAAAGAGAGTAAGGTAATAGTTAATACTCAGCAGATTAAACCACCTAGTGTGGCCATGGGGCAGGTTGTATATCCAGAAGATGTTCTGGATACTATCAGCTCCCAGGGAATCCAGGTTGTAAGCGTGGATGCCTTTGATATTGCACGTGATGCTGGTGAAGTGAAGGCTGCAAATATTGTGATGGTTGGTGCAATGTCTGCCTTTTTGCCAATGGATGTTGCGGTTTATGAGAATATTATTAATACCAGAATCCCCGAGCGTTTTCGTGAAGTTAATATGAAAGCATTTGCAGCAGGTAGAGCTATTACTGCCTGAGCAGAGAATATATTAGAAGAGAGTTGGTTATGACATTATACTGGGAAGAGGAAATAGAAACCCTGCCGCGGGTCGGTCTGGAATCCATTCAGCTAAAACGTCTGCAGCATCTGGTGGCGCGTGTTTATAAAACCGTTGCCCCCTATCGTGCAAAAATGGACGCTGCAGGGGTAAAACCTGAAGATATTCAGTCCCTTGCTGATCTAACAAAACTTCCCTTCACCGTAAAGGAAGATTTGCGTGACAACTATCCTTTTGGCCTTTTTACTGTTCCCATGGATCAGGTTGTTCGGGTACATGCATCCTCTGGTACCACTGGTAAACCAACGGTTGTTGGCTATACCAAAAAAGATATTGAAACCTGGGCTGGGTTGATGGCGCGTGCTCTCACGCTTGCCGGTGCCACCGCCAAGGATATGGTGCATAATGCCTATGGTTATGGGCTTTTTACCGGTGGTCTTGGTGCCCATTATGGCATTGAGCGTCTTGGCGCCACGGTAATTCCGGTGTCTGGTGGCAACACCAAACGTCAGATCACTATTATGAAGGATTTTAAGTCAAGCGTTCTGCTTGCAACTCCCTCCTATGCTTTAAATCTTGCTGAGACCATGGAGGCACTTGATGTTGATCCAAAGTCTCTTTCACTCCGTGTTGGTGTCTTTGGGGCTGAGCCCTGGAGTGAGAATATGCGTGATGAAGTTGAGCGCAAACTGAACATCAAGGCCGTTGATATCTATGGTCTCTCTGAAGTGATGGGACCCGGTGTGGCTATGCAGTGCCTTGAGGGTGAAAAGGGTCTGCATATCTTTGAGGATCATTTCCTGCCAGAAATTATTGATCCGGATACCGGTGAAGTGTTACCTCCTGGTGAAAAGGGTGAGCTTGTTTTTACAACACTTACCAAGGAAGCCTTTCCTATTATCCGTTACCGTACCAAGGATATATCCAGGTTGATGTACGATACCTGTAAGTGTGGTCGAACTCTGGTTCGTATGGAGAAGGTTACCGGGCGTACCGATGATATGTTGATTATCCGTGGTGTTAATGTCTTTCCGTCCCAGATCGAACACGTTCTGATGGGCACCGAAGGTGTTGAACCTCATTACCAGATCGTGGTGAACCGTGAAGGCAATATGGATACCATGGCCGTTGAAGTTGAGGTGAGCGAGGATATCTTCTCCGATGAGATTAAGGCTCTTGAAAACCTGACCAAGCGTATTCAGATGGATATTAAGGATATGCTGGGTGTGACGTGTCGAGTAAAACTGGTGGAACCCAAGACTATCCAGCGTAGTGAAGGAAAGGCGCAGCGGGTAATCGATAATCGAAAATTATAATTTACGGAGGATCTGAAATGCGAGTGGAACAGATAGCAGTATTTTTAGAGAATAAATCAGGTCGTCTGGCTGAGATTACAGCTAAGCTGGCAGAAGAAAATATCAATATCCGGGCGCTCTCCGTTGCTGATACTGCCGATTTTGGCATTTTGCGCCTTATCGTTGATAACGTTGAAAAGGCTAAAAGCACCTTGAAATCCAATGGTTTTACCGTGGGTATTACCAATGTTATTGCCGTTGAAGTTGCCGATAAAACCGGCGGCCTGGCTGGAGTGTTGAAGACCATTGAGGAAGAGAAACTGAACGTTGAATATATGTATGCATTTGTCAACAAAACCGGAAAAAATGCAGTACTGATCTTCCGTTTTGATGATATGGATCAGGCAATCGAGTCTCTGCAACGCACCGGGTATACCATTTTGAGCGGTAAGGAAATTTGTGCATTGTAAGATAGGCTAACGCTAACAATACAAGAGAATATATAAGTAGTAGTAAAGTCAGTTGGCAGCTGCAACAGGGCACTGTCATATATTATTTTAACGGGGGAAAAGATGAAAAAATTTGTATTAAAATTTCTTATGGCAGTCGTGGCAGTCAGCTTGTGTGTGACGCCTGCTCTTGCTGAGACAATCAAAGTTGGAGCAATTCTTGCTGTTACCGGTGGCGCGTCATTTCTTGGCGGTCCCGAGGCTCGCAGCCTTGAGATGATGGTTGAAGAGATCAATGCCAAGGGTGGAATTAACGGTAACAAGATTGAGCTTATCATCAAAGATTCTGCAGCAAGTCCTGAGAAAGCAATTTCTTTTGCCAAGCAGCTGATTGAAGAAGAAAAAGTTCTTGCCATTATCGGGCCTTCCACAAGCGGCGAGACCATGAAGATTAAGAACATCTGTCAACAGGCAAAGACTCCACTGCTCTCCTGTGGCGCTGCTGAAGTTATTGTTAATCCCGTTGCATCCTATGTCTTCAAAACTCCCCAGAAAGATTCTTTTGCTGTTAAAAAGATCTATATGGAAATGAACAAACTGGGTATTTCCAAAATAGCAGTTCTTGCCGGAAACACCGGTTTTGGAAAGGCTGGAAAGGGACAACTCTTAAAAATTGCTCCTGAGTTTGGCATTGAAATTGTTGAAGTTGAAGTATATGACAAAAAATCCAATGACCTTTCTGCTGTAGTTGCAAAAATTAAAGCTAACAAAGATGTACAGGCTGTGATTAACTGGTCCATCGTTCCAGCACAGGCTATTGTTGCAAAGAACATGCGTCAGGCGGGTTGGGAAGTACCTCTGTTCCAGAGCCATGGTTTTGGAAATATCAAGTATGTTCAAGCGGCTGGTGCTGCTGCAGAAGGAATCATTTTTCCTGCAGGACGTCTTCTGATTGCTGAAAGTCTTGCCGATGATAACCCACAGAAGGCACTGCTTATGACATATAAGAAGAATTACGAAGCCAAATTTAATGAGCCTGCTTCCACCTTTGGTGGCCATGGTTATGATGCTATCACTATCCTTGCTGCTGCCATTGCCGAGGGCGGAAATGATCGTGATAAAGTACGTGCAGCAATTGAGAATCTGAAAAACTTTGCCGGAACCGGTGGCGTTTTTAACTTCTCTGCTGAAGATCACAATGGTCTTGATATTGATGCTTTCCAGATGATGATTGTTAAAGACGGAAAGTTTGTTGCCTATACCGGAAAGTAATCCTGTATTGTTGACAGTGTAGAATAGACCGGACTGGGAGTATTTTTCCAGTCCGGTTTTACTTGTTATGCTCTACTGAGATTCCGTAGTGTCCGGTTTTAAAAATGTACAACCTGAGATCCGGCTTTACTGGCTGCTTTTTTCCGCTTTTACTGCAGATTTCTTGATTTTCAACTCTTTTTAATATCCTATTTGGATTATGCGAGGTTTTCGCAAAGACTGATCCAAACAGGATATTAAAAAGAGCAAAAATACTACGAAATCTTCAGGATGACGCTCCAAAAAGCAGCCAGTAAGGCCTAGTGGCAATCTAAGCTGGACAGTGCTGACTGAGATTTAAAATAAACCAATTACTAAAGTAGTAAGCAATTCCAGGTACAGCATATTTGTGCAAGCGCCCCTACCCGCAATAGTTTTTTCTATGCGGGTAGGGGCGATCGTGCAAAGATGCTGTGTCTGGGATTGCTTACCCGTTGTCAAATGACTACTGAACTCTTTATCCAATACCTGATGGCAGGAATAACCTATGGCAGCATCTATGCCATTGTTGCCATTGGATTCAATATTATTTACAACACCACGGGGATTATCAACTTTGCCCAGGGTGAGTTTGTAATGTTTGGCGGGATGATTGCCATCAGCCTCCTGCAATTTATGCCAATGCCAGTAGCTATAGCCCTGGCAGTAGCCATCACCATGGTTATTGGTGCGTTAATTGAGATTTGTTTTATCCGCTGGCTTAAATCTCCATCTGTTTTGCGGATGATCATTATCACCATTGGTATTTCCATCCTTTCACGTGAAGTAGGTGTTCATATCTGGGGCGAGTCCATTCGTTCACTGCCCTATTTTGTCGGTAATGAAATCACTTCCATCCCCATCTTTGGTGCACGTATTTCTCCACAGGTTTTGTGGGTAGTAGCAGCGTCGGGGCTTATGGTGATCGCTCTTGGTATTTTCTTCAAGACCACTTCCGTTGGCAGAGAAATGCGTGCCTGTGCTTCTAACCGGAAGGCCGCCACACTCTGTGGAATCAATACCCAGAATATGGTAACGCTTTCTTTTGTGCTGAGTGCCGGAATCGGGGCATTTGCCGGGTGTGTTATGTCACCAATCACTTACAGTCAATATGATATGGGCACAGGGCTTGCCATCAAGGGGTTCACCGTGGCCATTCTTGGTGGTCTTGGTAGCTCGGGAGGTGCCGTCGCTGCAGGATTGCTTCTTGGAATCATCGAGGCATTTTCTGTCTCTGTGGTACCACTTGCCTTTCAGGATGCAATTTCCATATCCATTCTTCTGATTATTCTCTTTGTCCGGCCCCAGGGCTTGTTTGGATCTAAAGAGGCAGCTGGACTATCGGAGTTTTAGATTATGAAAAAACTGCTATCAGTTCTGCCACTTCTTGCTGTAGTTATCGGTATTCATTTGCTGACGAGTGCCACCGATACCATGTATTATTTGACTCAGATGACCATGTCGGCCTACTATTCGCTGCTTATCATCGGGCTTTGTGTCCTTATGGGCTATGCCGGTCAGATTTCTCTGGGCCATGCCGGATTTTTTGCCATTGGTGGCTATCTTTCCGCAGCACTGACCACCCATAGTCTTATTGCCTATAAGGATACGGCTTTGGTTACTTTTCTGGATTCTATGGGAATGCTGATGTCTGGCCATGACCTTTATGGTGAGGCACTGTTAGTCGTATCCCCATGGGTTGCATGTATTGTTGCGGTGTGTACTGCAGCTGGTATTGCTGTGATTATTGGTATTCCAGTCCTGAAGCTCAAAGGGCATTATCTTGCCATGGCAACCCTTGGATTTGGGATTATCATTTATCGAGTGGCTCTGGCCCTTGAATATTTTGGTGAAGCCGATGGTATCTCCGAGGTTCCCGCCTTTGTACTGTTGCCTGGCTTAAGCGTGAGTGGCGATTTCAGCAACCGTGTCCAAAACTATTATATTGCCTGGGGACTGCTCCTTATTGGAATGGTCCTTCTGTTAAATCTTATTGATTCCCGGGTGGGCAGGGCACTGCGCGGTATTCATGGTTCCGATGAAGCAGCCGATGCTATGGGAGTCAACACTTCCCGCTTTAAACTGCAAACCTTTGTACTCTCAGCTGTTTTTGCAGCTATTGCCGGAGTATTTCTTACTCATTACAATGGCGGAATAGGACCATCCGAGGCTGGAGTTATGAAGTCGGTTCGCTATGTGGCCATCGTTGCCGTTGGTGGTATGGCTCATTTGTGGGGGGCATTGCTGATGGGGATTGTCCTCAACTTCCTCTCTCTTCGTGGTGTCTTTGGCTCCTATGATGATGCTGTTTTTGGTTTGATCCTGATTGTGATAATGCTCTTTGCCCCCAATGGAATTTTGAGTCTGAATATCCGTTATCGTCTGAAACAATTATTGGGACGTGGAAAATCGGATAAAGAAGGGGAGGCATAAACAGATGGCAATTTTAGAAATCAATCAACTGAGTAAACGCTTCGGCGGCCTTCTTGCTGTTAATGATGTCTCTTTTCAAGTGGAACCAGGCCAGATTAAGGCAGTGATTGGGCCCAATGGTGCTGGAAAAACAACCCTCTTTAATATGATTTCCGGGACTTTTCCTGCAACTTCAGGATCGGTAACATTTCAGGGGCAGGCTTTAAAGAAGAAAAAACCTTTTCAGGTAGCAACTCTTGGAATGGCCAGAACATTTCAAAATATTAAAATGTTCAGCGGAATGACAGCGCTTGAAAATGTGATGGTTGGCCGTCATGTTCAATCCAATGCCGGGTTTCTTTCATCCATGTTTCGGATGCCATGGACATGGAAAGAGGAGCGGGATATACGTGATAAATCCCTTGAGTTGCTGGCATTGCTTGAAATTGAGGAATACGCTCATACCGATGCATCAAGCCTGGCCTTTGGCCAGCAACGGGCCGTTGAACTGGCTCGGGCTCTTGCTTTGGAACCATCCCTGCTGTTACTTGATGAACCGGCTGCAGGACTGAATATCTATGAAACAGCAGAGGTTGGACGACTGATTACCAAGATTCGCGAGCTGGGAGTTACCGTTCTTCTTGTGGAACATGATATGTCGCTGGTTATGGATATTTCCGACGAGATTGTTGTTCTCTGTTTTGGTGAAAAAATTGCTGAAGATATACCAAAAAATATTCAGCAGGATCCTGAAGTGATTAAAATATACCTAGGCGAAGAGTAACGATATGCTGAGAATTCGCAATCTGGCATCGGGCTACGGGAAGATTAAAGTCCTTAAGAATATCTCCATGCATGTGGATCCCGGCGAAATTGTAACCATCCTCGGGGCCAATGGAGCAGGAAAAACAACCCTGCTTTCTACCATTGCCGGGCTTGTTAAGGCAAATTCCGGAGAGGCTGAGTTTAAGGAAACGAATATACTTAAAACGAAGGCTGCAGCTATTCCGGCTCTTGGGTGTGTTATGGTACCGGAAGGGAGACAGGTGTTTGCAACCATGACGGTGGAGGAAAATCTCCTTCTTGGCGGACATGTAATCCAGAAACAGGGAAAACAGGTGCTTTCCGAGTTGCTGGGACATCAGTATGAACTCTTTCCCATTCTTCGCGATCGTAAAGATCAACTCGCCGGGACATTATCCGGTGGTGAACAGCAAATGCTGGCCATGGGCCGGGCCTTAATGTCAAAACCATCACTTGTTATGATGGATGAACCTTCAACCGGGCTTGCACCTCTGATTGTAAAGGAGATCTTCCAGATTATTGTTCGTCTCCGGGACGAAGGGAACACCGTTCTTCTGGTGGAACAAAATGCAAAGGCAGCACTTGGTATTGCCGATCGAGGCTACGTGCTTGAAACCGGAAAGATTATTGTACAGGGACCTGCCGAGGATCTTTTGGCAAATAAAGATGTACAAAGAGCATATCTTGGTAGAGAAAAGTAAGTTCTCAGCAACTAAATATTACTTAAACCATTAAAAAACTATGTATTGGCAAGAAGATAAAGAATGTATGAATCGTGGTGAGCTGGAGCAGCTACAGCTTGAACGTCTCCAATCCACTCTTTACAGAGTTGGGACTCATGTTCCGTTCTATCGGCAGAAATTCAGTGAAATGAAGCTTGATTATGAGAGTTTCAGTTCACTAGATGATATTCGTAAACTGCCCTTTACTTACAAACAAGATCTGCGTGACAGCTATCCCTATGGTCTGTTTGCGGTTCCCCTGCGTGAGGTGGTTCGCCTCCATTCGTCATCGGGTACCACGGGGCAGGCAACGGTGGTGGGCTACACTCAGAACGATATCAAAAACTGGTCTGATCTTGTTGCACGAGTCCTATGTGCAGCAGGGGTTACCGCCGATGATGTGATCCAGATTGCCTTTGGCTATGGACTCTTTACCGGTGGTTTTGGGCTTCATTATGGTGCTGAACGTCTTGGTGCTTCTGTTATTCCAATTTCTGCGGGAAATACCAAACGCCAGATTCAGATTATGCAGGATTTCAAGACAACAGCTCTTGTCTGTACCCCTTCCTATGCCTTAAATATTGCAGATGTCCTTTTTGATATGGGGATCAATCCTGCAGGACTTTCTCTAAAATTTGGATTGTTTGGAGCAGAACCCTGGTCCGAGGCTATGCGTCGTGAAATTAATTCAAAGTTGGGTATCAAGGCTACAGATAACTATGGTCTTTCTGAAGTTATGGGGCCTGGTGTTGCCGGAGAATGCAGCGAATGTAACGGGTTGCATATCAATGAAGATCACTTCTATGTGGAGATTCTTGATCCGGAAACGCTGGAACCGGTGGAACCGGGTGAAGTTGGTGAGCTTGTAATCACCACTCTGACCAAAGAAGCATTCCCGATGATTCGCTATAGAACTCGAGATCTGACCCGCTTTATCCCGGACCCCTGTCCCTGTGGCCGTACTTTTAAACGGATGCACAGGATTCTTGGGCGTACCGATGATATGTTGATTATTAAAGGGGTGAATGTGTTTCCAACTCAGATCGAGTCGGTTCTCTTTGATATTGATGGAACGGAACCCCATTACAGGATTATTGTCGAACGTGAAAATCATCAGGATAGAGCCACGGTGATGGTGGAGGTGAAGGAATCACTGTTTTCCGATCAGATGAGTAAACAGCGTGAACTGATTGATACTATTCGTAAGCAACTTAGTTCAGAACTTGGAATTGGGGTTGCGGTAAAACTTGTTGAAGAAAAGACCCTGGAACGCTTTGAAGGTAAAGGGCAACGGGTCATAGATAAGAGAGAGATATGATGGCGTCGTAAAAAATCTTTATCTGCTTCGTTGCTGTAAATTTCATATCATTTCGACGTACTCTAGTACGCCGAAAAAATATGAAATTTCCGCGCCTCGCATATAAAGTTTTTTTACTTATCCATCTTAATTATTCAGTTTTTACGAGATATAATTTTATGAGTCGATTTCAGGAAAGAGCATTGGATAGTTTGCGTGATGTGTCACTGGTTTGGGATTTTCAGCCGGGGGCTGATGCGTCACTGTTGATTCGTATGGGGGGAACCCATGTGATATGTGGCATAAGTATTGAAGAAAAGGTTCCGCCTTTTTTAAAGAATACGGGAAAGGGCTGGATAACAGCAGAATATGGAATGCTTCCCTGTGCCACAGATTCCCGCTATCGCCGTGAAATTGGCGGACGATCCGGCAGGACCTATGAGATCCAGCGACTTATCGGTCGCAGCCTGCGAATGATGGTTGATCTCAGCACCATTGGTGAGCGCACTCTCCGAGTGGATTGTGATGTGTTAAATGCCGATGGCGGAACTCGTACGGCCTCAATTACCGGCGGGGCTTTAGCTCTGCGTCTCGCATTGCAAAAGCTTGTAAACAATGGCAAGCTTAAGGTGATGCCCGAAATTCTACCCGTGGCTGCAATCTCTGTAGGTATGATCGACGGGGAGGCCTGTCTTGATCTAGATTACTCGGAAGATTCACGTGCTGAAGTGGATGCAAACTTTGTTATGAGTGGCGATGGCCGCTGGATAGAAATTCAATCCACCGCAGAAGGTGAACCCTTTAGTCCGGAATCGTTTTCTGCCATGACAACTCTTGCCCAAAAAGGCATAGAGGAGCTTTTTGAACTCTGGAAGTAGAGAGTGTTTTTGCAAAGATTAGCAGAGAGATAAATTCGATGTATATATGTGTAGATTTCGATGGAACAGTTGTCGACCACCGCTATCCTTATCTTGGCGATCCCGTGCCGCTGGCAGTGGATTGGCTGCAGCGCTGGGCGGAGCTCGGTGCACAGTTGATTCTATTTACCATGCGCTCCGATGGTGACAATGGTCAGGATCTCCTGCAGGATGCTGTAAAGTATTTAGCAGAGAATGATATTCCACTGTTTGGAATCAATCATAATCCCGATCAGGCATCATGGACCAGCAGTCCCAAGGCATATGGTCATATCTATATTGATGATGCAGCCTTTGGCTGTCCACTGGTTCATCCACCCACCTTTAACAAACCCTGTGTGGATTGGAAACTTGTGGGACCCGCCGTTGAAAAACAATTAATGGAAGGCAGGTAAACTGTCTTTCGAACAGGTACTAAGGTTTAGGTGATTATGTCATTTCTCGGGGTAACGGATCTGTGGTTGTTTATTGTTGCCGGTTTGATTTTAAACATCACTCCGGGGGTGGATCTGCTCTATATCACAAACCGCAGTGCTGTTCAGGGGAAAAAAGCAGGGGTTGTTGCTGCACTTGGCATTGGTGTCGGATGTATCTTTCATGTAGTGGCTGCAACTTTTGGCCTCTCCATGATCCTTGTCTCTTCCTCTCTTGCTTTTACCGTGGTTAAATACCTGGGTGCAGCCTATTTACTGTATCTTGGGATCGCCACTTTTCTAAGCCTGAAAAATCAAAAAAAAGCAGAGACTCGAGTGGTTGCAGTACTAACGTTGCCTCAGATATTCAGACAGGCGGTTCTTATAAATGTTCTCAATCCCAAAGTAGCCCTGTTCTTTATGGCTCTTTTGCCTCAGTTTGTTTCTCCAACTGCCACCCATCCTGCTCTAACATTTTTGTTTTTGGGGCTGGTATTTAATGTAAATGGAACGGTGGTAAATATTTTGTTTGCACTGTTCACCTCCGTCCTCGCAACAAAACTCCAGAACATTTCTTTTCTTCCTCGTTTTCTTAAATCACTTGTGGGGGTCATTTTTATAGCTCTTGGGCTTCGTCTTGCTTTCTTAGAATAAATTATTCTGTTTTATAAGCGCAAGGAGCCTCTGTTATACAGAAAAAACCCTTCCAGGTGCTCTTGGAAGGGTTAGGGAGGGGAGAAGAAGAAATGCTATATGAAAAAAAATCGGTAGTTAGCCGATTTGGAAATCAGGAGTAACACAGAACTTATGCCGCCATGAGCATTCCATTCTGTTGTGACTTTGTCAGTATTATTCGCTGGAGTTCGAAAATCTCACCCGTAAGTTTTGCGATCCGATTTTTGTCCGGTCGGTTCTTTTTTTGAAGAAGTCGTTGAGTTGCTTGTCTAATTGCGATTTCACGGCGTAAGAGTTTCATTTTGTTCCTCGTAATCTGGAAAGTTATTAATGTTTCAAATTCTGTTGTTAATATAGCAATGGGTGTGCCAGTAAAATGAAAAACGTATAACTTGTTGAAGTATCATGTGAATGTGATGTTTCTTTTCGAGGGACGTTCATTGCTGATAATTGAAATGAGTAGAATATACCCATTTTCAGGTGATGACTGAGTAAATAATATTCAGTGGAGGGGCGGGATGACGTTTATCTGCTTCCCTCGAGTTCCAGAAGGAATTTTTTCACATCAAGTCCACCCGCATACCCCGTTAATTTCCCCGATTTTCCAATTACCCGGTGACAGGGAACCACGATACCAATTGGGTTTAATCCATTTGTTCGACCCACTGCCCGAACAGCTTTTGGGTTTCCTATCAGCAGTGCCTGTTCAGAATAGGTCCGTGTTTCTCCATAGGGAATTGTGAGCAGGGCTCGCCATGTTTGTTTTTGAAACTCGGTGCCGGTAAAAGTGATTGGCAGGTCAAATTCAGTCCGTTCTTTGGCAAAGTATTCTTGAAGCTGGCTCTCTGTTTTGTCGATGATCTCGTTGCTTGTATGGTCGATGTCGGTAACTGTTTTGTGTACCTGCTCCCAGTTTTTACTGAAGGTAAGAGCGAGAAGGTGGGTCTGGTTTGCCATAATATGGATTAGGCCTGCCGGGGATGATATCTGCTGGTAGCATATTGTCATATTTTTACCTGGAAAGGGTCTCGGCAAACTCATTCCATATATGGTGTGTCATATAGGATCGGTTGGTCTGCCACAGTGATTCATTCAGAAGATTCTGTTCGAGAGCTCGTTTAATTATAAGATCATTTTTGGGAAAGGCATCTGCGTCATAAAAACAGCGCATCATGATAAGTTCCGTGGTCCATGGGCCAATGCCTCTGATTGAGAGGAGGAGATTCCTGGTTTTTTCTAAATCTGAACTGTAGGAAAAATGCAGTGTGCCGCTGTCTACCATGGATGAGATCGCTCTGATTGCACCACTCTTTGTTCTCGTAATTCCGATTGTTTCTATTTCTGCAGCGACTAACTCCGAGGGAGCTGGAAATCGGTAAATGGTTTTTGTATCTAGTTGTGTACCAAATTGCTGAATAAGTTGTGCCAGCTTTTTGGTGGCTTGTGGAATGGAAATCAGCTGGCTCAGGATTATTGAGACTGCAGTTTCAAATGGATTGAAACTGCCAGGAACACGTACCCCTGCCTGATTTTCCGTGAGAGTATCCGGCAAATGTGCGGGATTATGATCCACGTCAAAGAGTCTTCGCAATCTTACCAGAAGTTGTGATACTTGACTTAACTCCACTCCTTTTAGATCGATCTGCAGTGCATCCTGTTTATTGTTTAAGGTGACTTCTATTGTAGCGTAAGAATCTTGCGTTTGGATATAATGTTTGTAGGAAAGAGTGGTCACCTCTTCAATTCCTGCGGCAGCATGTCTTTTCAGGAAGGCAAGAATCGTTGTAAAGTCGTATGGTTTTCGAATCAATAGATTGAGAGTGATTGTGTTTTTGCTGGCTGAGACACTACGTGTTTGATTGCGGAATTTTGAGGGCGGCATCTGGTAGGATGCCTTAAAGGCCTCATTAAAGCGTCTGATGGAGTTAAAACTGGTTGCGAAAGCTATTTCAGCAATCGGTTTCTCTGTTTCCAGGAGAAGTTGTTTTGCCAGGTGCAACTTTCTGGTTTGGATTACTTCGACAGGAGTTGCTCCTAAATGTTCTTCAAAGACTCTTCTTAGATGACGTGAGGAGAGATCAAGGCTTGCAGCCAGAAATTCCACACTTTGATTGCCACCACTGTTTTCTTCGATTACACGTAGGGCATTGGTAACGATATCTTTCCCGATATCGATACTTTTACAACCGGGTGCTAAATCGGGACGACACCTGAGACATGCGCGGAACCCTGCTTTTTCTGCGGCGCTTGGGCTTTTGAAGATAACAATATTTTTAAACTTTGGTTTTGCCGGACAGACTGGTCTGCAATAAATCTGAGTGGTTGTGACACCACAGTAGAAACGACCGTCGTAACGCGGATCTCTACGCTTAATAATCTGTCTGTAGTCGGATTCGGTAAGCTGTTTCATAGATATACCTTAGCGGAAGATGGGCAATATAGCTGGCGGTTTTCGGACATCATCAGTTTGTTGTTTTTTGAAGAATGTATATATGGGAGTGATAGCCATGCAGAAAAGATGCAACTGGTGCAGCGATGATCCCCTCTATCAGGAATACCATGATAAAGAATGGGGAGTACCGCTTCATAATGAGACAGAGCTTTTTGAGCTTCTGTGCCTTGAAGGGGCCCAGGCCGGGTTGAGTTGGATTACGATTTTAAAGAAAAGAGAGAACTACCGGCGTGTCTTTGATGGCTTTGACCCTGAAAAAATTGTTCGATACAATGATATCCAAATCGCTGAACTGTTGCAGGATAAGGGGATTGTGCGCAACCGCTTAAAGGTGAATGCATTTATTAATAACGCCAGCTGCTATCTTGCAATGTTTGAACAGGGGGAAACTCTTGATAGCTTTTTCTGGAAGTTTGTCGATGGTAACACCATTCAAAACAGTTGGAAAACACTGGAGGAAGTTCCCCCTTCCACGCCCTTATCCGATCTGGTTTGCAAAGAACTCAAAGCACGTGGCTTTAAGTTTGTCGGAGGAACAATTTGTTACGCCTTTATGCAGGCAATAGGAATGGTGAATGACCATACAACGGATTGTTTCAGGTGGGCGGAATTGAGATAAACACTCTTTTCGATTGTTCATTTTTGTAGTCATGGCTATGGTGTTATGATGGTGGTCTGGGAAGTATAATAACGTTCTTCCGGACATCGTAAAGATATTTTGGATATGGTTTATGCAACGGCAAAATAACAGTTTGCAATCATTTGTGATTGGCAGAAAAGGGTGGCTGAGTATGAAGCAATGGAGAGGGCTGATAGCGTGTGTCAGCTGCAGTCTTGTTTTCGTTCTACATGGAATATCCTTTGCTGCGCCCGTTGATCATCAGAGCTTTCAGGAATTTCTGGATTCGTTTTACCCCGAAGCTGCCAAGAAAGGAATCACCCGTACCACCTATGACAATGCCCTTTCAGGTGTCACTGAACCCGATGCTTCCATTCTAAAAAAAGCTGAATATCAGCCAGAGTTTACCACCGAGATCTGGGATTATCTGGATGCCAGGGTAAATCCTCGCTCCTTCGATGATGGTCGAATTATGGCAGGAGTGTATGGTGATCTTTTACAGCGTATTGAGTCGCAATCCGGTGTGGATGCATCTGTGATACTGGCCATCTGGTCCATGGAAACAAGCTATGGTGCTGCCCTGCTTCGGACCTCACGGCTCTACTATGTGCCACGCTCTCTTGCAACGCTTGCCTATGCAGATAAGCGGCGACAGAAATTTGCCAGATCCCAGTTGATTGCAGCACTTGAAATAGTCCAGGCAGGGGATGTCACCCTTGAGCAACTCACTGGCTCCTGGGCCGGAGCCATGGGCCATACTCAGTTTATTCCAACCAGTTTTCTTGCCTATGGCGTGGATATGGACGGTGATGGACGTCGCGATATCTGGAATTCCATACCCGATGCCCTGGCAACTGCCGCCAATTTACTCCACAAAAATAAGTGGCGTACGGGAAAAACCTGGGGCTATGAAGTTAAGGTGCCTGAGAACGGGGCACGATTTAAAGGGGAAACGAAAACGCTAGCCCAGTGGCAGCAACTGGGATTTGTGCGCCCTCTTGGTGCTGCCTACGATGAACTCACAGAAAATGCTGTGTTGAAGATGATCGCAGGTGACACTGGTCCGGGTTTTCTTATGCTGCGAAACTTCTTTGTTTTGAAGCGTTATAATAATTCCGATTTTTATGCTCTGGCTGTTGGCCTGCTGGCAGATCGACTAGCCGGAAAAAAAGGTATGGAGCAGGCTTGGCCAAGACCTGCCGGTTCACTTTCCGTTGAAGAAAAATTTGAATTGCAGCAACTGTTGAAAAAGAAAGGTTTCTATGCCGGAGGGATTGATGGCCACCTTGGCTCCAATACAAAGAAGGGAATTAAGGAATTCCAACAGGCATTGGGCCTGCACCCTGATGGTCAACCAACCCGGGACATTCTTCAGGCTCTTCGGCCTTGAATCTATCTTGAACGATTTTATCGAGGAAACAGGCTTCAGATTCCGTTGCTACATCTTATGACAGGTGGTGCAGTAAATGGTCATGTTTTTGTTATCCAGATGCAAGAGGTTTTGTGAGTTCCCGGCATGGGGATTATGGCATCCGGCACAGGTAAATTCGCGATCCGGTTTGAATGGATGCTTGACTCCTCGAACAGGATGACCTTTACCATAAAACCCGGCTATGACATGGGCTCCTGACGCCTTTTCCTCATGGCAGTTAATGCAGAGGTCTGTGGTCTGCATCTTTAGTAGTGCCGGCCAGTCTGATCCGTGTGGGTTGTGACACAGGGTGCAATGGCCAACAGCCGTGGGGCCATGCATAAGTTTTTTCTTTTTCCACTCCTTGAGTTCATAGTTGTGACAGGGAAAGCATACCTTCTGATCCGGTTTTGGTGCTGTATATTTCCTTTCTCCCCGCAGAACTTCATGGCAAGAAAAGCAGTTCCATTGCGCTGCTGGCTGATGGGTAAAAGTATCGTTGTTTTTTCTACTATGGCACGTATAGCATGGTGAATCTTCAGGTGTTCCCGGACGCAGGCTACTGAGGGTCGGCTCCATATCGTGGCAACTGGCGCAGCTTTTTTCATTGTCTATAAAATGAAAGTAGTATCGTTTGAAACCTGAGGGGGGAACTCGGAATTTAGGGAAAAGATCTGAGCGAAAGAAAACTTTCAGTTCCTTTTGAACGACCACTTTTCCTCGGTTCAGGCCCATAAGTTGTATGGTGTTCATTCCTTTATTCAGAGTGACTCCAAAGCACACCACGCTGCTGCCTGGACGAATGCCTATCTCTAGCGGATCATTTTTAAAAGAAACGACACGTATCTTGTCAAGACTTTGTGTATCCATCTTAAGAACAACATTGAGAAGTTCATTTTCCACATAGGAGCCGATAGGAGGAAATTGTACAGAAAACCTCGCGTCTGCTCGACTGTCAATGGTACAAAACAGTAGTATTGCCAATGCTGTATAAAAAATATTAAGTTGTTTCATTATAGATTGAGCAGTTGTTTAAGAGCGTTTTTGTAGCTGGTTGCCGCCTGTTTCAGGTCCTTTTGCTCCTCAAACATCATTCCCCGGTACATATTGATTCGGTAATCCATAGGATTAATCTCGTCAGCACTGCCAAAGAGCTCGGCGGCCTTTTGCATGTCCCCCTCTCTGCCCGTAAGATACCCAAGGTAGTAATAACTCGGGGGATACGATTCATCTGCCGTAATCGCTTTTTCAAGCATTGTTCTTGCCGCGTCAAGGGAACCTTCCTGCAGCAGTAAAAGTCCCATCTCACTGAGAGCCTTCACATTGTCGGGCTGGCGGGTAAGGGCTTGCTGGAATTGTTCTTTGGCCTGTCCACGTTTATCCTGCTCTTCGTAAAAGCTTCCGAGACTGAGATAGGGCAAAATAAACTTTGGATCCGCTGCTATCGCCTTTTTAAACCACCTTTCAGCCGATTTAAATGTGCGTTTCGATTTCAGTGCCTTTATCCCCATGTTCCATGAGCGTACAGCTTTTTTGTCCGGATGATAGGCGTTTTTTTCTGCCACCTCGGAGGGAGCTTTCTTGCCTTCAATGGAGGCGGCAAGAAAGTGAATCATATCAAGGGTGGTAACCAGTGGAAAACCGGACATCTCAAACATGATTTTTCTGTTTGGATCCAGGATGACCGTAGTGGGCACTGCAATGACCCCATAATCGTGAAAGGAGACAAGTCCGTGATCGATCAGGGTGGGAAAGGGGAGCTGCAACCGATCGATGATACCTTTTATATCCGTCAGGGCTTTGTCATCGATGGTCTGTCTTTCAACATTAATACCAACAACTGTAAGCCCCATATCTTTGTACTTTGTATGGAGCTTTTCCATTTGTTTGAGCGCTTTTTCCGATTGTCGACTCCATGATGCCCAGAAGAGGAGTATGGTCAGTTTGTCCCCTTTGAGGGAAGAAAAATTCCTTGTCTCTCCACCTAGAGTCTTCAGTGAAAAATTCGGTGCTTCTGTCCCCACCCCCATGGTTTTAAGGGCAGGAACGGAAATTGAGCTCTGCAGTATGGCAAAGGTTGCCACAAGAATGATCAGGAACTTTTTTCTTCTGAAGGGGGAGTATTGTATTATCTTCACTATCGTCTACCTTTTTTCCTGTTCGCGTGATGTAATTCCCTGTTTGAAATGGGAAAGGGCCTTTTGCATATCGCCAAGTTGTTCATACAGGAGACCTAACTCGTAGTATGTCCGAGTGGGATCCGGGTTGAGCTTGAGGGCATCTTTTAAAAGAGCTTCTGCTTCTTTGAGCTCTCCCCTCTGCAACAAGATAATTCCTTTCCCGGTTTTGGCTGCACTGGAGCGAGGGCGGAGTTCAAGTGCTTTGTTAAAGGATGTCAATGATTGCTGTGTATCACCTTTGTCCAGGAGAAGGTAGCCAAGGACAACATATGCCTTAGCTCCCGAGGGGTTTTTCTTGATACACTGCCCAATGGCATCAATTCCCTGCTCCAGTTTCCCTTCACGCGCCAAGGCAGAGGCTTCTTTCTCGCACAAAGCCTCTTTTGCAGGGGATGAAGAGGCCTGTAGCCATCCTGGCCCAAATACAAGGGCGGCTAGTACTAAAACAAGTGGTTTGCAGTTCATCTGTTTTTTACCTTGTTGTCTCTGTCATATTTGAATTGTTGATGGCAACCTGGAAGACAGGTGCCTCCCTTATTACTCTTGGTGAAGCCAACCGGCATTGCGTAGGCACCAAAGGGGACCGTATCGGTTACGTGTTTCGGATTTTTAGTCGCATGGGCATCGTGGCAGGCACGACAGGTTCTGCCTTTAGGTGTTTTATTGACATGGAGGAAGTGAAGGTTCTGATCACCGTTACGAAATCCTGTCAAGGTCGTGGTCTTTGCGTCTTTGACCAAGGTGTCGTTGTGGCACATAAAACAGAGTTCAAAGTTATCCGGGTTATAGGAGGCATAAAACTTTTTCGGAAAATATCCTCGCAATATGCGAAAATCTTTTGATCCATGGGTATTATGGCAACCGGAACAATCTTTGTCTGCAATAGGACCGTGATGGCTGCCATTGCTCTCCAACAGGAGTTTCATGTTTGCCACGGTGGTCCCGTCAGCATGTTTGTATTCTTTGTCATGACATGAGAGACAAAGATCCATGGGGGCCATGTCGAGCTGTTGTGGAAACGTGGAAGCATGGGGATTGTGACAGGCCATACATCCTCTATCGGTTTCAAGACCACCGTGTTTTACGGTGACCTGCGAAATCTCATCCTTTTTATCTTCATGGCAGGTAAAGCAGACTCCCTTGGTGCTTTCCCCCGGCAGGCTGAATTCAAAATCACTGCTATGGGGACTGTGGCATTCGATGCAGCCATCTGACACAGGACCGTGGACAAATTCCTTACCGACGATTTCCTCTTCTTTATCGGAATGGCAGGAGTAGCAAACATCATTCCCTTCTGCCATTAGCATTTTGGGAGAATCCGAGGAATGAGGAGCATGACAGACAATGCATCCATCGACCTCCACAGGACCATGGACAAATTTGCCACCGCCAATGGACTGGTCGTGACATTCGTAACAGAGGCCAGCGCCTTCACCCTTGAGTTGGAACTGGTTAGCAGACTGGTGCGGGCTGTGACATCCTGTACAGTCCCCATCAGCAACTGGCTGATGGACAACAGATCCCATGTCGAGTTTTTCATGGCATTCGTAACAGAGCCCCTCAACATCATTGATGGGTTGAAAGGCGTGTTTGTCTTTATTTTCCTGTTTATGACAGAAAGAACAGTCGCCGGTGGCCACAGGACCATGTACATATTTATCTTTTCCCATTTTTGGGTGGCAATCGGATGTGGAACAGGACTGCCCTGCTTTCATCGTTACGTTGATGGATGTCTCTTTTGCCGCACAGGCGTCCAGTGCGAAAGCACCTGCAATCAGAATAACTGGACAAAGCTTTATCCATACTGATGAGGATGCCTTTTTAGTTTTTTGACTCAGCTTCATTTCCTTTTTTTCTCCCATTTTTTTGATAGATATTTTCTCAGCTTCTATTTTTGTTGAATTGATTTTTGCTTTTTTTTATTCGTTAGTAGCACCGACTTTTCTCAATCTCATTTTCAATCAGGCTAATTCCTTGAATACGTTTTTGGAGCATGGTTGTTTCCATGACACGTAAGTGCACATGAATTTAGTGAGACAGCATCACCTATAAAATAAAGATCACCTGCAGAATTAGGGGTGACCACGGTCGTGTCAAAGTTGATCAATGCCCTGTTAGCTGTGGCACTTCCTTGAGTTGCACTAATACCATGGGCATCGTGGCAAACCGAACAGGGCGTGTTTTCCAGTTGAACATGTTTGAAATGTAGTTTGAACCCGCTCAGCTGGCCCATAAGAATATCCCGATCGTGGCATCGGTAGCAGAGCGCGTAGGCATCAGGACTTTCGATGGTATTGTCAACGGTGGTGTAATTCTCCACCAGAAGATATTGGTTATTGGAACCATGGGGGCCCTGTGCTCCATCAGGGTCATCGGAGCCATGGCAATCTGTGCAATAGATAATGCTGCTGCTGGTATATGGAGGCAAGAGACTTGGGACAAATGTGTTACTTGTGGCCTGTATGACCGGATGGAATGAGGGGTTGCCCTGGCTGAATTCAAAGCGGGTGTTCAACTGGTCTATCTGACGGGTGACAGCGGGTGCTGTGATTACATTATTATCAGCATGACATTTGAAACAGATTTCATAAAGGTTGTCGGCGGAAACAACTTGCTGGCCCCCATCATCAACACCAAGTACCCCACTGTTTCTCCCGGACACGGAAGGGGCCAAAGCGATAGTCCCTGTCACGGTGTGCGGATTATGACAATCCTCACATTCCACATGATTGGCTACACCATTGAGGCTAAAATCTTCTGCAGCATCGTGTATGCCGGTGTAGTTTCCAACGGGATGGGAATACGTTTTAATCAGTTCGGCCTCAATACTTAACGGAGCAACATTGCTGTTGTGGCAGACAAGGCAATTGTCCTCTTCAAATTCACGTTTCAGGAGCCGTTGATGCCTACCGGCACTGTGGGGGCGATGACAGTTCTCGCAGCCATTCTGTGCCACTGAAGTGTATTCAGTATTTGGCCATGGATCAGTATCCTGGTTGTTCCATTTGGCAGAAGATGTAGCATGGGTGCTGCTACTCCAGCCGCTCTTTATATGACATCCTGTGCAGAGGGCCGAGAACTGGTTAGACATCACCAGAAAGTTTCCATAGGTATCATCATGGGGATTATGGCATGCCGTACATTGGAGTTGGCCGCCATCGTCGAGACCGATTTCTGTTGGCAGGGCATTTATGGCAGCAAGCTCGGGGTTTCCCTGGTCAATACTGGTCTGATAATTAAAGGAAATTGGGTGGTCATCGGAAAGATCTGTGCCAAGATACGAGGGTCTGGTATTTGGCAGGGTACGAAATCCGCCGGCAAATGGTATTTCTGTTTCCTGGGAAAGAACCGCTCCTAACGCAATGGTTCCGTCATGACAACTCAGGCAGAGCTTTGAGGCACCGGTGGGTTGACCGATGGAGGCATACATGGTGGAACTTTGATAGGGAGTATAGTTGGCTGTATCATTCGAGCGGTTCCAAAGGTAGGGAATATCCCGATGTGCGTTATGGGGGGTGTGACAAAAGACACAAATCCTCGACTCCGTTGTTGACCTGACCTCTCCGGGCCCGCTTATGGAAAGGTTATGTTTGCTGGTAACGATACTGGCTGACTGGCTTGTTGGTGCGTAACCGAGCAGCAGGCCAGTGGCCAATACGAAGATATGAGTTTTCTTCATTGCAACGAACCTTCCTGTTTGAGATACTGAAAAATTTGAATACGCTTGTTATACGAGTCAGCCACGTAGATCCTGTCGTTTGGATCGATGTATATACCGGCTGGTAGCCAGAACTCTCCATACTCTTTGCCTGATTTACCAAAATCCATGAGCAGGCGGCCCTCCTCATCAAAAATCTGGATATTATCAAACAGGGCATCTACCACATAGATGTTGTTGTCACTGTCAGTTGCCACGCCACGTGGTCGGGAAAAATGACCGGGACTGTCACCGGCAGATCCAAATGTCTGGAGAAACTGCCCGGTGGCAGAGTATCGCTGAATCCTGAAGTTGAGGGCGTCGGTAATAAGGAGTGTACCGTCTGTGGCAACAGTGATATTGGTGGGGTGATTAAATTGCCCTGTTTTTTTTCCCTTGGTTCCAAACGTACCCAGTACCCTGTGGGTCTGCAGATCAAACCTGAAAATTTGAGAAAGTTTAGTGTCTACAACGAGTAGTTCGTTCTTTTCCTGGTGAACAGCAATGCCAGTAGGACGTTGCAGAAAATCTTTGCCAATGGCTTGTGGCTTGGTGTCCTCTATTCCTTTGAAAGCTTTGATTATGCCTTCTTTGGAGTCAGCAACATAGATCGTGCCATTACTATTGTTCACTGCAATGGCTATGGGAGACGTCATGGCCTGCTCTGCAGGAGGGAAGGCGTGAAATTGTTTGGCAGCGGCATCGAAGTACTGAACTTTTTGTAAAAAGGTGTCAACAACAAAGAGTCTGCCCTTTCTGTCGCCGGTAATTGCATAGGGTGCTACCAGGCTTTTGTCCTCCTGGCCAACGATATATCCCCAAAATCGCTCTAGAAACGATTCTGTGATCTGAAAGTCTTCCGGCTTGGAGATACTGCCAAGAAAACGAATCCGTGAAATCTCTTCTCCTCCTGGCCACACCAGATCCACCGGGGGGGCAAGCGGTTCAAGGGGTTTAGATGTACAGCCGTGCAGACAAAGAATGGAAAAGAAGATCAGGACTGTAAATATTCTCACGAAGGGGGACGTTTTCTGAATCATTTTTCGTGTGTTCTGTATTTGCTGAAGAGACATGGGTCACCACATGATGCGGATGATTTCAAAACGAAAGAGTTGCTTCGTTCGCTCATAATCCGTTATTAAATTACTTTGGTCGGTGAGTTCATAGCTGAGTCGCGCTGTCCAGATGCGGTAGCGGAATTCAAGCCCTGCCTTGACACCGGTATTTTCAGTTCGTTCCACATCTCCATTGATGTTGTTGTAATACCCCTCTAACCGAAATCTGCACCAACGGACGGGGAGCCAGTCAAAGGTGGTGACTCCGCCATAAATATCTTTTATCTCATTATCGTCGCTGTAGGTGGTCTGGCCAAAATATCCTTTGAGTGCAAGGTGTACTTGCCAGAAAGGTCTGTAGCTTAAGGTCTCCTGGAGTTCCCATCTGGTGTAGGGACGGTTGGAGATACGGTCGTTGTCCTCATAGTGGAAGGTGGTATCAGCCCAGTTGGTGTCATAACGAATTTTGAATCTGTGGATTGTATCGTCAATTTTTTTATCTGGTTCCTGGCCCGAGAGGATTTTCTGCTTGGCCTGCAAATAATGATAGGAAAACTCCCAGCCATTGAACAGGTTCATGCTCATGCCGTAGTTCTCTGTAAAAATACCGTCGTCGTACTCTGAGTCACGGAGATATCTGTAACTCACCATGATGGCTTGACCGGCTGTTATTGAGCCAAAGGGCAAATAATTTATTCGGGTAGAATCATTGGTTGTATCAACGCTGTAGTCTATGTTTTCAATATAGATGATGGTGCCGGGAGCATTGGTTACAACGATGGATTCAGTACGAACGCCATAGTTTGTAAGGTAGGTTTCTGTGGTCGGGCTCAGGGTGTGTGCTTCATTGGTTACCTGGGCGATTGCACTGGTGAATCCGCTGCGGTCGGTATAGAGGTAGTTCCAGCCACTTGTTAGATTCAGAGTGCCCCAGGAGATGGGACGACTATAGGCGAAGTTAAGGAAAGTACTTAAGGCATTCTCCCTTCCTCCGGAATAATCATCCCGGCTCGCTCTGCCGCCCAGATTGGTGTTCAGGTTTTCATACAAAAGGTGTGATAAACGGGCGTCGAGTGCCGTTTGTTCGGATCGTGAGGCATCGGTATCCTGCAGGGTGTGGGTGAATGAATAGGTTGATTGCAGATTTACCCGATGCTGCCAGTTTAATTGTTCCCGCAAGCGGATATTGGCGCTATCAAAAGTATCGCTGTCCTGGGTTCTGTATGTCAGCAGTGAATTGAGCTTTATTTTGTTGTCACTGTCGATTTGATAGTTATTCATAAGACTGTTATTAAATGTCTTAATTTCAGTATCAACGTCATCGGTGCTCCGCATGTCGTCACTGTAGGTGGAGCTAAAAGATGTGTTGCTCTTTTCGTTTTGATGCCGGGACATAAGATGAAAATTATCACGTATATTTTCTGATGTATAGTAGCCCTGCTGATCAGTCTTGATGTGAGCGAACCCAAATGTGGTGGGTAATTGCTTGTATTTGAGTCGTACGGTGCTCCCGTAGGTGTCGACAAGGGTTTCAGTGTCACCTGCAAAGGCTGCCCACACCGGAGATTCTCGTCGGCTGGCGAAAAAATTAAATGTGTAGGGCTTTTGCTGAAGAAAGGTTGCAGTCATTGCATAATCCGGTGAAAAAGAGTTGACTCTTCCGGTTTCTTCTAAAGTGTTGACTTCTTTTGACTGGATCCACTCCGGTTCAATCATCAGGGAATATTGCATAAGCGCGGGATGGTACAGCCAGCCAGCTGTTTGCAGTCTTACTCGCTCTTTAAATCTGTGATAACTGTCTTTAACAGTTGTGCCACTCGTTGTTCGTGACTCATCCTTGTATTCGTAGGTAAGTCCCACCCCCATGGCAGGCCGTTTAATAAAATAGTTTTCTCCCAGGAAACCATTGGCCATCGCAACCGCTCGTGCTCTTCTTATGGGTGATGAAATCGGTGGTGAAATTGGAGGTGTGGGTTTTACGGTTGCCGGTTCTTCAGCAGCCTGGATTGCTCCCGTCTCGATCAGAAGGAGAAACATCGGCAACAGAACAAGCAGAGCTATAGGAAAGAGGGTATCAAAAGAATGCATTGTTTTTGGGTAAAAGTTCGTTTCTTTTTGAATGTGAAGACGAAACACACCACTATCATCGCTTGGCTTCCTGTATGGGGTTTTTCCACGTAAAATGATATTACCGACCTTGTTCCCTGGTTTCCGGGATTTGAAGGGCCGGGATTTTCTGCTCCTGATACTCTTTTGTCAGTAAATTTTTATTGAGGCCCATATGCGGATTATGGCAGGAAAGGCAGGCCTCTCCTGTCTGGTGGGCTGGTGTTGCCATAAATATCCCATTTTCATGGCATGGAAGACATATTTTTGCAGGTGTTTCTCGCAAGGTGTTTTTATTCTTGCTCTGATGTGGATCGTGACATGCCAGACAATCCCCCTTTGCCGTTGTGTTATGTAGCCAGAGTCGCTCTGTCAGTGCCCGTAATGGTGTTTTGCCTCGATGGCACTGGATGCAGAGTTTGTTTTTCGGCAATATGAGTGTACCAGGCATGCCGCCGCCCGTTTTGAAGACTGACTGGGGCTGTTTCTGGACCCCGGGGGTGCTGAACATCCCTGTACTTCCATGGCATGGATCACAGACACCTGCTGCCCATACCGGATGGGAATAGCGGCTTGGGACTTGTACAACTTTTTTATCTTGAGTCTTTTTCAGGGTGTTTCCGGATGCTTCGTTATTTTTGACAGAGTCTGTTTCTTCCAATGGGGGAACACCGGTGAAGAAAAATGTAAGCACTTCATGCTGCTTTTTCGGTTCACATCCTGTGAGGGAGGCTGTCAAAAAAAGCGTCATTACTATGTGAATGGACACTTTGTACATTTTTCATTTTCCTTTGTATTGCATACTTCAGTCAAATCTACCAACACCCTTTATTCGCCGGTCCAGTCTCCGTATCCATACACGTTAACCTTGTTGGGACCACTCATATTACATACATAGAGGAGGTATTTCAGTTTGAACTTCGGATCAGCAAATTTGTTGAAAAATTGGACGTTCTCATAATCAATGTGGACACCAGACGGAAGGTACATGTTACCGGGACCATTTCCAGGCCCGCCGAAGAAGAGGAGCAGTTGGCCTTTTTTGTTGAAAATCTGCACATACTCAAAGGCCGAATCCGCCACATAAAGATTTCCTTCCTGATCAGTGCCCAGGCCTTTCGTTCGGGCCATTGCCCCGATACGGTCTCCGTGGAAACCAAAAGTTTTCACAAATGCTCCAGAGCTATCAAATTGCTGGACCCTAAAATTAAAGGCGTCATTGACAAAAATGTTTCCCTGCTTGTCCACAGTTACATGTGTTGGTTTATGCAGCTGCCCCTCCCCAGCCCCACTCTCCCCAATGGTCATAACGACTTCTCCTGAACCTTTGTCGAGAACAACAATCTGACTTTTAAGCATATCACAGACATAAATTTTGTCGTTATGAACAGCAACATCAACAGGCTTATCAAATACCTCTTTGCTACCGTAGGCACGGATGAACTCATTGCTGCTGTTAAAGGTGACGATCTGCTGGCGTTTTATATCAGCAATGTACTTGACGCTATTCGGGGTGACCCAGATACCCGATGGGGAACGGAGTGCTCCCTGTCCGTTGGTTCGTAGTTCAGTGAAGTCATTGTTCACCAGATCAATGGTCAATATTTTGTTGAACTGACGATCAATAAGGTAGATATTTCCTTTGGCTGAGGCAATGTCATAGGGGCGACCGATGCTGGCAAAAGACATGTCGGGACCAAAGAGAAAACTGTCAAAGGCATCTCTTTTGACTTCCAGGTCTGTTTCCGAGGAGATAGCAGTGAGAAACTGAAGCCTCGGGCGTTCTGGAGGTGGAGGGTAGAAAACAGGTGCTTCATCTATTACCGGTTTGGCACAACTACTCAGGAGTACTAGACAGAGGAGGGCAAACAGCAGGTGTGTGCCTGAAAAGCGATATGTTTTATGCATAGTTTTTAAGTGGTACCGAAAAAAACAACAAAGTCTACCCACACACTTGGCGTGCATGGGTAGACAGGAAACAGCCTATGTCGAATTATCTTGTTACTTGTCGTGGCAGGTGAGACACAGGGCAGAGCCAGCGTTATCTATTAAGAGAAGACTATCGTTCGTATATTTATTATGAACATCATGGCAGGATGAACATTCCATCCGATTAGCAAAAAGCATGTCGGTGTCAATTGTACCTCCAAGATCGCTTACGAGGGAGCTTCTGGTGGTTGGATCAAAAAGACCTCCATCTGCAGTCGCAAGAGCAGCGTCATAGGTAAAGGACACGGGATGGTCGTTACCCAGCTCAGTGCCTATGTCTCCACTGCCGGTGCCGAGGGTTCCTATATCGATAGTACCCGTATGGCCGGTATAAGAATCGACTGCAATGGTTCCATCATGGCAGGAAAGGCAGAGTTTTGAGACGCCTACGGGTTGTGAAAGAGTGGCATCAAGGGTTGTACTGGAGTACAAATCGTAGGTGGCTGCTGAAACAGTATGGTTCCAGAGGGGGGCATCATCAATAATTGTTCCGTTATGCGGGGCATGACAGGGCAAACAAATTTGTCCATCGGCCCAGCCTGATAGCCTGAAATCATGAGCCGATAATGCTATTGATCCATATGCTGTTGAGCATATCCCTGCACTACCAATCAATGCCAATACAGCTAGTACTAATTTTTTCATCATTTTTCCTCTTGTTAACCATTCTAGTTTCATCTTTTCCCCTATTTGTCCACAGTCGGTGTTAATGCCACATCCCACTGACGTTGTATTACTTTGTAGCATACATCAGGTTGAGAAAGAAAAAAGGGGAGTTCCCCTATATATAAGGTTCCAAATCCCTTTGTTTATTAACCGGAGCGCCCGGTATGCCTGACATTTTAAGGATTTTACAGAGGTCGCCAAGAAGGAAGGATGATACTCATTACCCTACTGGTATAACAGAAAATGGTATGTTTTTTTTCTGTATATCGTGTGCGGTACCTATCTCTATTATGGGGCGGAATATGGAGTTCTTTTTTTACTGTCATGGTAATATTTAAAACGAAACAGAGAATCCAATCCATGACAATCCTTGCATATCATATTGTAGGTCTGCATACGTAAAAAACTATTGGTAGCCTTACCTTCCGGATTCTTCCCATTTCCCTTTACAGGCTTCTTCGGGTCCCACTGATGTACATCATGACATGAGGCACAGGCAATATCACCAATGGTTATAAAATCCCCCGTTGCATCGTTAAACAGGGGGAAATAGTTTGCCTTTCCCTTCTTATTCCTTCCCGGGTTGGCAATCAGCTGTTTTTCCGGATGGGTAGAAACCTTGGGTACTTTGCTATTGCCAGACCCCGTCTCGCTATGGCAGCTGTTGCACATCCTGTCCATGATACCTTTTCCTCTGCCGTAGTCACGCCCCCAGAGGCGCACCCTGTTTTTTCCATTATGGATGATATGACAGACACCGCAGACACCGGATTCCTCAGGAGTTTGTCCCATGATATTCGTTGCTGTCGGGGCTGTGATGGAAAGATCGTGGTCCGTTTTTTCCACATATGCCTTTGCAGCATGACAATTACCGCACAAGAGAGGTTTTGGACTGACTTCAAGACGAAGAAAGCTGTTTTGGGCGTTCCCTTCGGAACTCTTGTTGCCATGATCTCCTGAGTTTCCAGGATTCCACTGATGGGGGTTGTGGCAGGTCAAACATGCAATCACCCCCTTATCTGACTGTTCTCCCTTGCTATTATAGAGGGGAAGCTTAGTACGTATACCCATTTTTGCAGGATCAATATTAACGGGATGAGAATGATCAGCAATTACCTTTTTGCTGCCTGCTCCAGTAGGGCTATGACAAGTAAGGCAGAGGTCCTGGGCCGGAAAAGCACTTTTGGAAGAAACATTCCGAGCCCACAAATCTTGAGTTTGGGCTCCGTGCACCAGATGACAGACACCACACACGTCTGATTCTTTTGGTGATTGTCCTTTACTGTTTTTTGTTGCTGGCCCACTCTTTCGAAGATCGTGGTCACTTCCAGCAACACTGGATTGCCTGGTATGACACTGCCTACATAAGGTCTCCTGTTCTCCCCCTTTTATCCTGAGGAAATTTGAGCGAGGCGGCGTCATCTTGGCCTGTCTGGCCGTTCCTCCCTGGTGCGGATCGTGGCAAGTGGCGCAGGCAAGGATTGCCTCCTTGGATTGAAAAGGAACACGTTTCCCTTTACGGTCGAAGGTGGGCAACTTTGGTTTTATTCCACTGTTTCGCATGGAAATGTTGACAGGATGTGCGTATCCTTTTAGTGCTTTTTCAGAGGCGATCCCCTGTTTATTGTGACAACTTATACAAAGATCCTGAGTGATGTTTTTGCTCTTGGCGGGAAGTTCTCTTGCCCAGAGGGCTGTTTTATTTGCACCATGCACCAGGTGACAAGCTCCACATATTCCTGATTGCTCCGGGGTCTGGCCTTTGCTGTTTTTTGCCTTTGCTGCTGTACGTCTCAGGTCATGGCCAGTATTCAAAAGTCCTCCTTTCTCTTTATGGCAGTCAAGGCAGAGCTGAGCAGAGTCTCTGTTGTTTTCAACGAGAAAATTATCAAACGGTGAACCGTGGACCGTGTGGCATGTCTGGCAGATGATCTGATTTTTGCCAGAGCCTTCGACACTGCCGTGGCTGAGAAGATTCTCCGGGATTGCCCGTTTTGTTAAGCCGATGGGATGGTTACCCATGGCCGGACCACCTTCCTTGCCCTTATGACACATCATGCACATGGATGAATTATTATTTGAGGTGCGGATAAAGACAGCTCTCTCCATACCCATCTCACTGGAGACACCGTGGGCGGTATGGCAGGTAAAGCATTGCATATTCCCGTGTTCGTCCAGTGGAAATATGGCGGGAATTTCCATATCTGCCGGAGGAGGCTTGTTGATGGGATGACGATGGTCGTTGTAGACCTTGCCCCGGGAGTCGGCCACACTGCCGTCATGGCAGGAAAAACAAATTCCGGGTTCGGCCACAACCTTCGTTTCCTGATACGGAACCAGATCAGTCCCTTGGCCATCGATGAAAAAAGTGTCAATCCAGCGATAGTGGCAGATTGCACATTCTTTGGCCGAGTTTGGATTTCGTGGTGCCTGATTGGCAAGGCATGGTGTATGGCAGAAGAGTATGCTCCAAAAAAACAGAATTAAGGCGCAGACAGGAAACCTGTTCATGGCAAATTGCTCAGGCTGAAAACACTGATTCGACCCGGAAGCATTTCTACAACATAGAGGCGCATGGAATCGTCAACAAAGAGTCCCACAGGGGTCTCAAACTTCCTCACCTTACCAGTTACCGGGTCACCAAGAACCGAGTGAAAGGTGCCAGTAATATTGAAAAGCTGAATGACCCCCATATAACTGTCGCTGACATAGGAGAGGCCATTTTTATCTACGGTGACCCCTTTTGGCCTGAAAAACTGGCCTTTTTCCACGCCCCAGCCCCCGACAAAGGAGACAAACTTGCCCTCTGTATTCAGTACCTGCACTCTGGTGTTTATCACATCGACGATGTAAATATCTTTATCCCGATGCAGATGCATAAGAAAGGGATAGCGGAACTCCCACTTTTCAGCCCCGGGTTTTCCGTAGCTGTCGATGAGCTTTTTTGAAGCGATATCGAATTTGAGAATACGATGATTATCGTTGTCTGCCACAAAACACCACTTGCCTGAACTCTCCACGACCACATCCGTTGGGTCGGCTTTTTTCCCGTTTAGATCAGGGATCGGAATTTCAGAGATGAAATCTCCTGTGGCCGAAAAGATCTGAATCCTGTGATTTTGTGAATCGGCAACATAGATTCTGCCTGAAGTATCCAATCCAATACCAAGAGGAAATGCAAATTCACCGGATCCAGTTCCCGGGCGTCCGATGGTAAAGAGAAAGCTGCCAGATGAAGAAAATGCCTTTACTCTGCCATTGACTCCGTCAACTACATAAATGGTGCCATCCCCGGCAACGGCAACATCACTTGGCTGATTAAAACCATCTGTTATATCAAAAAGATGATTTGCCATGGTTAGTTCAACGCCATGGCAAACCGTGCTATTTATAATAAAGATGAGGATGGCAACGGAGAGTATTCTCCGTTGCCATTGGCACGCCAGGAGGGGGGAATGCCATTCACAAAAAAGAGACCTATTCACTTGTCTTAGGTGTTTCATGCTCTGCCGGTTGTGGCTGCAATTGAGTCTGCCGTTGCTGAGCTGCAGATGCTTCGCCGGGATTTAACATCTTCGGCATATGAAACTCGGTATAGTTCTTTATCATTCCCACCACTTCTGTACTGGTGATGGAATCGATCCGAGCCTTGGAATAGCCAAGATCCGCAAGAGGGAGCGTTGGTTTATTCTTGCTATGGCAGTCTTCACAACTAACCGGTACCTTACTAATAATCTGATGGATCATTTTCTTTGACTTGGATTTCTGCCCTTCACTCAGATCCTTTTCATTTAGCTTGTAAGCAGTGGCGAATGCTATCCTGGCATCGCTGTCGATGCGGACAACTTGGCCGTCTTCATAAACAAAGGGGACGATTTTTGCGTTATAAGTCCCCGGAGGAGCACCATTCACCGGACTGGCAACGATCTCCCCTGTTTTGCGGTCATACCACTTATAGACGTTGGTTTCGTCGTCTCCTTCCAGTTTGACGTGACAGGTCTGACAGGCAACAAAGAAGGCGTGCATATTCAGAAAGGCACGAATATCTTTTACTGAGTCATGTGGCATATCGCCATGGCAGGATCTGCAATAGGATCTGTTATCCGGTCCGACATCGAAACCGATATGGTGAAAATGTCCCTCTATTCTCTGTTCTTCGAGAACCCGGTATCCAAGGTAGTGTTTTACCCGATCCTCACTTTCAAGAATAATCTTGTCAAACGTTTGATTCCCCACATCTTTCTTGGCTATTTCGCCGCTATGCTCAATGGAGATATCGCCTTGTCTTGCGTGGTATTCATGGATAAGATGGGCAAAGGTCAATTTCCAGATAAGTATTCCGAAAAAAACGACTAATCCCATAAAAGCAAGGACATAGAGCTTAGTGAAAAAGCATTTCATGAGCTGATTCCTCCCTGCTGTGTACTATTGTTGGGTGCTTCTGTGGCTGTGGTCTCTGGTGGACTATCAGGTTCGTCAGTTTCCGGTTCCCCACAGGTTGTCGGATTGTTCCCGCCGCCATGGGGCGGTTTGATCTCACCTTCTAGTCCTTCTTTTGTCATCACTTTCACATAATGTTCATAGTGTTCTTCAACCATCAGATCCTCAGAGAGGTAACCGGTAAGAAAGACCGTACCCATGGGGAAAACGGATGTGGAGAAATGAACATTATACCAGTGCCAGATAAAGAGGAACAGGGCGGCCAGCAATGCTTCGTCGCTGTGGGCAATCAGGCAGAGATTAATAAACTCACCCGGTATAATCTGAGTGGCAATCACCTTATTCCAGATAATAAGCCCGGTGATTCCAATGACAAACATACCCCAGAATGGTGCCCAGTAATCAAACTTTTCCTTCCAGGTCCATTCATCACCATGTGGGTGCTCATTGGTGAAATAGAGAAGATATTTCATCAGTCCGAAAAAATCCTTCACATCTTTCAAGTTGGGGATCATGGGAAGTTTAAGGAGTATCATTGTGACACGGCCGACACTCATTTTCCCCTCTCTTTTGAGGGGAAGGATATGATTTGTTATAATCCCACTTACCACTCGGATAACATGATAAACAAAAAGGATAAGCATAAGGGCCCCGGTCCATTTGTGTATCGTCGGTGCCATCTGGCTTCCGCCGAATACAGAGTAGAGATACGGGGCCCAGGTTGTATCACTAAACTTGAGAGGCATTCCTGTCAGGACCAGGATTATGACCGTGGCTGCCAGGATGATGTGCTGGACTCTTGTGTCCAGGTCGAATCTGAAGAAATATTTCTTTCCGTCTTTTATTTTTATGGCTGGATATTTTTTCATCGTTTCTCTTTCCTCCGTCTAAAGGATGCATTGGGAAACAGGCGGCGAAGCAGGTCAAGAAACAGAATCGCCATCAGAGGTAACAGAGTACCTCCAGTGAGAACGATGAAAAAGGTTGTAAACCAGTATGTAACTGGTTCCTGTTCCTTATCAAACTCGGGATGGACCTGATAATTTGCAAATTGTGGAGAGGCGCCTGGATGACAATCCACGGAACCGCAAATTTGTCCTCTGTTCTCTGGATGGGTCGTGGCACGTAGGTCATCATTTCCATGCATCTGGTGTACAGATTGTCCCTTGGGGACGTGACAGTCCAGACAATCTGGAACCGACTCATCAAGAAGATTGGCAGCTTTGCCGTGAAAGGTTTCTCCATAGGAACCACCGGCCATGGTTGAGAGATTGTGCCGAGCCACCAGATCCGGATCATCATGGCAGCGACCACAGGACTGGGCAATGTTGAGCGGACTTCTACTCTTATGCAGCCTGGTGGTTATGTGATTGTAAAAGCGATAGATAAACTCTTCCTTTTTATGACAGACACGGCAGCGGCCAAGGGCATCTTCGGCAACACCGGGCCTGACTTTTTTCACAAAAGCCAGGGGCCTGAATAAGGGATTGTCATGACAATCCTTACAGGTTGGCATATCTTCACTGAATGGTTTTTCCTTACCAGTCTCGTCTTTTTTACCGTGGACACTGTCGGCCAGGAACGTTTCAACACTCTTGTGAGAAAACTTCTGTTCCTCTGACGGTTCAATGATATGGCAAAGCACGAGACAGTCGACCGGTTTCACCGGTTCATGGGGGATCTTTTTAATATCTGTATGGCATCCCTCACATTTTACTTTGGCATGGACACTCTTATTGAAAATTTCCTCATTCACATAGAGAAGCCGCATCTCTGCATTTTCATCAACCCTGCTCAATCCAGGGTACTTGTGACACAACAGGCAGTTGCCGACATCCGATCCCTGCGCGCCTGTGGGCAGGAAGTAAATGCTTAACAATACAAAGATACCAAGGTAACCAAGTGGTCCGGAACGTGACTTCAAGCTCATCTCCTCTCCTTTTTGAGTAACCGTTTAGTGGATACACTCACTACTGTAAAACCACCATGTTGCAGGTGGTTCTTATTGATGGTACTGATGGATAGTATTTATATGTTATGACACACCACACAGATACTGCCGCCTCCCCATGCTTTTCTTAACCGACCTCTATCACTTGCTCCTGCAGAGGCAGCTTTTTCTTCTGGGATAACTCCGCGTTCATGCGGATTATGACAGGTTATGCAGGTTATCTTTCCCTCGTCGTTCAATGGCAATACAATCCAGAGGTTTCTTTCGGACCAGTGCATTCTGGAGGCAACCTTTTCCGACGGTTTGACGAGATGGTTTTTATTGAGGGGGTGATTTTTGGCTTTTTTATTGTGACATCGCAGGCAAAGTACTTCGAGATTCCCGACAAGACGAATATCTCCACCACCGTTTTTCCGGGATTCCAACGTTGCGTGCTGTTCATCCGGTCTGATCTCATGGCAATAGAGACATGATTCTGGATTGATCGCTCCCGACTCATCAAGCTGTTTGTGAGGATCAAACATTTTGTACTGCTCTTCCTGGTGACATTGAAAACAGAGAAAGGTTCGACCGAGTGAAGAATCCGTTCGTAAAAATGCTTTATTGTGGTGCTGTAATTCGTATTTTGGTTCACATTGCAGGGCCATGTTGTGACATGTGTCACAGGTAATTTTGTCGTCTGTGAGGGGAAACTCTGCTGGGATAGTAGCTCTTTTTTCTTTGGAGAGCGGGATGTTCACAGGATGAGTGTAGGTGTCCGGAGTATATCCGTGGCATCTGCAGGTCTCGGTGTAGTTTTCGAATCTCAACTGGAGGGCATTACCTTTTACCGGTCGTTGCAGGTGACACTCGGTACAATAATGTTTGTTGAAGTGAATATTGGTCTCTGTTGTCACGGCTGGGTTTATGAAGGGCTGATCCTGTGAACATCCATTGTTGACTTCTATTATGCTGCTGGCGAAGAAAAAAAATAAGGAGATACAAGCTGTCTTTTTCATTGTCCTCCTGCTTCATTTTTTCTATTTAACTAAAGTGTTTACCACCATACGGGATACTCTTTATAGAACTTCTTGATGGTATCACCATGTAGCAGTGTTGGAAAGGGGGGTTTCCCTACTTGTGGGCTTCGAAATGCCTTGTTGTGATTCTTTAGGAAAAATCTAAGGCTGAGTGGACTGAATTGGTTTTGGTGGTGCAGTGGAAGAATACTTATAAGGAGTGTTGACTGTCGAACTGGAGAGTTTCAAGCGAGGAGCCAAAAGAACAGAATCAAAACCTGAGACTGTTCAAATTTGACAACTACCTGTTTGCCTGCAGACAATTCATATTGAGAGGAGCGTTGTGAGAACGTTACTCTTGGGGTTACAGTTCGGTCAAGCCCTCACGGATGGCATATTTGACTAGGCCAGCAACAGTAGTAATCTGCAGTTTATCCATGAGCCGACGACGACGACCTTCAATTGCTTTAACGCTCACAAAAACTTTATCAGCAATTTCCTTGGTTGATCTGCCTTCGGCAATCAGCTGCAGTACTTCCCGCTCTTTCGTCGTAAGTTTTTTTTCCTTATCTTCCGAGAGCAGGCGACGTCGATAATCATGGACAACGGTACCGGCAATTTTAGGGCTGAGATACGTTTGCCCACTGCGGACTGCGTCGAGAGCCTGGTTGAGTTCCTGAAAAGCACATTCCTTAAGAAGGAATCCAGAGGCTCCTGCCTGGAGTGCACCAGTGATAAAGCGTTTATCTGAATGCATGGACAGGACAATTATCTTACACAGAGGCATTTCTTCTATAATCAAATGAGTCGCATCGATGCCGTTCATCTCCGGCATACTAATATCCATAATAATGATATCCGGTTTTTCCCGGCGGGCCACTTCAATGGCCTGCCTGCCATTTTCGGCCTGACCGATGATGCTGTAACCTAAAAGCCCTTCGATGAGTGAACAGAGTCCGTCCCGGACTATTTTATGGTCATCAACAACAATAATTTTTAGTGTCATAGTGTCAGCTTGGTGGGTTCAGTACAGGGTTCTTTAAATGGGATTGTTAATATTATGGCCGTTCCTTCATCTTTTCCCGAATTAATCACCACCGTACCACCGATGTTGATTACCCGCTCACGGATACTAAACAGGCCAAAACCGCCGTTTGTGTTGTCTCCGTTTTTTTGATTCGTATCTTCCATGCCGCAGCCGTCATCCATTACTGTCAGGCGTACACCTTTCCCCGTACATTGAACCAGAACATCAGCAGTCTCTGCGGCTGCATGACGGACGACATTGATGAGTAACTCTCGAATTGTACGAAAGATAAGGGCCAGCGAGGCAGGTGTATTATAGTTGGTACAGTTATCACATGCGCTGGTCACTATAAGATTGTATTTTTGTAGAAACTCTTCACCAAGCCATTCCAGAGCAGCATCCAGACCGAGTTCATACAGGATAGGTGGACTAAGCTCAAAGGTAAGTGTTCGAATATCCTGCACTGTCTCATCGACGATGCCTGCGATTAGTTGCAAGCTCTCGAGCGTAGTCTCGTTGGAGGTGGAAGCGGTGAGACTATCCACATACATTTTCACCGCTAAAAGAGATTGACCGACTTGATCGTGAAGGTCAGAGGCGAGCTGCCGCCGTTCTCTGTCTTCTGTTTCCATGAGTTCCGATGAGAGCGCACGAAGTCGTTTTCGATGTTTTATCAGATCCTGTTCCTTCTCTATGCGGATCTTAATCTCATCCTCCAGGGTAGCATTGGTCAGCTGGAGTTCCTCGGTTCGTTTCTCGACCCGTTTCTCCAGCGTTTGCTGGGTCATGTTTAGATCTTCCTCAATCTGCAGTCGTTCTTTAATTTCCTCGACCAACTTGGTGTTCAGTTCCCGAAGTGAGTTTGTGTATTTGTTAATGACAGTTTTTTGCTTTTTCTTACTCTGCTCAAAGCCGGCAATCATGGAGCGGAGATCGTATCCTAACTTGGAGAACTCATTGGTATCGAAACTTCTCAACAACGGGTATTGTCGTCTTTCTTTAGTCCTCGGCGGCAATGATTGATCAATAAGACCACGAAACGCTGAGGTCGCAGTTCTCAATTGGTAGCGGTAAATTAAAAGAAAGAGAAGGAGGGTGATAATTCCCATGGCGATGTTTGAGAACAGAACATAGCGAAGAATTTCTTTGGAATGTGCAGTGATCAGCCGATCGGCACGAACTTCAATAAGCCATTCCGACTTTCCCTGAGCAGTGTTGAGTAAGCTGTAGACAGCAATTTTATTTCCGGCTTCATGAAACAGAAATGGGGTGTCGGGGCCAAGTAAGGAGACCT
Organism: uncultured Desulfocapsa sp.; assembly: GCA_964621915.1. Lineage (GTDB taxonomy): Bacteria > Desulfobacterota > Desulfobulbia > Desulfobulbales > Desulfocapsaceae > Desulfocapsa. The sequence goes on along the minus strand of CAZUPS010000021.1, from coordinate 4,438 downwards.
TTACTGGTAATCTGGAGAGGGTGTTTTTGGCCTCAAGATCAATGATCCGACAATTAACCTTTGTTTGTAATTCTAACTTTGCCATTAGTTGCTCGGTGAGAAAGCGACCGAACATCACCGTTCCAACAATGGGCCCTGTGTTCTCACTGGTGATAATCGGGTGTGATGCGATCAGTAGCGGGCCATATGCTGTGTGTACCAGTCCGTTAATTGCGTTTTCCACATCGGGATGCTGAAGCAGAGGATGGTCAGACGGGAGACCGGATGGCGGCAGCTCTTTGAGAGTTATCTCTTCTTCCGTTTCAAGGTTGATAAATCGGCTCCAGACCATGGAGCCGTCCAGTCGAAAAAAAGCTAACAGGTTGAATGCACCATTCGTGAGAGTTGTGTCGGGAAGGTTGGAGGTGACGTATTCAGCATTCAAGTCCTGAATAAATCTATAGGTGTCATCCCAGGCAGACCAGTCGTGAGCAATGGTTTCAAGGGCTTCTCCTTCCCGCAGCAATGCCTGGGTAAACCGTTCCGTTTCCTGTTGTGCCAGGTTACGTTCAATCTGGAGATGGCGTGGAGAGACAATCAGTTTGATTATAAAATAGTTGGCAACTGAATAAATCGACACCAGCAAAATCATATATAAAAAAACGTGGCCACGAAGTGATTTGAGGAGAGATCCCATAGTGTAGTTCGATATGTTAAAAGTCTGAAAAGTTTATCGTTGCTCTTTTGGTGCTGTAATGGATTTTAGATCCAAAAAAATACGATGTCAGTAACTGGATGGTGCCTGGTCGCAGAACGTTGCAACTGTAAGCAAGAGATAATAACAAGAGTCTTTTTCAAATATGTTACATTTATTTTCCCCTGAATTCAAAGAAAAAGAAAGACCATTTTTTGTGCGGTCTTTTGTTGACCAATATCTGCAGATTGAATATTCTTGCTTGAAAAGAACTGTTGACTTGTGGTTGGGCATGAAAAACGATTTACTTTAAGTGAAAACAAAACCATGGATAGTCTCAAGAGAGAACACCCGGAAGGTTAGAATGAAAATTATCAACAATGTTGTAAGAAAAGTTGCGTCGCCATGGAAAGCAGTTGCTAAAACTTATTTTTTTCTTCTCTCCTTGAGTCGTGGAAGAAGGTGGATGGTATGACACTGACTGCCTGGTTGTCTCTTGCTACCATCTGTATCCTCGGGGCCATGTCACCCGGTCCCAGTCTGGCTGTTGTTTTAAAAAACACTCTGGCCGGAGGTCGTGCCGAAGGGGTAAAGACTGCCTTGGCTCATGGTTTTGGAGTTGGGCTCTATGCCTTTGCAACCGTTGCTGGCCTGGCTGTGTTGATTGTTGGCAGTCCTTTGGCTTTTACGATTATTCAATGGCTGGGAGCGTTGTTTCTTGGTTATCTTGGAGTGAAGGCTCTTATTGGTTCCACCGGACTCTCTGAAGCTGCACAAACAGATACGGATTCAGTCTATACAGGCAATGGCCTCCGTTCCGGTTTTCTCACCGCTTTTCTTAATCCTAAGCTTGCTATTTTTTTCACAGCACTTTTCAGCCAATTTGTATCTGCTCAGGCTCAGCTGCCCGAGAAGGTAATTATGGTCTTGACGGCTGGCTTTATTGATGCTGCCTGGTATCTTCTTGTTGTTCTTGTTTTGTCGCATTTCAAGGTTATTGGAGTTTTGCAGAACAGAGCTTTTCTGCTTGAAAAATTATTTGGTCTTTTGCTGCTGTTTTTGGCAGTTCGGATTTTGCTTACGGTTTAGCGGAATTACAGAGATACCGTTTATGTATCTTTGTTGGTTAGGCCCCTTTTTACTTACTTAAAGTTTGTAAGCACAACTTGTATTTATCAGAATCTTGCCTATTTGATATTTTCTAATGTTTTATTCTTCGTTGTTCTCTATCTCTCTGTGAAAGTAACATGATTGGGCTGTGTCGGAAATTGTCCTTTATTTGTGTGTCGGCTGAAGGCTCTTATATTGTTGGATCTTCTTTAGTGTGTTGTTATTTTAAGAGAATTTTCGTTGCACTAATTAGTGCATTGGTTACAATAGGTATGCTTTCATCTTCGTTCTGGTTAGCTGTAATCCTATTTCTGGAGCCACCCAAATTGGGAAATTTGAGACTAATTTATGCAAAAAACTGTGATTAGTAACTGTCCATATCCTGACTTTACCATATCCCTTTTCCTGCTAATTGTTTTAGGGATACCAGCAAATCCAGCCTTATGTGAGACTTCTCCGCGAACTATTTCATCTCCCCGTATTTGTGTTGCGGTACTGGATCAGTGGAAGAGTAAGCCAGAGGATGCTTGGCGAACGGACAGTACGCTTTCCGTTCAAAATATTACCAAATACTTTAAGAAACAGAATCCGAAATTTGTTTTTAAAGATCTCACCATGCTCTCTTCTTCTCCAATGGATAAGGATGAGTATATCGCTCTTGCAAGAAAAAATCGTTTCGATGTTTTAATTCTTGGAACTACTCGAAGTGTTCCTCGTCCAGCTGTTCATAGTGCTGCAGCAAATCCATGGGGTGTTGCTCAGGATGATCCTTTGTTGAGTGGCCCAAGGTATGCGTTTGCAGTTACCGGTGAATGGCGAGTTATCAACACCTCCACATCCGAAGTTATTACGACTATCAGTAAACGATTTGTTAGCCCAGGGAATGGTGGCGGGGCAGATGCATATGATTTTGAAACTTCTAAGGCATGGAGCAGTGAGCAGCTCCTCTCTCAAATGACTCCAGAGCTCTTTGAACAGACATTCTCCTGGTGGAATAAATCAAATGTACTGGAAAGGTATGAGATTGCGTTCGAGGGCGTGGATGGGCAATCAGCAGATATTTTAGAGAAAATCTTGGTGAAAACTGAGGGAATAAAAACGGATTCTGTATATTTGATTTCTGCTTTTGAGGGAGTTGTTGAGTTCTCAATAGAGTCACAGAGTAAATCACGCGTCTCACTTATAGGCAGCTTGAAAAAACAACTTGGTAGACAATATCGAATTGATGGTATTCGCTCTGGAAAAATTATTATTCAGGCTCAAAAAGAGTTGCCCGTGATCGTAGAGAACAGGAAAGTATCCCCTGTTTCTGTAGCTGCTGTCAGTGAGATAAAAGCCATAAATCCCGGTATGACTCAGGTGCAAATTCAACCATTGGAGACCTATGGTAAGTACTATGCACTTCTGATTGGTATCGCTGATTATCATCATATGACTAAACTTAAAACAGCAATACAAGATGCAGTAGATATTTCGGAAATTCTCACCAAGAAGTATGGGTATGAAGCCAGGGTACTAAAGAATCCTGGCCATGATGAAATTATTGATGTTCTCACCAAATACAGAAAAAAAATGACCCCCCATGATAATCTTTTGATTTATTATGCTGGTCATGGCTGGCTTGATCCGGAAACAAACGTTGGGTATTGGTTTCCAGCCGATGCTTCTCTTGATAGCCCGGCAAAGTGGATATCCAATGCAACTGTTACGGACTCTATTAGAGCCCTTAAGGCTAAACATGTAATCGTTATTGCTGATAGCTGTTACTCAGGAACTTTAACGCGGAGTATTGTCCCAACGATTAATAAAAAATATGATAATCCCGAGTATTGGCAACAGCTTTCTCAGAAGAAGGCCCGAGTTATTTTGACTTCGGGAGGTAATGAGCCTGTATCTGATGCCGGGACCGTAAATGATCGTGATCATTCTGTATTTGCATCTGCATTGCTTTCTCAGTTAGAGGATAATGATAAAATTATTGATGGCGCTGGGCTCTATAAAAGAATTCGTCGTAACGTGGCAGTGAATTCAACTCAGACACCTGAATACTCAGATTTACGAATGGCTGGTCATGATGGTGGCGATTTTATTTTTGTCAGGAGTGATGGTGATAAATAAATAAGACCAACAGGACTATCTCCTCGTTTCACAATGTGTTTTGGGTGGGAAGTTTATCAAAAAAAACAATTCCAGGTATGATTTATGGTTTTAAAAGCAATTAAAGTCTTGAGTTTTCTTTTGTGCCTATTGTTTCTATCAGCATGTGTTGCCGAGAAATCAACAACTCCCCCCCCTCTTCCTGTAAACGCAAACAGAACTCACCAGAGTAGAGAAAAACTATCTGTACTGGCAAGTTCTTTTTCCCCTGAATCTCGTCGTAATTATCCAACGTGGATTGGGAAGATGGAAAGCTCTGGCTATGGGAATGCTATTTGGCAGGAACTTGAGGATATCCTCTATGATAGCGGATGGTTTGATTTGCTTATGGAACCGCCACTGGCTAGTGAACAATTTCGACAAATATTATCTGTCAGGGGCCAAGGAGGGCTTGGAGGAAATAATCTCCAGATAGAAATGCCCGACCGTATTTTAACAATAAATGTGGTTCATCCGACTGAAGCGTACTTTTGAAATAAGTTTTGCAAAAAAAGTGGA
>CAZUPS010000020.1:0-68234 GCA_964621915.1 uncultured Desulfocapsa sp. | reverse complement strand
GAAAATAATGGCCCTTCATGAAACGAAGTACGCTTTAGTCGGATGAACCGTTTTTTCTACCTTCAACTGCTCTCCAATGCCTGACCCAGATCAGCCAGGATATCATCGATGTGTTCTATACCGATGGATAATCTGATCATGGTCGCTGAAATACCAGATTCTGCGAGCTGTTCTGCGGAAAGTTGTGAGTGGGTGGTGGAAGCTGGGTGAATGGCGAGTGATTTTGCATCGCCAACATTTGCAAGGTGGGAGATAAGTTTTAAGGATTCGATAAAATTTTTACCGTTGCTGAGTTCTCCATTTATTCCAAAGGTTACCATACCGCCAAAGCCATTTTTGAGGTAGTGACTTGCTGTGCTGTGGTTTTCATTTTCAGCAAGTCCTGGATAATTGACCCATTCGACTTTGCTGTGACTTTGAAGGAATTTGGCAACGGCTGTTCCATTACTGGAATGGCGTTCCATACGAAGACTTAATGTTTCCATTCCCTGAAGAAACGCCCAGCAGTTGTCAGGAGAAATACAGGCCCCCAGGTTGCGCAGTGGAACCAGACGCATCCGAAGGGCAAAGGCGATGGGGTTCATTTCTCCCAGATCGTGGGCGTACCTGAGTCCATGATAGGAGGTATCCGGTTCGTTATAGAGTGTAAATTTCGGATCAGTCCAGTCGAACTTTCCGGCATCGGTGACAATACCGCCCAGCACCGTACCATGGCCGCCAATCCATTTAGTGAGAGAATGGATAACAATATCTGCTCCATGATCGATTGGGCGCAGAAGACAGGGCGGGGTGAAGGTTGCATCAACGATAAGTGGCAGATTATGTTCCTGACCAATCTTTGCAACAGCTTCAATATCTGTCATTGTGAGCCCTGGGTTGCCAATGGTCTCACAGTAAAGGGCTCTGGTGTTTTCGTTGATTGCTTTCCTAAAATTATCAGGATCTTTAGGGTCAACAAGTGTGACTTTGATCCCAAGCTGAGGAAGAATAGAATCAAATTGAGAGTAGGTGCCACCATAGAGGTTGTTTGCAGCAACTACTTCATCACCTGCTTTACAAATATTGATAATACTATAAAAGATGGCAGCAGTACCCGATGCAAGAGCTAAGGATGCGGCTCCTCCCTCAAGTGTGGCCATGCGTTCTTCAAGAACGGCCTGAGTGGGGTTGCCGATTCGGGTATAGATATTACCGAGTTCTTTCAGGGCAAAAAGGTCTGCGGCGTGTTCGGTGTTTTTAAAATGGTAGGCACTGGTTCGGTAAATGGGAGTGCCGCAGGAAAGTGTATCGCTGTCAACCTTGCGTCCGCTGTGAAGTGCTGCTGTTTCAAATTTCATTTTTTCTCCTGTAGTGGATCTCTAAGAACAGTATCATTATTAAAAAAAACTGCACTTAAATTGTTAGAATGTACAACAAGACATAAAGCAACATACCACATTGTGGTTATCGGTGGCCAGAGGTTTTATTGAATAGAAAACGGTGAAAAAAATGGTTTTTATGAATAGTACGAATTATCTTTTAGTTAAAGGTTTTTCTAAATCACTATTTGGGCATTTTCTACTATATATTGTAGATTGTTCTTGCATGACACCATAAGTATGGTATGTATCCATTTCAAATAATGACCGAAACAAACAGCCTTTTGCGGCTGTTTCAGCCTGATTTTCATCACTACCATTTATTATCAGCCCTTTCAGCCATTGATAGCTAAATTTATTTTTTACATGAGGAAATTATGACCCCTGATTTAACCAAACAGGTACTGACCCAGACTGCAGAAACCGTTCTTAACAGACGCTACTATTTAAAGGATAGTACAGGAGAAATCGCAGAGACTTGGGAAACGCTTTGTAAAAGGGTAAGTAACGCTGTGGCCAAGGTGGATAAAGAGAGTGATCAGTTTGAGGCTCTGCGCGAAGCCTACTTTCGAATGATGTACCATTTGGATTTTCTTCCAAACTCTCCCTGTCTGATGAATGCAGGAACAGATATCGGACAGCTCTCTGCCTGTTTTGTTCTGCCCATTGAAGATTCCATGGATGGTATTTTTACAGCTATTCGCAATGGGGCACTTGTTCATAAAACAGGAGGCGGCACCGGATATTCTTTTTCCAGACTTCGTTCAAGAAATGCATCTGTTCGTTCAACTCAAGGGGTGGCTTCAGGTCCCCTCTCTTTTGCTGCTGTCTTTGATGCTGCAACGGAGACCATCAAACAGGGTGGTAAACGACGTGGTGCCAATATGGGGGTACTTCGTGTTGATCATCCCGATATTATGGATTTTATTAGTGCCAAGGAAAATCAGGATAAATTCAATAACTTTAATTTCAGTGTGGCCATAACCGATGATTTTATGACCGCGGTGGAGGAAGGGGAAGAATATACACTTATTGAACCTTCCACCGGACTGGATGCTGGGACTCTTGATGCAAAGGCTGTGTTTGAGAAGATAATAGATCTGGCATGGCATAATGGAGAGCCGGGTGTACTTTTTATTGATGCTGCCAACCGAGATAATATGACTCCGCAGCTTGGGGATTTTGAAGCGACTAATCCCTGTGGTGAACAGTGGTTGCTTCCCTATGAATCCTGCAACCTGGGATCGCTTAATCTCAGCAATTTTGTGAAAGACGGTAAGGTTGACTATACACGGATGGAAACCGTCGTTAAAGTTGCCACATCTTTTCTTGATAATGTGATCGATTGTAATCGCTTTCCTATCCCTGAAATTGAAGAAATGACCCTGACCACCCGAAAAATCGGGATGGGTATTATGGGACTGCATGATCTGTTGATCCAGCTCGGTCTACCCTATGGCAGCGAGGAAGGACGAAAGCAGGCTGCAGAGATTATGAGCTTTGTACGGGCAAAAGCAGAAGAACGCTCCGTTGAACTTGCAGGTGAAAAGGGTGCTTTTCCTGCCTACGACACTGACTATAATGAGTTTCCTGCCAGACGAAATGCGGCGCTCACATCTATTCAGCCAACGGGCACCGTATCCATGATTGCAGATTGTGCATCTGGCTGTGAACCATATTTTTCCATCGTTATGATTAAAAATGTTATGGATGGCGACCGGCTTGTTCTTGTGAATAAACATTTTGAACAGATTGCCAGAAGAGAAGGGTTTTACTCCGAAGAACTGATGGTCAAAGTTGCCGATTCGGGAACGGTTATCGGGCACGACGAGATCCCTGTGCAATGGCAGGAGGTTTTTCGTACGGCTCAGGATGTGTCGCCTGAAGACCATATTCAAATGCAGGGTATCCTGCAGAATAACGGGGTGGATTCTTCAATTTCTAAAACCATCAATCTGCCTAACAGTGCAACCCGTGAAGAAGTGGAATATTCCTATATCATGGGGTATAAACTTGGCTGTAAGGGACTCACGGTATATCGTGATGGCTCTAGAGATCAGCAGGTTTTAAATACCAAAGAGGGTGCAGCAGCTGAACAACAGACAGCTCTGGTGTCGACGGCTGGAGAAAAGAAGATACTGCCGGACACATTGAGTGCTAAACGGTATCGGGTAAAAGATCAGGATCAGAAATCTGTATATATTATTGTCTGTTTTGATGAAAATGAACAGGCCATGGAGGTCTTTGCAAAATTTCCCTTCGATAACCGCGTGGACCTAAAAGACAAATCAACCATGTGGACCACCACCTGCCGTCTGGTTTCTCTGGCCCTGCGCTTTAATATTCCAGCCAGTGAAATTATTAAGCAATTAGATCGATCCAGTGGACATATGCTTGACCTTCCAGCTCAGTTGAGTAAATTGTTCAAGTCGTTTATGGCAGGAACACAGCATGGTTTTGCATCCACCTGCCCTGAATGCAGCGGTACTCTGATTTTTGAGGAAGGTTGTGAGACGTGTCACGATTGTGGATACAGCAAATGTAGCTAGGAGGCTGCCCGAGAATGCCCTTTCGCTCAAACTCTTCAGAATTGTCAAAAAATAATGCTCGCAATATTAAATATATGGCTGCGCTTATTTTTAGAAAATTCTTCGATTTTGAACGAAATGTCTATTCTCGCACAACTTCCTAGTGTCTCTTTTTAAGAATAATACAAAGGATAGCTTGGTAGATAGAGTATTTTTAGAATGATTTTATCTGCGATGGTATTAACAGGTTGATATACAATGGGAAAAATAGGCAGGAATGAACAATGCCACTGTGGCAGTGGAAAGAAATTTAAGCACTGTTGTTTGCCAAAAGAGCAGGCCGGGATGGTGCAGACAAATCCGGAAGCAGCTTTTAAAATTTCACTGGTGAATGAGCTTGAGGCTATTGTCCAGGTGGCACAGGAAAAGAGACAGAAAATAAAGGAACTGGGGGTGTTTATCCTTCTGGCAACCGTTGAAGGTGATGCCTGGTTGCTTGAGATTACTGACTCCGATGCGGTGCAGCTTGCAAAAGGTGGTGAAGCTCTTGATATTCCAATTGATGAAAATTCGGAAACAATTGAAATCAACTGGAGTCACACCTATGACTTAAGCAATAAGGAATTTGAGCTTACTGCCTATCTTGATAGAACAAAGAGTGTGTTGGAGACATATCCGGTGAAAGAGATCAGTGCTTCGATTAAGCGGATTAAAAAGAGATTTCCAAGTGAAGTTCTGGACCAGGTTCATGTAACGCCAGAAAATAACACCTCTGCAGCCTGATAGTTTCCTTTGAAGTTCGCAGTACGAATAGTCCCCATGATACTGATCATGGGGACTATTTTTTTTCTTTCTCATCAGAGTGGAGATTCGCTCCATTTACCTGCATTTCTTGGAGCAGACAAGCTGGCTCATATGGCAGCCTACGGAGCACTGGCTTTTACAATTCTGTGGTTTTCTGGAGAGAAAGGATTGGAGAATCCCGGTCGGACTGCTGTTCTAACCGTGCTCTTTTGTCTCTTCTATGGAATAAGCGATGAATTCCATCAATCCTTTATAGCCCTTCGTTCGGTGAGCAGTTATGATCTGCTTGCAGACACGGTAGGTGCTTTTTGTCTGAGTCTGATCTGGGTTCTGAATCCAGTACTGCAGTGTAAAATGGTTTCGTATCAAACGAGATTGGAACGTCGGCTCCGAATTACATAAGAGCGTCTTTCACCATTTTGGAGGCAATCCCCATATCGAGTTTATCGCCATATTCTTTCTTAAGACTTCCCATGACCTTCCCCATAAGTTTCGGGTTTTTTTCCGGCAACTCAGCAATCAGTGCATCGACGATACTCCGGGTCTCTTCAACGCTTTTTGTTTGAGGAATAAAGACTTCTAAAATAGCAACGGTGTTCCCCACATCAATACCGGCATCAATGGATTGATGGGCCATTTTGAGTTCTCTTTTTGCCGCAGCAAGGAGATCTTTTTCTTCCGGGGCTCTGTTTCCATCGGATTTGGCAAGTTTCTGAGCAGCATCAAGGAGCATGCCCAGGATAACCGACTTTTCAGGGTCGGTCTTTTTGGCCTGCATCATGGCTTTTCGTAATTCTTTAATATTCATAATTTTCTAATTATCTCTGTAATAATCTGGCCATATCCTTGGCAAAATAGGTCAAAATAATATCAGCACCGGCTCGTTTGATGGAGAGCAGGGTTTCAGCCATTACTTTATCACCGTCAATCCAACCATTTGCTGCAGCAGCTTTGATCATGGCATATTCGCCACTTACATGGTAGGCGGCAATGGGAAGGTCAAATTCATCCTTTAAACGACTGATGATGTCCAGGTAAGCAACTGCTGGTTTCACCATGAGAATATCGGCCCCTTCGTCCACATCAAGTGTTGCTTCACGCAGCGCTTCGCGCGCATTTGCTGGATCCATCTGATAGCTTCTGCGGTCACCAAATTGAGGAGCACAATCTGCGGCATCCCGGAAAGGCCCGTAAAATGCGGAGGCATATTTTACGGCATAGGACATAATTGGGATCATTTCATGGTTATGTTCATCAAGTGTTGCCCGTATTTCTGCAACACGTCCATCCATCATGTCCGATGGCGCTACCATGTCAGCTCCAGCATCAGCGTGTGAAAGCGCAGTTTTTGCAAGTATTTCAAGAGTTGCATCATTGTCAACGGTATCACCAATCAGACATCCGCAATGGCCGTGATCGGTGTATTCACAGAGACAGACATCGGTGATAATAGTGAGTTCAGGAGCCTTGTTCTTTAACTCTTTTATCCCGCGTTGAATAATACCATCCTTTGCATGGGCGCCTGTTCCCATTGCATCTTTGGTCTCGGGAAGTCCAAAAAGGATCATGGAGTTAACACCAAGTTCAAGACATTCCTCAGCCTCTTTTTTTAATTGATCAACGCTCAGGCGAAAGACCCCGGGCATGGACGAGATTTCCTCTCGTTTGTTTTTTCCCGGTGCAATAAAGACTGGATAGACAAATTGAGAAGGGGAGAGCTGTGTCTCACGAATCAGGGCTCGCATGGGTTCATTTTTACGAAGGCGACGAGGACGATATTCAGGAAAGACCATTATGTACTCCTAACTTGAAATTTGTAGTGATTTTAATTTTTTATGAAGATGGCTTCGTTCCATACCCACGTGTTCTGCGGTTTGTGAGATGTTGCCATCGTTTTCATGTAGTTTTTGCTGCAAATATGCTTTTTCAAAGTGTTTCTTTGCATCCTTGAAATTGCCAATTCCGTAAGGATACATGGCTTCCGTGGTATCGGATACAGTAGGGACAGCCACGGCAGGGTTGAGGAAAATGGCAATGTCTTTCTCATCGATAGTGTCGGCAATGCACATAATAGCCATGCGTTCCACAAAGTTTCTGAGTTCCCGAACATTTCCGGGCCATGAGTGTTGCATCATTTCTTTCAGGGCGCTGTCTGAGAATTGTTTCAGGCCAAGTCCACGGTTTGCCAGACCTTTTGTTAAGTCATCAACGAGCAAGGGGATGTCGGCTAGTCGTTGGTTCAATGCAGGAACTGTGAGGGGGACTACGTTAAGTCTCCAGAACAGATCTGCTCGAAAATTTCCCTGTTCGATTTCAAATTCAAGGTTTTTATTGGTAGCCGCGAGCACACGAACGTTTACAGAAATGGTTTTATGCCCACCAACACGTTCAAATTTCTGCTCCTGAAGGATGCGTAGAATCTTTGCCTGTGTCTTCAGGCTCATATCGCCAATTTCATCAAGGAATAAAATTCCGCCGTCTGCCTGATCAAATTTCCCGCGTTTTGTACTGAGGGCTCCGGTAAAGGAGCCTTTTTCATGCCCAAAGAGTTCAGATTCAATAAGTTCTTCTGGAATTGCGGCACAGTTAACCTCAATCATCGGGTGGTCGGCCATCTGTGAGTGGCGATGAATAGATTGGGCCACCAGTTCCTTGCCGGTACCATGATCTCCACGAATCAGTACCCAGGCATCGGTGGGTGCCACCCGTTCAATTTGTGCTCGTAGGTCATTGATGATGTCTGAGTCGCCGGTGAGTCTGACGACTTGGCTTGTTTTGTCACGAAGAATTTGATTGTCTTTCTCCAGCTGGGCAAAGCGTAATCCGTTGGAGATGGCAAGGATGATTTTGTCGTAGGAAAGTGGTTTTTCAACAAAGTCAAAGGCACCTTTACGGGTGGCCTGCACGGCTGTTTCTATGGTTCCGTGACCAGAAATCATAATTATGGGTAGCGAATAGATGCTCTTTATTTTTTCAAGAGCTGTAAGGCCATCCATATTATCGCCAAGCCAGATATCAAGAAGGATAAGATCCACATTCTTCTCTTCAAGGATGACAATTCCCTCTTCAGCGGAAGCTGCACAGATCGGTACAAAACCCTCATCTTCAAGAATACCGGAAAGGGTCTCTCGGATGGATGCTTCATCGTCTATAATAAGAATACGTTTAGCCATAAAAAAGGAGTACCTGTACGTATTTATCTATCTTTTGCTCCGCATTGGCAACTCAATGGTGAAAATAGTGCCATGAGGAGTGTTGTCGTGCACTCTGATATAACCGTTATGATCTGATACTATGGTTGAGACTATAGCGAGTCCAAGCCCTGTCCCTGTCTTCTTTGTGGAAAAGTAGGGCTCAAACAGTTTTAGTTTGTCATCTTCATCGATGCCGGGACCGGAGTCACAAACCTCTATAAAGACACTGTCTCCTTCATCATCAAGAGAGAGAATAGTATCGACTATACCGCCCTCTGGTAAAACTGCAACTGCATTGTCATAGAGGTTAATAAAACAGCGTTTCAACTGCTCAATATCAAAGCTGAATGTTGGTATAGTGTCTTTATTTTTCACTGTGAAACTGATAGTTGCATGCGCCTGTTTGTAGAGGAACAGGGTTTCGTTGATCATTGTTGTAATATCAGCGGGTGCCCGGTTGATTTTTGGCATTCTTGCAAATTGTGAAAATTCATTGACAAGCAGTTTGATCTCATCCACCTGCTTGATGATAGTGTTTGTGCACTGATCAAAAATGGAATTGTCTTCTTTCAGAATCTCAGGAAAACGTCTCCGCAGTCTTTGCGCCGAAAGCTGGATAGGGGTGAGAGGATTTTTGATTTCATGGGCAATGCGCCTTGCAACTTCGCGCCAGGCTGCCATACGCTGCATTTTTTCAAGCTCTGTGAGATTTGCAAAGACGAGTACAAAACCAAGGGGTTCCCTGTCCTCATTCTCAAGACGAGTAAAGGTTACAAAAAGCGAAAAATTTTCTTTTAAAACTGATATTTTGAGGTGTTCACGAACCGATTGTTTGCCGGTAATTGTAAGTTCTTTGATAAATTCTTCTATGATCGAGGCGTGCTGCTTAGGGAGGACTTGAGAAAACTTACGTCCCAGAAAAAAGTCGGCGCCAATATTGAGTAATTTTTCAGCAAAACGATTAATGGTGGTAATTCTTCCTTCTTTATCAAGGGAGATAACACCAGCTTCCACATTTTGTAAAATGATTTCAGTGTAGCGCCTTCTTGCATCCGATTCCATGGAGTTTTGCTGAAGGGCATTATGGGCATCAGCAAGTTTTGCATTACTGGCATTAAGGTTTGATGTCATGGTATTGAATGAATCCACCAATAATCCCATTTCATCATTGGATTCTTTTTCCAGCACAAAATCAAGGTCGCCATCGGCAACTCTTCTTGTGGCCATGGCAACCTTGTCTAGTGGGCCTGTAATGCTTCTTGCGATGTATAATCCAAACCAGATAGCAGAAAAAATAATCAGCAGTGTGACAATAAGAAGAACTATAAGTATCCAGAACTTAAATGGTTTCTTGAGGAATTTAAGCTGTCTGTAGTCTTCAATGCCTTTGGAAATAAAAGTAAGTCTGTCATTCTGTTCTTTTTTGATAAGCAGGGTTGTTACAAGGAACGCCTCTTCTTCCGGAGCCCAACTCAGGTGGATATGATTTATACGGCGAACCAGTTCTCCAGCTGCCGAGTCTTGGCTTACAATCGCTCTTTTTTCGCTCGCTTTGACGCTGTCAAGTGTGGAATGAAGGATTGGTGGCATCTTTTGGGTACTGAGCAGTGGAGAGGAGACGGTGAAGATTTTATTTCGTTGATCGCTGATAAGTGAAAAACTTAATGCGTTTCTCGTGTCGTAGGCCTTCAGAAAGAGTTCAAGATTTTTTTCGAGTTCCTTGGAACCGAGAGTTGTTTCCTGAAGCAGAGAGATGTTTTTTTCAACGGTTGCCCCTAACGTATCCACTTCATTTTGGGTCTCTTTAATATAGGATTTTGCCAGATCGAGTGAATTCTGCAGAGAAATTTCTATATTGGAATTGAACCAGTAATCCATACTGGTGGATACAAATTGGAGTGAAACAAAGAAAAGAAGAATGGTTGGAATAAGGGAAAGTGAGATAAAAGATATAACCAGTTTACTCTTAAGTTTAGAACCAAGAATATTCTCTTTGCTTTCAAAAAACAGCTCCGCAAGGTTCCGAAGAACCAGAAAAAGCATAAGGAGAACGAGGATAACATTGAGGTTGATTATCCCGAAAATCAGAATATCACTGGAAACCGGGAGGGTAATATCGGCTTTTAAGAGTGATCTTTCCAGCCAGATAAAGAGCGGGATCAGGCAGAGACAAATAAGAATTACTCGTCTGATAAGACGTTTTTTCTTTTGCCTTTGGGCTTTGGTGAGCCGTGGTTTTACGATGTCCTGTGGGTCAAAATGCTCTGAAGCAGCTTGGGAGGGTTCGTCCATGGATAATTATAAAGCTATCGGTTAGTAGGTGAACTCTATGGTAAACCAGTCTGTTTCCAGGTCCCACATGGAAAGAAAAGGAATCACGTAATGGAGGTTCATCGGCAGAGTTTTTTTAAACAACTCTGCTTTCATACGGAGTTCATAGGAACTGTCAGGGCTGAGATCATTCAGTTGAATGACCTTGAGTCCATTAATATCATTCATTACCTGCATGGCCTGTGCAAGACTGTTATAGGTGGTTTTCCTGTTTTTCTGCTCTTCAAGTTCAAGCTGGTAATTCTCATTAAGCGTATCGTATCTGAGTGTATGGTTGAATTCCAGTGTTACCAACTCTTCATCGGGCCAGTTTTTTCTGGTTTTAAGCAGTTCTATAAAAAAAGTAAACTGCATGGGAATCCCACTGTGAAGGGCTTGCTCAAGTTCTTTGTGGGTACTGTTTGTTACTACCCCAAATAGGAGGAGATGACTTTTGGAAGTGGTGATTGTAATGTCTTTAAATTGCACATCTTCGGTGGATTCGGCGAGTACGCTGCTTCCGGCAAGAAATGTAATCAGTATTACGAGACGGGATATATGGGAAACTAGTCGGCGCATGGGTCTATATGGTGTGGAAATCTATATAAATAGGGAAGAAAATAAAACTGAATATCCAGTTGTTTTCTCCATAGAAAACTGATTTTTTTGTAATTAAACTTTGCAGTAGAATACTCCGTATTTAATATTTTTGTAACCTAAAATCTATTCATGTTGATTTACCTTGACAGGAATAGGGGGCGGCACTACCTTGTGCATATGCTCATTAGTGGTTTTTTTTGATAAATCCTGCTATCCATGGAGGATAGTGGAAAAATATAGAAGATGTATTTCCTTCCAAGGAGGACAGTATGAACCGTAACGATGACTTGTATTGTGTTGAAAGTGAGAAAAGTGTGGCTCAGTTTGTTGCTGATTTTGCCGAGGTAGTCAAGAGCAATGCATTTGTTGTAAACAATTATGACACAATGAATATGAAGGAAACATTTCGGGAACATGGCGGAACGGTTCCCGATGAGTTTGATCTTCATATGATGCAGGTCTGCAAGCCAACAAAGGCCGATGCCAGCTTAACCATGAACCCTGAACGTGCGATCTTTATGCCAAAATTTGTAATGGTATTTTCTAAAGATGGTAAAACCCAGGTGCGTTATTTGAGTTACAGTGCAGAAGAAATTGCAGCATTTGTACTGGATGATCCTAAATTTTCCGAATCTGTGGGACAGACTTTTGTCAAGATTCGTTCCATGATTGATGAGGTAAAATAGGAAAGTATTTGTAACTACTCAGCAAGGGCAACACGTTTTTCTTACCTCTGAACTGTTACTGTTTAGCAGGTAAGCAAAGACTAAGACTCATGAATGTTCGTAACCGGAGTGCTGTGCTGAATAGTTATAAGTGTTTTTCATTGGGAGAAACTTAAATGATGAAACTACTGAAATTATTACAGAAAAATCTTGTCTACGCCATTCCTGTAGCCATGGTACTTGGGGTTATTGGCGGCGGATATCTTTTTGATGCAAAGCCTCTTAAACAACTGATTATTCCTATCACCTTCATCATGATTTATCCAATGATGACCACTCTCAATACCAAAACAATTTTTAAGGGTGGGGATCTTAAGCTGCAGGTTGTGACCCAGGTAATCAATTTTATCTTTGTTCCAATTATTGTTTACACAATTGGTAAGATATTTTTTTCAGGTGCCGAAGAAAAATTTGGTCTTTGGGCCGTAGGACTCTTTCTGATTGGAGTTCTTCCAGCTTCCGGAATGACTATCTCCTGGACAGGATTTGCTAAGGGAAATAAGGAAGCAGCGACCAAAATGCTGGTGTTCGGGCTTATTATTGGTTCTCTTGCTGCACCTATCTATACCAAAGTATTTATGGGGGCCACCGTTGATGTTGATATGCTCCATATGTTCCAGCAGATCTGTATTTTTGTTTTTGTTCCAATGATTGCTGGTCTTCTTACTCAGAATTATCTAGTGAAGAAGCATGGCAAGAAGGCGTGGATGGAAACTTATAAACCAATGTTTCCTCCGTTTTCAGCACTTGGTGTTGCCATGATCGCATTTACCGCCATGGCACTGAAGGCAAAGAATATTCTGGCTAACCCCGGTGATATTGTAACCATTATCATTCCACTGATTATTTTTTATCTTATTTCCTATATTATGCTTTCATTGATAGGAAAGTATTTTTTCAAGCGTGGTGATGCCATTGCCATGGTTTTTGGTGTGGTTATGAGAGATTTATCCATCGCTCTTGCCATTGCCATGACAGCATTTAAGGAACAGGGTATGACTATTGCTCTGTTGATTTCACTTGCTTATGTTATACAAATTCAATCTGCAGCCTGGTATATCAAGATTGTTCCAAAGATATTTGGTCCTGTGGAAAAGAAGGAAGAGTAGTTGTTTATAAAGAATTATTTTGACGTTATTTAATTAAATATTTCATCCGGGAAGACCCGGTGAGTGAAGGAGAACAACAGTATGCGTATTGCAATACCTACCAATAACCCTGGAGGCATGGAAGCCTCTCGTTCCGACCATTTTGGACATTGCGATGTCTTTACCCTGGTTGAAGTGGATGCTGATAATAAGGTCACCGGGGTTGAAATGTTGCCAGTTCCGGATCATGGTGCCGGCGGTTGTATGGTGCCTGTTAACTTTCTAAGAGATGCCGGAGTGAATGCCATTGTTGTTGGCGGTATCGGTGCCAGACCTCTGCAGGGCTTTGCTCAGGTTGGGATTGATGTATACTGGGCTGATCGCAACGCTATTCCTAATGCAGGTGCTGTAATGGAGAAGTTCTCTGCTGGACAACTTCCAAAGATGACTGACGATCAGGCCTGTGGCGGCGGCACTGCCTGTCATCATTAATGAAGTCTTTTTTTTGTAAATGATGGAGTATAAAGAACATATGCTCTTGTGAGAAGACGATGGACAAGTAATTCATCGTCTTCTTTTTTTGTTTTATTACGTTTTTATGTTCAACTGTAGAGATACTATGTCACCAAGACCAAAGAAACTCAGGAAGTGTGAAGGAAATTTTTGCGGCCGTGCCTTTAAGCCCACTGGCACCCCTTTATCCAAACTTGATCAAATTGAGCTTTTCCGTGATGAGATGGAGGCTTTGCGTTTGTGTGATCGCGATGGTCTGACTCAGGAAGAAGCTGGGCAGAAGATGGGTGTTTCTCGTGGAACTATTCAACGTATTATAACGATTGCCAGAAGAAAAACGGCAGAGGCACTGTCCGAGGGGAGGGCGTTAATATTTATTGATGAAGACTAGAGGTTGCGGTAAAGATTAAAGGTTCGGTCCCTACCGCTAACCGCATGCTGCTTTGTTAGATGTTTTCCCGAGTTTTGTGAAATGTGATATCGGGCCATTTTTCCATAAAGAAGTTGAGCATCCATTCGTTTTGTGCAAGATAGGTGAGGAACCCTTCCGCATCTGTTGCTAATGCTCCCTGGCTTTTCTGCTCAAATTCAGCCATTTTCTTTTTATCTTCACATTCCACCCAGCGGGCCGCCTGGTAGTCCACTGGTTCGTAGATCGCTTCAACACTGTACTCATTTTTTAACCTGGCTACGGTCACTTCAAACTGTAAGACACCCACCGCTCCCATAATATAGGATGCTCCAATTTTAGGACGGAACACCTGAATGGCACCTTCTTCGGCTAGCTGCTGCAGTCCCTTTTGAAGCTGTTTCATTTTGAGCGGGTTTTTAAGAATGATTCGGCGAAAATGCTCAGGGGCAAAGTTTGGGATACCGGTGAATTTCAGTTTTTCCTTTTTTGTAAAGGTGTCACCAATCTTGATTGTACCGTGGTTGTGGAGTCCGATAATATCTCCAGGCCATGCTTCTTCAACGTTTTCCCGATCTTGCGCCATAAAGATAGTTGCATTGGAAAGCGTTATATCTTTTCCTAAGCGGTGGTTTTTTACTTTCATTCCGCGGGTGAATTTTCCTGAACAAATTCTGAAAAAAGCAATACGATCACGGTGAGCTGGGTTCATATTGGCCTGAATCTTAAAAACAAATCCGGAAAAATCCTCTTCCGTGGGCGCGACATCACGACTGGCTGCAGCTCGCGTACTAGGAGGAGGGGCCATTTCAACAAAGGCATCGAGGAGTTCCTGGACTCCAAAGTTGTTGACCGCAGATCCAAAGAAGACCGGCGTCTGGCTGGCGCTCAGGTAATGCTCATATTCCAGGGGATTGGCGGCACCTTCCAGGAGTTCAATATCATCGCGGAGAACACCGGCATCGTGACTTCCTATGGCTTCGTCAAGACGCGGATCATCGAGAGAATCTATGGTGATACCGCTTTGGCCACGTCCATCCTGACCAGCTGTAAAGAGATGGATTTGTTTTTTATAGATATTGTAAATACCTTTAAATGTTTTTCCCATTCCAATGGGCCAAGACATCGGAGTACATTCGATTTGCAGCTTGTTTTCAATATCTGCCAGAATATCGAGCGGATCCATACCGTCACGATCAAGCTTGTTGATAAAGGTGATCAGGGGAGTGTTGCGCATTCGACACACTTCCATTAACTTCTCAGTCTGGTTCTCAACTCCTTTAGCAGAATCGATAACCATAATTGCAGAATCCACCGCAGTGAGAACCCTGTAGGTGTCTTCCGAAAAGTCCTGATGACCCGGGGTGTCGAGGAGATTAATCTCATACTCCCCATAGGTGAATTTCATCACCGAAGTGGTGACGGAAATACCACGTTCCTGTTCAATGGCCATCCAGTCGCTGGTTGCATGCCGATCAGCTTTCCTGGATTTGACGGCACCTGCCATATTGATAGCACCACCATACAAGAGGAGTTTTTCCGTGAGAGTAGTCTTACCTGCATCCGGGTGACTGATGATGCCAAAGGTACGTCTTTTGGCTATTTCCTGTTCCTGCTGTTTGCTCATTGGAAGAATCTATTTTGATTTATAAGGTTTTGTAGTATAAAAACAGGCGGTAGGCTAAAGGCTGATAGTTATTTAGTCAATTGCCTATCTACTGATGGCTTTGTGGAAAGTCAAAATCGAAGATGGGTTTGTAAAAAACGCCATATTCGAGGCGCGTAAAATTGAAATGATTTCAGCGTACTAAGGTACGTTGTAATTGTTTCAATTTTGCAGCAACGAAGAAGATGGAGAGTTTTTACGAATCCATCATCTATTTATATTGATATGAGTAGAGAAACATAGGCGTTTTCGTCTGGAAAGAAAACTAAAAACGAGTGAAGTATGGAAACAAATCGAAGAATTCTGGTTACCGGTGGTTGTGGGTTTATAGGGGCAAATTTTGTTCGTCTTATTCTGGATGAGTATCCTGAATGGCGGGTTGTGAATCTCGATAAGTTAACATATGCGGGAAACCTCAAGAATCTTGAAGGAATTGAAGAGAGTGAACAGTATCGTTTTGTGAAGGCAGACATTTGCGATGCACAGGCGATGGAAGCATTGTTTGTAGAGGAACAGATTGATTTTGTTGTACATTTTGCAGCAGAATCCCATGTGGACAGATCCATCACCGGGCCTGCTGCATTTATTCAGACAAATATTGTCGGCACCTTTGCCCTTCTTGAGGCAGCGAGACAGACATGGCTCAGTGATCAGTGGAAGGGAAACGATCCCCGCTTTCTTCATGTAAGCACCGATGAAGTGTATGGATCTCTTGGAAGAACCGGAATGTTTACTGAAACCACTCCATTTGACCCACGTTCACCCTATTCCGCTTCTAAGGCATCGTCTGATCATCTGGTCAATGCATATCTGCATACCTATGAGTTACCCATACTTATCACCAATTGTTCAAACAATTACGGGCCATATCAGTTTCCCGAAAAATTGATTCCTCTTATCTTTCATAATTCAATGAATGGAAAGGAGTTGCCAATTTATGGGGATGGAAAGTATGTGCGTGACTGGCTTTATGTGAAAGATCATTGTGAAGCAATTGCTGAGGTCCTTCTCAAAGGAAAAATCGGTCAGTCCTATAATATCGGTGGCAATAATGAAAAGCAGAATCTGGAAGTTGTGACGCTTATCTGTGACACGCTTGATAAAAAAGTTGGACTGCCTGAGTCCGGTGAACCGCGTCGTAACCTGATAACTTTTGTAAAAGACAGGCTTGGCCACGACAGGCGTTATGCTATTGATGCATCCTTTATCAAGGAGCAGCTTGGGTGGGAACCCAAGGTTACCTTTGAAGAAGGAATTGAAATGACCGTGGACTGGTATCTGGATAACCAGGAGTGGGTAGGTTCAGTGATCGATGGCTCTTATCAAAAATATTATGAAAAAATGTACAGCTAAACTATGAAGATTACAGCAACTGCAATTCCCGATGTTCTCATTATAGACCCGACCGTTTTTGGCGATGAGCGTGGCTTTTTTTACGAGAGTTTTAATGAACAGAAATGGCTGGAATTAACAGGACTTGAAACCTCTTTTGTTCAGGATAATCACTCGCGTTCTGCCAAAAATGTACTCCGGGGTATTCATTACCAGATCGAGCAGTCCCAGGGAAAACTTGTCCGGGTCGTTGTGGGAGAGGTTTTTGATGTGGCGGTTGATTTACGTAAAAGTTCAGCAACGTTTGGAAAATGGGTTGGTGAGCGATTGAGTGCAGAAAATAAGAGAAGTTTGTGGGTTCCCAAAGGGTTTGGCCATGGGTTTCTTGTGCTTTCTGACGTTGCCGAGTTTTTGTATCGAACCACCGATTTTTATGCACCGCAGTATGAACGTTGTATTGCCTGGAATGATTCGGATATTGGTATCGACTGGCCACTGGATGTGGAGCCTCTTCTTTCTGTAAAAGATGTGTTGGGGATTTCGTTTAGTGCCGCGGAGTATTATTCGTAAGTTTTGTTATTCTGGTTGGAATAAGACCGGATAAAGGAGTGGTTTGCTCCGTTTTTACAGTGCATTTCTTGATTTTCAAAATCATATCTATCCAAAACATATCATGCGAGCTTCTCGCAAAAGACTGATATGTTTTGAATAGATATGATTTAAGAAAATGCTACGAAATCCACTGGATGACACTCTGCAAACAACTCATTTATCCTGCTGCGGTGAGTTGTGGTAGCTTATGATGCTGAACGGAGTCTTTTAGCGACGGTTTAAATTGCAGGCGTCTACCTGGGTAAGAGCCTGGGAGAGATGTTTGAAAAACTCTTCTGCGGTCTTGTCGTGTGGATCACGTCCGAGCTTTTCTTCATAAATAGTAAAAAGCTTTGTCAATACATGGGGAACATCATCTTCCTCAACATCACCAAGAAGTTCCCAGAGATCATTCGTATTTGTCATATTTTTTTGTTTTATTATGCTAACCCAAATCGTCAGATAGAATCGGAAAAAACTTCATATGCTAGGCGCGTGGAATTTTTTTTCGGTTCTATCACCATTCGAAGCGTAGTGTGTTGTCCAAGGCATCAACCCGAAGAACCCTAACCTGCACACGTTGACCGGGGTCTGGCCGATTTCTGCTTGGAGTAGGCATATCTATATTTAACAAAATATCGGTGAGTAGAAGAAAGGTGCGTTTGGGGCTCGAGTCGAGTACCAGGGCTGTAAGGGACATCTCTTTTCGTGCTTCAAGATATTTCAGCAGCCAATAGCGATGGCGTTGCTGGCGAACATTATTGGCGCGAGCCAGGGTACGGCCAATAACCGATGTGAAATCCTTGCACATCTCCTCGGTAAACCTGATTTCCTCACGTCGTATTAAGGAGTGGATCTGGTGCTGCATAACGAGATCAAGAAGACGACGGATAGGTGAGGTGATGGTTGTATACTGGGTTACACCTAATCCGCTATGGGGCTGAGCAGAGACAAGCAGTTCTCCACGTGAAAGCATCTTTCGTTGCTTTGAGTTGAGGAACAGGTCGTTATCCAACCCGGAAACTACACGTCTCCGTGGTGGTTTTTGAGCTCTGAACAATCCTGGAGCCATTCTGTCAGCCACATATCTGGCAGCCTGAGTGTTGGCCAGAATCATCATTTCAGAAACCAGGGTTCGTGATGGAGTGTCAGTGTCAGCAAGGCTTACCTGAACCTTTGAACCATCGTGAACATGAATGTTCACATCGGGGAAAGGGAGGAGCAGGGCACCGGCATCGAGACGTCTATTACGCAATTTTAAGCGTAAGTCATTTAAGATTGCAAGCTCAGGATCTGTCTTGATCAAGCCGTCTGCTTCGTCATAGGTAAGGCGTCTGGCAACTTTAATGATTGTTGGATAGATTCGAATTCTAAGAACTTCAGCGTCATCGGAGAGGAGGATCATAAAGCTCAACGCCGCACGTAACTCTCCCTGAATCAGACTGCAAATTCCCTGGGACAGATGGCGCGGAAGCATGGGGATCTGCCCTTCCGGAAAATAGATTGAGGTTCCACGCTGCATCGCTTCCAAAAAAAGAGGATCCCCAGGTCGCACATAGTGAGCCACATCCGAGATATGAACCCCAACCAGGAAATTACCATCATCCTGTTTTTCAACGGTGAGAGCATCGTCAAAGTCGAGTGTGGTTGGCCCATCGATGGTCATGGGAGTCAGGTGGGTAAAATCTTTTCTTGCCGGGTCCTGAAACAGTTTGTCGGAACCCTGCTGAAGAAGCATTTCGGCCTGCTGGATACCAAGCAATGGAAACACCACGGGTAGATCCTGTCGAAGCAGAGGGATGTTTTCATTAGCATCCCAGAGTCCTGCTTTCACCAAAAGATGGAAAGGATCGTGGGGTCTGTTAAAACCTGCTGCTTTAAGGATCTTTCTGGCAGTATCTGCGTGGGTGGATTCGGCGCCGAAAAGATAATAATCACGTATAATGGCAAAGCACTCTTCGCCATTTGTATCTATAACGAGATCTTTTCTTGGGCTTTTGTGTACCTGTAGAAGAAAATCCGCCCCCATTGCTATAAGGGTTTTGATTTTTTCTTCCTTGTCACGTTGGCTTTGCAGCTGCTCTATTTGTTCGGTACTGTGGGCAATAACTTTATTTTCTTTGTATTTGAAGTACAATCTATCCATAAAAACGGTACGTAGAAAAGCGGAAACAATATCGTCGTCGGCATCTTTTCCAAAGCTCAGTTCAGCCAGAAATGCTGGTTGAAACGTATCCGAAGGTTCATCGGAGGTGAGTTCCCAAATTTCTTGGAGATCAATCTTCTCCATGAGTTGTTTGCGGGTCTCTGCTGTGTCCTGAAGCTGTCTGGTGAGGTCTTCTCGTGGAAGTTCCACGGAGTGGTTTTTCTCAGAGCAATGAACAATACGGGATGCGGGAAGATTCATTTCCCTGCCGTTTTGGTTGATGAGTCGTAGTCGCGTTGCTTGAGCACCGGTGACATAGGCACAGAGGAATTTCCCTCCATCCAGATATTCTATGAGTTTCCCTGTCGTTGTCACGCTGTGTCGCCTTTTTGCTCTATTGGTGAAAAAGAAGATTTTTTCTGGTAAGTTTGTTAAACATAAAATTAAAGAATAACCTTTCTACTATAGTGTGCTTTTATGTTTTGGGCACTTTAAAAAAGAAATAATTTTCACATACTAGAGGAATAAACAATTGGTAGATATTAATGATTATTTAAGTGAAAGTATCCGGTCAGGTATGGTTGCTATCGTTGGTCCTCCTAATGCGGGGAAATCAACTCTGATGAATTGTCTGCTTGGGCAAAAGATATCTATCGTCAGTCATAAGCCACAGACAACCAGAAATCGTATTCTTGGGGTTGTCAATGGGGAAGATCATCAGATTGTTTTACTTGATACGCCTGGACTTCATAAGGCAAGGCAGCCGTTGAATCGTGAAATGGTTCGTATTGCAATGGAGAGCCTCAATGAAGTGGACGTGATTTTATATATGATCGATGTTTCTTTGCCACTTCCTGAAAAAGTTGCAGATGAGAAGAATCAGGAGATGCTGGAGCAGATGGCAGGGGTGGCGGCTCCGGTTATTCTGGTTTTAAATAAGGTTGATCTTCTGGAAAAAGAAAAACTTCTGCCAATGATCCAAAAGTATTCAGAACTTTTTGCCTTCCATTGTGTTATGCCTCTCTCTGCTTTAAGCGGTGAAGGAACTGAGGGTGTGGTTGAAGAAATTCTTAAACTTCTCCCGCTTGGTCCGAGATATTTTCCTGAAGATGTGCCAACGGATGCCAGTGAACGCTTTTTGGCAGCTGAAATTGTACGAGAAAAAGTTTTTATCTTAACTGGGCAGGAGATTCCCTACTCCTCCGCTGTGACGATTGAATCGTTTCAGGATGATGAAACAAAAAAAATGACCACAATTCATGCAACCATTGTACTTGAACGAGGTTCTCAAAAAGGTATAGTTATTGGTAAAGGTGGGAAAAAATTGAAAAGTATCGGTATTGCTGCACGTAAGGATATTGAAAAAATGCTCGGTCAAAAGGTTCTTCTGAAGCTTTGGGTGAAAGTCAGAAAAAACTGGTCTAAAGACGAACGATTTTTAAAAGAGCTTGGATTTTAGATACTTCCAGCCAATAAATCACTATTTATCTGTTGATAAATGCTTGCCTGTTGTGGTAGTAAAAGAGTTCGTTAGAGAGTTTTGTGTAATTGATTCAGCCAACGCTACTTTTTTCAAAAAATTCTGGGAGACAGATGAAAATAACAATTTGGCATATCTTTTTGGCAACTTTTCTTTGCCTGAGTATCGCTGGGTCTGGAGTTGCTGCAGACTGTGATGCAGTGAAAAAAGGATTAAAACAAGAACGTAATATGAAAAAAAGCGGAAGCTGCTTGCCGATGCCATTGCTCAATGCCCCGGTGACCCCGCGATTAACTATAAATATGCCCTGAGTCTTGAGCGATTTAGAAAGTATGAAAAGGCGCTTGGCTATTATCAAAAGGCAGTTCTTGCAAATCCTCGAATGGCCAAAGCGCATGCCGGTATGGGAGATGTGTATATCTACCTTGGTCTGCTTGATGAAGCTATTGATGCCTATAAGAAGGCTGTTACATTCATGCCTGAAAATGATCGTTATGAAGGGCGTTATTCCCGGTTAGTGATTAAGCGTAAAGCTCTTCGGGGCGAAGTTTTGTCCGTTGGTGATATAATCAGAGTGATGGATCATAGAGGGAAAATTTCAAGTAATATGTCTCTGTTACTTACTGGACCTGCCTTACAGTATCATGTTGCTTTTGTGGAAGGGAGTGACACTTTGCAGCCCACTGGAATCAGACAACTTGGCGCTGTGGGACAGGCAATGCAAAATGATGCTATACGCCACGTCCGTTTTGAAATATCTGTTCATGTGGATTCCTCTCTTGGCGCTCTTGAGGATTCCAAGGTTCGGGCCAATATGATCAAGGATCAGCTCGTTACCAATTTTCAGATTAACCCTAAACGCCTTGATGTGAAATGGTATGGTGATGCCCAACCTTTGGAAACCGGGAAGTTAGCAGGCAGGGTTAATGCAAATGAGAGGGTTGAAATTACAAGAATCATTGAATAGTTACTAATTATTTTGGTAGATCACTGGTAGTGAAGGGGATGAATACGAAGGAATAATTGTACAGCTTATTATTGTACATATACCGATTCAAAGCGAAGAATTTCAACCTTTTCACTATCGTAAATTGTAAGTATCTCTTCGTGGATGCGATGGCTTTTGGCTAGCGCCATGGTCTTTAAGAATTCCAGTTCCTGATCCATTGCTTCAGGGCACATCATCATTGTTGCTGCCAATGGTCCAAATTGCAGTTGAGTTCCTTCTGTCTGAAAACTTCCCATAAAGCGGTTACATCCTGAAAAGCCATTAACCTTGGTACTCTTTTTGAGAACCATCTGCAGTTCTTTTCCCCCGGCTCCAAGAGTTACACTGTTACCATTCATAGTGAGCAGCTTCCAATAGGTTTCTGTCAGGTTTGCATCTGGTTTGTTTGAAGGATCGTCTGTCTTTTCGCCACTCCAGGAAGTTCCTGCAAGGAATATGCTGATAACTGCAACAAATAATAAACTAAGAAGAGCCCGGACTGATCTATTCATAACTGTTTTACCATCTCGGTGGTTAACGTTCCTGCGACGGCTTAGTTGGCTGTGCAACTGTTTCCGAGTTTGAGTTTGTTCTGTACTCGGTATAGAGGTTGAGACTTTTAAGGATATTCAATGCAGTGCGCAGTTGATTATCCTTTTTGAGACGATTTGTCGCACTTTTAAGCTCTTTTTTAGATACACCTTCTTCCTTCTTGGAAGGGGAATCGTTTTTTTCCTGATTTGATTGGTCATTATTTAAAATATGATTTTTTAAGCTAGCTTCTCTGACAAAATCAGGCAGGACTCGTCCGTTTAGTTCTTCTTTCACGTAGGGTATATAGGGAACCTCAACGTCTGGTACAATCCCAGTTGCCTGGATTGATCTGCCATTTGGGGTGTAGTAACGTGCTGTGGTGAGTCGAAGACCAGAGCCTCCAGGCATGGGAAGAATTGTCTGGACAGACCCTTTGCCAAATGTCTGGGTACCTACAATGACTCCTCGCTTATGGTCCTGAATAGCACCTGCTACAATTTCAGAGGCACTGGCTGATCCTTCATTAACCAGAATGACCAGCGGGTAATGATTTTTACCATTGTTGGCATGGGCCTGAAAGGTCATATTCTGTTCCTTGATTCTGCCTTTTGTGTAGACGATAAGGCCCTGATCAAGGAAGATATCTGAAATTGAGATTGCCTGATCCAATAACCCGCCTGGGTTATTCCGAAGGTCAAGAATCAGCCCTTTGATGCTCATCTTCTCGTTCAGTTCAGTCAGGAGTTCTTTGACATCTTTGGTGCTTTGTCCCTGGAAATTTGTAATACGAACGTAGGCAAAACCGGGTTCCAGAAACATTCCGTTAACGCTGTGAAGGGAAATAATATCCCGGACGATCGAAAAATCTTTGAGTTCCTGCCAGCCATCACGATAAATTGATATGCTGACTTCACTTCCCTTTGCCCCTCTCAGTTGCTTGATTGCATCCATGGATGGCATGTCTTTGGTGGGGTTCCCATCTATCTTTACAATAAGATCCTTTGCTTTAAGGCCGGCACTATCGGCGGGTGTTCCTTCAATAGGTGAGATAATGGTAAGGAGTCCGTCGCGAATGGTTACTTCTATTCCAATGCCTGAAAAACTGCCCCGTGTCTCGTCCTGTAACTCATCGAAATCATCAGCTGTGAGGTAGGAGGAGTGAGGGTCAAGGGAGAGGAGCATGCCACTGATTGCACCCTCGATTGTTTCATCAGCACTAATATCATCAATATAGTTTTCCTGCAGTATGCTGAGAACATTTGCAAAAATCTCGAGTTGACGATAGGTGGCTTCTCGTTGGTCTTGGGAAATTGCAGCCTCTGAAAAGGTGGCTGAACAGATAAAAAACTGGAGGAGGAGAAACAGGGTTGCTGATCTTTTCACGTGATATCCGTAAGCTGTTGTTTAGGAAACTTTTATTATAGAGCGTTTTTCTGATTATGGCAGAACAAGACCATTGTTGTCAAGCCACTGCAGAGGGTCAAGTGGAGTTGAGCCGTGTCTGATTTCCAGATAAATTCCGCCTTCCATGAGAGTTGCCGTATCCCCAGTAAGGCCTATGATTTCATTTTGCTGAACAACGGTATCTTTTGTTACCAGAAGTTTCTCAAGGCGCGAGAGTATGGAAAAATAGTGATAGCCATGATCAATAATAATGGTGTTACCATAGCCGTGCAGGTAGGAGGCATAGCGGACCTTGCCCTCGAAAATTGCATTTACCCGGTTAATACCCTCCGTGGCAATGGTAATTCCTGCAGTTTTTCCTTTTATTCCCAAGCGGTTTCGATGTTCCTGGCCAAAGAGTGTGAGAATCTTACCCTGAAGGGGCGCTGGATGTTTTCCCTTGTCGAGGAGGAAACCCTGATCAAAAAGTTCGTCTTCTTTTTTTAAGGCATTCAAAGAGTTTGAAAGGTTATCGGCGACCTTTTCCATTTCTTTTACCGCCTGTTGGTGCAGTTCCTGCTGAGTTTCTATCTGATTGAGCAGGGTTTCTTTTTCATCTCTGATACCATTGGTCGCCTCTTGTTCAACCTTTGCCATATTGATAAAGTCGTGAAGGACACCTTTTTCCAGGTTCAGGCTGTTTTTTGTCTGTTCCAGTTCGGCTATGGATTTGCGATATACTTTAATAAGGTTTTTGTCGTAATCAATCAGGCTTGTAAAAGAATCACGGAATTTAAGCATGTGTGGCATACTCTCGGTGGAGAAGGCTACGTTTGCAATGCCTATTTCTCCCATTTTGTAGTATGCCTTGATTCGTTTTTCGAGATGATGCTGGACTGTTTTTTTTGCAGATTGTGAGGTCTGGAGTTCAGTCTCTTTTAAACGAATCAGATCTTCCTGATTGTTCATCTGCCGCTGAAGAGTATGAATTTTTTTGAGCTGTGAAAATAAATTTGAGTCTATCTGGGCCAGTTCATCGAGCAGGTTTCGTTTCTTTTTCTGAGAAGATTCAATCTGAATCCGTTGTCCGGTAATGCCATCCTGAAGTTTTTTGATATTGATTCGGAATTTTTGTATTCCCTGTTCAATGCGCTGTTTTTCTGCTGCACGGTCGGTTTCTGCGTTGCCGAAACCGGGGAACAGTGAAATAAGGACAAGTAAGCAAAGCGATAGTGCGGTGAGATGTTTCAGGTAAAAAAATCGAGATTGTTGGAGGGAAGTATCTAAACAACGCATCAAATTCTTAAGAATTTCCGTATTGATGTATAACTTCCGATACTGCAGAGACTGATGGAGCTTAAAATGATCAGGACAATGACAATGGGAGGAAAAAAGCTGAAATGAAAGAGATTTAAAAGCCCTGGTCCTGCAAAATGGGCACTGATCCACTGAAAGAGACCGTAGAGCGCAAAAAGTCCAATAATGGACCCCATAAATCCCTGTAGAATACCTTCGATAAGAAAAGGGGTTCGTATGTAACTGTTGGTCGCTCCAACAAGCTTTAACAGCTCGAGTTCATCCTGACGTCCGAGAATGGTGAGCCGAATGGTATAGGCAACCATAAAAGTGGCTGTAAGGATCAGTAGCGTTCCACTTAACAGGACCACTATGGTGAGGAGCCTGGTAAAATAATAAAATCTTTCTACCCATTCCTGACCATATTGAACCTTTTCTGTACCCGGCAGGTTTGCCAGATATTCGGAAAACAGCTTGATCTGATTGTATCCCCGAAGAGTTTTTAGTGGTACAACTTCAATGGAAGCTGGAAGGAAATCTTTTGGCATATCAGCCAGAACATCGGAATCGTTACCAAGCTTTTTTGAAAACCGATCGTAGGCCTCTTCCTTTGAGACAAAGGTAATCTTTTCAACATCGTCGAAATTTTTGATTTTGCGACGGAGTTGTTCCTGCATCTGTGGGCCCGGTTCATCTTCAAGATACACTATAAGGCGCAGGTCATCGCTCAACCGGTCTCCGGTACCCAGCATATTGGTGTAAATAAGATAGAAAAAAGCAAATATTAAGACGGAGAGACTCACGGTCAGAAAGGTCATAAACTGGGAGGCCCAGGTCTGCCTGAGGTTACGCCCAACCTGTCTGAAAACCGCAAACCAGAAGTTCATTACTGATTCCTCTTTGTCAGGGAGTGGATCTTTCCGTCCCGCAGTTCCATAATTCTGTGGTTGCTCTGCTGGTAGATAGAAGCGTCATGGGTGGCAATAACAATTGTGGCCCCTGCTTTATTACTACGGGTTAGTAGGTCCATAACCCGTTGTGTAGTGGATGCATCTAAATTTCCGGTGGGCTCATCGACAAGAATAAGACGAGGTGAGTTGGCAACGGATCTGGCAAGGGCGACACGCTGTTGTTCGCCACGGGAAAGTTCACCGGTGAGAATGTCATGCTTATCTGCTAGTTGTAACTGTTCGAGCAGATCCTTAACCCGGTGCCTGATAGCACGAGGTTTTTTATAGGAGACTTCCATGGCAATGGCAACATTCTCAGCAACTGTCCGGTCACTTAAGAGTTTGAAATCCTGATAGGCAACGCCAATTTTCTGTCTCAGGTGGGCAAGATCTTTGCCCCTGAGGGTGTTAATATTATATCCTGCCACTTCAATAAGCCCATTACTGGGTATTTCCATATTGCAGATAAGCTTTAGTAAGGTAGTTTTCCCGGCTCCACTTCGTCCAATCAGGAAAAACATCTCACCTGTTTCAATGGAAAAAGAGATATCGGAGAGCGCTGTTATATTCGGGTCATAGGTACGACTCACCTTGATCATTTCGATCATGGTGTTTCCCCGTGAGGCCGTCTCTTCTATAGTTTCTTGATTTGACACAGCTTGTAAAAAGAGGTGAATTATGAAAAAATTCTGTCAAACATCTCGTTGACAGTGGTTATGATGGCATCGTCATCGGCAATATTCAGGTATGATTCACCGCTGAGTTCCTGGTCTATCAGTGCGTTACTTGAAGGTATAATTCCACCAAGTTCCATACCGGAGTCTGCGACTGCTTCATCTATCTTTTCCAGCAGAGCAGGGGGGACAGGTTGCGGTGCACGGTTCACCAGAAGATACTGACTTTTGATTTCAAGTCCGAGTGGTTCCGTGATGTCCGAGATACGTTTTGCGGTAAGTATTCCCCTGGCAGATGGATCTGAAGTAACGAGAAGATAGTCAATGGAACGCATATTCATGCGGCTCAGGTGCTCCATTCCAGCTTCATTGTCAACGATGATATACTTGTAGTTTTCTGCAAGTTTGTCCATGGTCATGGCAAGGTACTGGTTGGCTGCGCAATAACAACCCGGCCCGTCTGGCTGGCCCATAACGAGGAGGTCAAATCCAGTTTCTTCGATAAGTGCCTGATGTATTTTCAGCTCCATAAATTGGTCACGGGTCACATTGGGTGGCAGCTCGCCTTTGAGTTCTTTACGAATCTGGCCAAGTGTTATATTGACGTCTAGACCAAGCAGTTCATTCAGATTGACATTGGCATCTGCATCAACAAGTAAAAAAGGAGTTTCTTTTTTCTGGAGCAAATATTTGGTTAACAGGGCCGTGGTAGTGGTTTTTCCTGTCCCACCCTTACCTGCCATGGCAATAATTTTAGTCATGGGTCATCTCTATGATCTATTAAAGTGAAATTATTATAAGTAAATATATAACCTTCCTACTCTAGTTAAGGCTTGGCCGTATGTCAAATTTAAAGCTGGTTTCAGTGGTTTTTGCCAATTTTCCTTGCATCTTCACTCTCAGTTGGTATTTTTATGGGTTTGACTTAATAATTAGACATCTATTTTTGACACCGAAAATTCCGCAAATCGCGTATGAAGGAGAGAGTTATGGATTACAGGGATACCCTGAATCTGCCGCAGACCAAGTTTAAGATGAAGGCAAATCTGAATCAGAAAGAGCCTATGTACCTTAAGCGCTGGGAAAAAGAAGATTTATACGGAATGCTGCAAAATCATGCAGAGGGAAAACCTTTGTATGTACTCCATGACGGCCCTCCGTATGCCAATGGTCATATTCATCTAGGCACTGCTTTTAATAAGATTTTAAAGGATATTATTCTTAAATCCAGGCGGATGGCAGGTTTTCAGGCACCCTATATTCCAGGCTGGGATTGCCACGGTTTGCCTATTGAACATAATGTGGATCAGGAACTTGGTGAGAAGAAAAACACTATCCCCAAGATATCCAAGCGCGGAGCGTGTCGTAAATATGCCGGGAAATGGATAAAAACTCAGAAGGCTGAGTTTAAACGTCTTGGAGTCCTTGGTGACTGGGATGATCCCTATCTCACAATGAATTACGATTACGAAGCAACTATTGCCCAGCAATTTAATAAGTTTCTTTTATCTGGCTCCGTTATCCGTAATAAAAAGCCGGTGTACTGGTGTTCCACTTGTACTACTGCACTTGCCGAAGCGGAGGTTGAATATTACGACCACACTTCACCTTCCATCTATGTGAAATTTCCAGTTGCCGAAGACTGGTCCGATGTTGATCCGGCACTTTCTGGAGATAAGGTCTCTGTGGTTATCTGGACAACCACCCCCTGGACACTACCAGCGAACCTTGCCGTGGCTTTTCATCCTGATTTTGAATACGCCGCTGTAAAAACAGGGGATGAAATCCTGATCCTTGCCAAGGAGATGGTGGAGGGCGTGATGGCAGAAATGGAGATCAGCGACTATTCAATTGCTGCCACATTTTCTGCTAAAGGTCTTGAAAAACGAAAATGTCGCCACCCTTTTATGGATCGTGACTCTTTGATGGTGCTCGCTAATTACGTAACTCTTGAAGCTGGTACCGGATGTGTTCATACTGCACCAGGGCACGGTGCCGACGATTATCTCACCGGGCTTCGCTACGATCTTGAAGTTTTATCTCCGGTTGACAGTGAAGGACGCTATACCGACGAGGCCGGCAAGTATGCTGGTCAACAGGTTCCGGCAGTCAATAAAGTTATTAATGCAGATATGGCTGCAAGTGGTGTTCTGCTGCATGAAGATGCAATAAGGCACAGTTATCCACACTGCTGGCGCTGCAAAAAGCCGGTTATGTATCGGGCAACTCCCCAGTGGTTTATCTCCATGGAGATCAATGATCTTCAAAAAAAGGCATTAAAAGAGATTGAAAATGTTGAATGGACGCCTTCCTGGGGGATGAATCGTATTCACTCCATGGTGGAAAATCGTCCAGACTGGTGTTTGTCACGTCAGCGAACCTGGGGTGTCCCCATAACCGTTGTCAGCTGTCAATCCTGTGGCGAAGTGGTTAAGAGTGAGGCACTGGTTGCACGCATCGATGAGCTGTTTCGTAAAGAAGGAGCCGATGCCTGGTTTAGCCATGAGTTATCCGATTTTCTTGAAGATGGTTATACCTGTGCGTCTTGTGGCGATAGTGAGTTCGAGAAAGAGGAAGATATTCTTGATGTTTGGTTTGATTCGGGATCTTCTCATGCTGCTGTTGTTGAGGCACGGCCCGAGCTACGTTTACCGGCTGATTTATATCTGGAAGGCAGTGATCAACATCGTGGCTGGTTTCAAAGTTCTCTGCTTACCTCCGTTGGAACCCGTGGCCATGCCCCCTTTAAGGGTGTTTTGACTCATGGCTATGTTGTCGATGGAAAGGGTAAGAAGATGTCGAAATCCATCGGAAATGTAGTTGCACCGAGCGAAGTTATTAAAACGTTTGGAGCAGAGGTGCTGCGTCTCTGGGTTGCAAGTGAAGATTATCGTGACGATGTGAAGGTCTCCGATGAAATTCTTAAACAGGTTGCAGACAGTTATCGTAAAATTCGTAATACCATTCGTTATATGCTTGGTAATGTAACTGATTTTGATCCATCCAGTGATGCTGTTCCATTTGATAAGATGGAAGAGATAGATCGCTGGGCACTGGGTCGTTTTGAGGAACTGCGGGAAAAAGTGACCACGGCCTATGAGAAGTATGAATTTCATCCCATTCATCAGGCATTGAACTATTTCTGCGGTACCACCATGAGTTCGTTCTATCTTGATATCTTAAAAGACAGACTGTATTGCTCGGGAACTGATTCGCATCTGCGTCGTTCTGCCCAGACAGTCCTGTATGAGATTCTTGGAGGATTGCTGCAGTTGATGAGTCCGGTGCTTACCTTTACCACAACCGAGGCCTGGGAGCATTTTAAGGGACTTGATGATAAGGCGCCACTGAAGGAAAGCATCTTTTTTACAGAATTTCCTGCTGCTGCACCTGAGAGGCGAGACGCTGTTCAGGAAGAACGCTGGAGTAAATTGATCCAGGTTCGTTCTGCAATAACCAAATCCCTTGAAGCGGCACGTCGTGAGAAGCTTATCGGGCATCCTCTTGAAGCCGAGGTGTTGATTGACGTTAGTGGAGACTGGGCAACATTTATTGAGCAGGAGTGGGAGCAGGTGAGAGATGTTTGTATTATCTCGGTGCTTACCCGTTGTGAAGATAGAAGTGATGTTAGTGATCTGGACTTTCTTGTTAGTGAGGAAATTCCTGAGCTTGCCGTTGCGGTTCGCGCTGCAAGTGGTGAAAAATGCGAACGTTGCTGGACACGTGATCCCTTTGTTGGCAGCAATTCCGATCATCCACAGCTTTGTGAACGCTGTTTGAACGTTGTGCTTGCCATGGATAGTAAGGAGTAGCGGAAAATGCTCTTTTCACTCTCTCTTGTGCTGGTGGTGGTGGTACTGGATCAGCTGACAAAAATCTGGATTGTTAAAAGTTTTCAGCTGTATGAATCGCTGGAAGTTATCCCAGCTTTTTTCAACCTCACCTATCTGACCAATAAGGGCGCCGCTTTTGGTTTTCTGGCAGGGGTAGATGCGGCCTGGCGTCACTATTTTTTTCTGATCCTTGCCTCTGTTGCGCTGGTTTTTGTTGTTATTGCCTGGTTTCGAATGCGAAACGATCATCGTTTTTATGGGCCTGCTCTTGCGTTGATTGCAGGTGGGGCCATTGGCAATGTGATTGATCGGGTTCGTCTGGGCGCAGTGGTTGATTTTCTTGATTTTTATGTGGCAGGCTATCACTGGCCTGCATTTAATGTGGCCGATTCAGCAATATGCGTGGGTGTGGCTCTTTTTCTGCTGGCAAACATTCTGGAAGAAAAACAGAAGAAACAAATACAGGTATAGGATTTAAGGATTACGATGAAAATTGCAGTACTTTTTCCCGGTCAGGGATCACAGTTTTTAGGTATGGGACGTGAGTTTATTGAGTCAGATAAGGATTGTGCAGCCATTATGGATCTTGCCGCTTCCGTCTGTGATTTTCCGTTGGAAAAATTATCTGAGCACGGTCCCATGGAAGAACTTACCCGTGCCGTCCATTTACAACCAGCCATCACTGTGACCAACCTGATCTGCTATCAAGGATTGAAAAAGGCTTGGGGCAATAAACTCTCTGCTGCCTGTTTTGCAGGACATAGTCTCGGTGAGTATTCTGCCCTTTGTGCAGCTGGTGTTCTTTCCGTTGAAGATACTATTCGTCTGGTTACCAAACGTGGTGCTCTTATGGAACGTGAGGGGCAGAAAAATCCCGGTGGAATGCGCGCCGTTCTTGGCAAAACGATCCAGGAGATAGAACACATTATTGCTGGTTGCAGTGATGCTGGAGTGGTTACTGCCGCAAACCATAATACTGAGTTACAGATTGTGATTTCCGGTTCTGTCGCAGGGCTCGATGCCGTATCTGAAGTGGCCACGGAAAGTGGTGCCAGAGTAATTCCTCTTGCCGTAAGTGTCGCCAACCACAGCCCCTTAGTTGCAGATGCCGTTCCTGATTTTACAACGTTTATGGATGGTGTTGAGTTTAATTCTCCAAAAACTCCTGTCTACTTTAATGTTTCAGCTGCCACCGAGCAGGACACCACTGGCATTCGAAAAATGATGGCAAGCCAGATTGCATCTCGTGTGCGCTGGTTTGAAATTATCAGTTCCATGATAGAAGAGGGAGTAGATACCTTTATCGAAGTTGGTCCTAAAACTGTACTGAAGGGAATGATGCGAAAGATTGCCCCCAAGGGATATACGTATCAGGCGCTCCAGTTTGATACTCCGGAAGGACTTGCCAAATGTATGGAAAAACTCGCTTGATCCCATTTTGTATGGGTAATTATCCCCTGTTTTGATGCACAATGATAGAACACTGTGAAAGAATCATAAAGGAAGGCGGTGAACTTGATTTTGATCAGGCAATGGAACTTGCCCGAAAGAGTAGCCTTCCACAGTTATGTGAGGCGGCAGCAAGGCTGTGCCGTGAAATCCACGGAGATCGTTTTGATCTCTGCTCCATTATAAATGCCCGTTCGGGAAAGTGTTCCGAAGATTGCCGCTACTGTGCCCAATCCGTTCATCATAATACCACTATTGAAACCTACCCGCAGATAGCACCTGAAACAGCTCTTGATCAGGCCGTGGAAAATGATGCCTACGGGGTGGAACGTTTGTCTCTGGTTACTGCCGGGCGAAGTTTAACTGTCGCCCAAATGGAAGGGATGGGAGAGCTGTACTCTGTAATGGCAGAGAAGACAGAGCTTCTTTTTTGTGCTTCCATGGGTTTTCTGAGCAGAGAAACGGCGCAGCAACTGGTATCTTTCGGAGTTCGTCGTTATCATTGTAATCTTGAGGCGTGTAAAGACTTCTTTCCTTCTATCTGCAGCACTCACACCTGGGAAGAGAAGGTCGCCACATTAAAAATCGCCCAGGCCGCTGGAATGGATCTCTGTTCCGGTGGTATTATTGGAATGGGTGAGTCCGAAAAGAATCGATTGCAGCTCGCCTTTGAACTACGCGATCTTGGCGTTCTATCTATCCCAATCAATATTCTGAGTCCGATTAAGTCCACTCCTCTTGAAGGTGTTGAACCAATAGCTCTTGACGAGGTACTGCGCTGTGTTGCTCTCTTTCGCTTTATCAATCCCCGTGCGGTAATTCGTATTGCTGGGGGACGAGGCCGTTTTGGTCAAGATCAGTATCGACTGTTTGAAGCTGGAGCAAATGGAGCGATTGTTGGTGATTATTTGACCACCGCTGGTGGCGGAGTTACCAAGGATTTGCTTGAGTTTTCACGACTTGGTTATGATCTGCCTGGAAGCAGGCAATGACAACTGAAGACCTTCTTGCCTATGACCGGCAGCATATCTGGCATCCCTACTCTTCCATAAGCAGTCCTCTTCCTCTGTATGCCGTTGAATCTGCGTCGGGAGTCCGTATTCGATTGCGTGATGGTCGTGAATTGATAGACGGCATGGCTTCCTGGTGGTCTATGATTCATGGCTATAATCATCCAGTTCTTACCACTACAGTGCAGGAACAGGCCGGGAAACTCTCACATGTAATGTTTGGTGGATTGACCCACGAACCAGCTGTGAATTTGAGTCGTACCCTTATTGAGATTACTCCTGATCCGCTGGATCTTGTCTTCTTTGCAGATTCGGGATCGGTTGCCGTGGAAGTGGCCATGAAGATGGCAATCCAATATTTTCATGCTGCGGGAAAGTCAGCCAAGAAACGGTTTCTTACCATTCGCTCCGGATACCATGGTGATGTCTTTCACTGTATGTCGGTCTGTGATCCTGAAAATGGAATGCATGGTATATTTAAAGGTGTGTTGCCGGAATATGTCTTTGCTGACAGACCGGAATGTTCTTTCCACGCAAGTTGGGATGAGCAGGATATACAATCATTTGAGCAATGTATTACCGGATATCATGGATCGCTCTGCGCGGTAATTCTTGAACCCATTGTTCAGGGAGCTGGTGGCATGCGTTTTTACCACCCCGAATATCTTCGCAGGGTACGAGAGCTGTGTGATCGCTATGATGTTTTACTTATTGCAGATGAGATAGCTACTGGCTTTGGACGTAGCGGAAAACTCTTTGCCTGTGAGCATGCGGGGATTGCTCCGGATCTTCTCTGTCTTGGTAAAGCACTCACCGGTGGCTATATGACTCTTGCTGCAGTTTTGGCCACCAGGAAAGTTGGAGAGACGATATCGAAAGGTGATCCCGGAGTCTTTATGCATGGCCCGACGTTTATGGCAAATCCCCTTGCCTGCGCCGTGGCAAATGCCTCTGTGAATCTGCTGCTTAAATCAACGTGGCAGGAAAATGTGGCTGCTCTTGAAAAGGGCTTATCCAGCGGGCTATCTCCCTGTGCTGAGCTTGAAAGTGTCGCAGATGTACGTGTTCTTGGCGGGATTGGCGTTGTTGAGATGAAACAACCGGTCGATATGGAGCATATCCAGGCAGCCTTTGTGGAAAAAGGGGTGTGGGTACGCCCCTTTGGGCGACTGGTCTATGTGATGCCGCCCTACTGTATGACCGGAGACGATCTTGCCATACTGACGAGAACCATATGTGAAGTCCTTGAAGAGGAACAGGCCAGGTGATATCCAGGTACGGAAAGAAGCTTCAGGAACTTGAGGCAAAAGGGCGTTTGCGTGAGCTGAATCCCTACCCAAGAAGTGGTACGGGGCTGGTGCGTTGTAACGATCAAACTCTTTTAAACCTGAGTTCTAATGATTATCTGGGGCTTGGGCAGGATAAGGGACTCTGGCAAGATTTTTATCAGCAGATGGAGGGGGGAGAAAGTGAAAACTTTTCTTTTGCTGCTGCATCGTCGAGATTACTCACTGGAGATTCATTCACTGCCCATCACCTTGAACAGGAGCTTGCAAACGCGTATGGAAGTGAGGCGGTACTGCTCTTTAATTCCGGATATCATGCCAATATTGGTATTTTACCGGCCCTGTTTGGCAAGGGTGATTTAATTCTTTCCGATAAGCTCAATCATGCCTCCATTCATGATGGATTGCAGCTGAGCCGTGCTGATCATAAGCGGTTTCGTCATGCTGACTATGATCAGTTACGCAAACTTCTTATACAATACAGAGGCCGGTATGAGGAGGTGGTGATTGTCTCCGAATCGGTTTTTAGTATGGATGGCGACGAGGCGGATCTTCCCCGTTTGATAGAGTTGAAGCATGAATTCAATGTAAGACTGTATCTTGATGAAGCCCACGGAATTGGTGTCTATGGCGACAAAGGTCTTGGTAAGGCTGAAGAGAAAGGAGTTCTGAAGGAGATTGATTTCCTGGTTGGAACCTTTGGCAAGGCCCTTGCCTCCATTGGAGCATTTGTCTGCTGTTCTCGGGAAATCCGAAGCTTTTTGATAAATCACAGCAGGTCTCTGATATTTACAACTGGTCTGCCCCCGGTGACGCTTAGTTGGAATCGCTTTGTATTTCAGCATGTATTGAAAATGAAAACCGAGCGTAGGCATCTGCAGGAAATTTCCACCAGATTACGTATAGGCCTTGTTGATCAAGGGATTGCAACAGGAGGCAGTACTAATATCGTTCCCGTGCTAATTGGTTCTGATAGCGCAGCACTTGAACGGGCCAAAAAAATGAGGCAACTGGGCTTTTTGATACTGCCCGTTCGTCCTCCCACCGTCCCTGTTGGAACCGCCCGCTTTCGTCTATCCATATGTGCCAGTATGCAATGGGAAGATCTGGAAAAACTCCCGAAACAAATAGCTGAAATGGCAGCTGGTGAATGTAGTGAAGAGTAAATGGTTGCAGAAAAAAAGCAGCGATCGGTTGCTAGTTTTCTGTGCTGGCTGGGGAATGGATGAACATCCTTTTCTTCCTATTGATAGCAAGACGTGGAATGTTCTTATGTTCTACGAATACAGCGATCTCTGTTCTGAGTATGATTTTGCCAGTCTGTTCGCAGGGTATAAGGAAATTGTTCTTCTCTCATGGTCCATGGGTGTCTGGGCAGGACAACAGCTCTTCCACCATTTGTCAGATGTCATTACACTATCCATTGCTATCAATGGAACCCTTTCGCCAATAGATGATCGGTCGGGTATTCCCAGGGCCGTTATTCGGGGAACGCTTGAGAGTCTCGATAATAAACAGCTGTTAAAATTCTATTATCGAATGTGCAGGGACCGTGAGTTGTATCGGAGTTTTTTGAGTAATCAGCCTCAACGCAATATCGAGAGTCAGAGGGTCGAACTTGCAGCAATACTTGCAAGTGCAAAACAGGGATCAAAGGAACAGTCTATCTACGATTGTGCGATTATCTCAGAGCAAGACTTTATTATGCCAACGAAAAATCAACTCAATTACTGGCCTGAAAATATGGTTAAGAGGGTCGATGGAGCGCACTTTCTGTTTTACTCTTATGGTAGTTGGGATGAAATTGTTGAGAGTTTGAGGTGCATGAAATGAGCATTTTGCCAGGGGTCAAGAGGGCGTAATGGTTTTTCATCTAGATAAAGAGCGGATTGGGCGATGTTTTCGTCGTAGCCTTCGGAGTTATGATGAGGCAGCCGTGGTACAGTACAAACTTGCTCGTCTTCTGCTGGAGGCGCTCCAAAATGTACCGGATACAGCGTTCAAGCGTGTTCTTGAGATTGGATGCTGCACAGGAAGTCTTAGTGAGATGCTTTGTGCAAAGAGACGAGTTTGTACTCTTTATCTTAATGACCTGGTTGCAGAATTTGAAGATGTGGTGCTGAATCGTCTTCAAAGACATCATGAAATACAGATAACTCCGCTATTTGGAGATATCGAATCCAAAGTTTTGCCATCGGACTTATCTCTGGTTCTCTCCGGAGCAACTTTTCAATGGCTTAGTGATCTTCCTGCTTTTATTACTCAACTGGGGGAATCATTAAAACCTGGATCCTATCTGGCTTTTTCAATCTTTGGACCTGGAACATTGCAGGAATTTTCGAATCTGACATCGGTGAGTTTGCACTATCATAGTGATCAGGATGTTTTGTCCTTGCTGGAACAGGATTTTATTGTGGAATCATTTTCGACTTTTAAAGATCGACTTTTCTTTCCTTCAGTTCGGGAGATCTTACGCCATATTCGTGCAACCGGAGTTGGTGGAGTGAGTGAGTATCAATGGAATAAAGAGAGTCTTCAAGTATTTAAGAAGCGTTATATTGAAGAGTTCGGCACTAAACAGGGAATACCGGTCAGTTATGCCGCATCCTGTTATGTGGCAAGGAGACGATGATGGGGACGGTCACCTGCATAGCTGGAATTGATACTAATATTGGAAAGACTGTGGCCACTGGGCTTCTTGGCAGAACGCTTTTGACAGCTGGTTATTCCGTGGTAACCCAGAAAGTCGCCCAGACCGGTTGCACTGGTATTGCTGAGGATATTCAGGAGCATAGAAAGTTGATGGGTACTGGACTGTACCCAGCAGATAAAAAGGGAACCACCTGCCCCTACGTGTTTCCCAAACCCTGTTCACCGCACCTTGCTGCGGAGCTTGCTCAAACACAAATTGATACTGAGACAATTACACAGGCAACAAAAAGTTTGGTAGCTGAATTTGATCATGTGCTACTGGAGGGAGTTGGTGGACTGATGGTTCCGCTTACCAGAAGCAGCACTTTCCTCGATTATCTTCAGATACAGGGTTATCCTCTTATCCTGGTATCAAGTTCGAGATTGGGTTCTATCAATCATACGCTTTCAGCTTTGGAACTTGCAAGGGGAAGAGGGGTAGAAGTAAAGGGGATTGTCTATAATTGCCATGAGTATACTGATGTGGAAATTCTGAATGATTCAAGAAATGTATTTGCTAGTTCTTTGGAGAAGTATGGTTTTTCCCCGGTTATTGTAGATATGTACTCTGCTGAGAGTTATTTGAAGCCGGATAAGCCGTTTGACTGTCTCCAATTGTTTAACATTGAATAGTATCTCGTAAATATAAAGAAACGAAAATAGTAGAATTCAGGGAAATTAATAAAATGATTTATTTACAAAAGAAAATATGCCTCAGCTGCCGCAGATACAGATTGGAAGATCCTTACTCTGGAGTATGCCGCGTTGACAAGAGTATTAAGCCGTACCCGAAGAAAACCACGGAAGAGACCTGTGAAAAATGGGAAGATGGCGGACATCAGTATAATATTCGCTGTGGTTGGATTAAGAAAACACTGGCAATGCAAAAAGAGGCAGAAGTGCAATAGTATCGCACTGTTTGCCGGAAAAATAGTTCTTGAGGTCGCGGAATTGGAAGTATTACTGAATAGTTATTATTTGCCTTTTTGCCCCTTTTTTGATATTTCATAATAATGAATAAAAAGATAATGTTATGATTTTTTAGCTTCTTTGGGATCTTACAGGAAAGGTGAGTCGAATGCTTTGTGGAAAACAATCGTTTTTTCGTTTGTTGATGGTTGCAGCGTTAGTTTTTATGCTTGGTGGTTGCTCCGGAGAGGATGCGACAGAGCTCTATAAACAGGGTGTTGTCGCCATGGACGCTGAAAAACCCGATGAAGCAATTATCTGGTTTAAAAAGGCATTGCAGAAGGAACCGAAAATGCCTCTGGCCCATTTTAAACTCGGCCAGATTTATCATAAAAAAGGTAATGGCAAGCTTGCCTATGCTCAATTGAGTCAAGCTGTTCAGCAGGATCCTCAGATGGCAGAGGCGCGCAAGGAGTTGATTTTTCTTCTTGTCGAAAATCGTGCGCTCGAGCAGGTCGTAAAAATATCTGAACAATATCTTGAGATTAATGGAGACGATGAAGAAGTCTATCTGATTCTTGGTAATGCACTGGCGTATTTGAAAAAACTTGATGAGGCTGTTGCAATCCTGAGAAGTGCCGGTGAAAAATATCCTGATAGCCTTCCGGCCCGGGTAAATCTTGCTAAAATGCTGGTTGCAAAGGGTGATGTTCAGGAAGGGCGTGCCATGCTTGAAGCGTTGGCAATAAAGAATCCTGATGAGATCGAGGTACAGATATCTTTGGCCCAGATGTATCAACAGCTGGAACGTTATGATCTTGCCCTGTTAACCCTGGAAGCACTCAAAACAAAAAATCCCGAAAATCCAAAAGCCTATT
Organism: uncultured Desulfocapsa sp.; assembly: GCA_964621915.1. Classification (GTDB taxonomy): domain Bacteria; phylum Desulfobacterota; class Desulfobulbia; order Desulfobulbales; family Desulfocapsaceae; genus Desulfocapsa. The sequence goes on along the minus strand of CAZUPS010000020.1, from coordinate 29,609 downwards.
TTCTGCTTGCCCAGTTATCATTAAAAAAGAATCAGCCCGAACCTGCAAAGGTGATGCTACTTGAAGCTGAAAAGGCTGGTGTGAAGGATTCTGCACTGTATAGAATGCATGCGATGATTCTGCATCGTCAGGGTGATAGTGTGAATGCCTTGAAATATTTCAAGAAAGCTGTTGAATCTTCCACCGATATGACACGCCAGGTTAACCAGATGATTCTGGTCGATTACCATTCGTTTCTTAAGAATTACAAAGAGGCACAGGAAATCCTTGAAATTATCATTGCAGAAGATGACAGTAAAAAGGGATTGAAATCAAAGGTTGTTGAATTGTTTCTGGCACAGGGCGAGTTTGATCAGGCAAGAAGTTCGGTGGATGCGCTCTTAAAAGAAGACAGCGGCGATGCTCGTGGCCATTTTCTGAAAGGCCTTATGATGATGAAGGAAAAGGATGTTGTCGAGGCACGGGAACAATTTTCCAAGGCGAAGGAACTTGCACCAAATGCTGCTGAAAATCAGTTTTTGTATAGACTGACCTTTATGGAAGAATCTCAGGATATTTCCATAACAGAAATTAGTGAAGCGCTGAAAAAAAATCCAAATCTTACCAAGGCCAGAATGGCACTTGCTGAGTTATATGCCAAGAAAGGTGATTTTCAGGCAAGCCTTGAAGAATTAGATAAAGCGATTGAAAAGCAGGATGATGATGTACGAGCAAGAGCACTCGGGATATCACTACTTCTTAAGATGGGGAAACCTGAGCAGGCCCTTGCAGATGCGCAGTTACTTGTTGAAAAAGATCCGGAAACTGCCTGGCATCGTTTTCGTTTAGCTGAGATTTATTTCTTTACCAAAGAATTTGATAAAGCTTTGCCTCTGTATAAAAAACTCCAGGAAGAAAAGCTGGATAGTGTTCAAATTTTAAACAGAATCGTTGCCATTAGCATGCTGCAAAAGAAGTATGAGAATGCCATGCAGCTTGTTGATGCATTTCTGGCAAAGTATCCTGGAAATGGACCGGCAATAATAGTAAAGGCTAAAGTTTATATCTCTCAAGGATATCTTGATCTTGCAGAGAATGTTCTTTTGCCGGAGGCTGAAAAGGGGAAAGAAGTTGCACCGATTGTAATGCTGGCTGAGTTGTATCTGGCAAAGAAAGATGGTGAGAAGGCAGTTGAGTATTATCAAAAAGCAATTCAGCTGGTTCCTAAAAATATAGGCATTATGATGAAACTTGCTGATTATTACCTGAAGATCGGTGATTACCCAAAAGCCATCGACAGTTATGAGCAAGTGCTGCAGCAGAAAGATGATTTTATGCCGGCCATGAATAACCTTGCCTTTTTGTATACTGAGGAAGGGGGAGACCTGGATCGTGCCCTTGAGCTTGCAAACTTAGTATCGAAGAAACTTCCCGATAACCCTGATGTGGCTGACACTCTTGGCTGGATCTATGTGATGAAACAGAGTTATTCACAGGCGGAGCCATATTTGCAGCTGGCAATTGATGCCAAACCGAATAACCCTACAATTGTGTATCATATGGGAATGCTGCGTTTTGGTCAGAATGCGATTGTAGAAGCTGAAACACTGTTAACAAGTGCTATTGAGAAAGGTATTCGCGGGAGTGAACTTGAAAAAGCAAATAAGGCGCTTGCTCAGTTAGCAGGAGCAAAAGAAAAATTTGCGACAGCAGTTACTGCAAAAGAGAGTGGTGATGCTGCGCAGGCGATAGTTCTTTTTGAAGAGATTCTTGATGCTGAAGGTTTCAGCAGTGATGCTGCCGCAAATCTTGCTATGCTTTACGCTGAGCAGAATAAGGATATCACAAAGGCTTTGGAGCTTGCCCAGAAGGCCTACGATGCCCAACCTTCGAATCCGGTTGCTGCAGATGCTCTGGGATGGGTATATTATTATCAGGGCTCTCTTCTTATGGCAAAGCAGTATGTTGAGCAATCGATTGATAAGAACGACAAATATGGACCTGCTTATATCCACCTTGGGGCTGTCTATCTTAAGAAAGAAGATCGCGAGGCAGCAAAGAAGGCGTTTGAGACTGCTCAATCGATGGAACTGTCGGTTGCGGATCAGCAGCAGGTTGAAAAATTGATCAAGGAACTTGAGCAGTAATCCCTTTTAGTTCCGTCCGGTTTGGGGATTGCATAACTTAACCTGATTACGACTAAAACTCAGGTAACAGAAAGATTCACTTGTAGGAGCCTGCCCCTGCGGGCGAAAAGTATCAGCATCAGCAAAAGCTGATCTTAGCCGGAAGTGTTGGGTCGTGTTACGATTGTAGTGTTTGAAAGACAGTCGTTTCCAAACGTTGCTATCAAGGTATAAAGATTATATCCCCAGATTCCAATTGAAAATCCACGTCTGGTTCCTCACCTTTTAAGGCTTTGTCGTAATTATAGGGAAGATTTTGCTGCTTCCCATCCACCCTGCGAATGATAATGATATCATTTGTATCTGCAAAATCAGAAACCCCACCAGCTTGTGAGATGGCTTCGAAGGGAGTCATTGGCTCGACAAAAGGACGCAATCCTTTACTATTGCTGCCGGGGCCAGATATGGTGACTGTTTGCGGGTCTTTAATATAAACTGATTGGAGTCGTGGAATGTGAACAATATCCCCACCCTGGATAGTGGGGAAGGATTTACTACTCCCGGAGCCACCAGTTCGGATAAGGACTTCCATATTGAATGATTCCTTATTGCCATCTGCCCGCATAATATTAATATTGGAGAGGTCTGCATCGACAGTCTCCCCATTGGCCATGATCAGAAGATCAAGCAGATTGATGTTCTTTTCTTTGGGAACCGGGTAAGTGCCGGGATTGTGCACGGCGCCAAAAATTCGAATTTTAGAATTAATCGCATCCGCTTGATTCGCGTTAATATCATCTGTTGCCAATGCCAGTGGTACAAAAACGGTATCGTTTTCATGGAGTGGAGGTAAGATGCGGGGATCCCCTTTTAACAGGTATTGGTGAATATCTGCCTGTATTTTTTGAGGCTTGCCGTTATCCATTCTGGAGATGCTTACTTTTGAAAGATCCGTATTCTCAAGAGCCCCCCCCCCTGCCTGACTAAGAATCATCTGAATATTTGCTGATTCTGGTATGTTATACCAACCAGGAGCTGCAACATGTCCAAGGATCTGGATATAATGTCTTTTTTCTATGAGATTGACGGATGCCCGATCACTTTTAGAGAGGTATTTGGGCAGGTTGCGGGTAAGCATTTCACTTATCTGCTGTGTGGTATGACCTGATATCTTGATATTTCCCTGGCTTGGCAGAAAAATATATCCGTGCCGATCAACTTCCACCTTTTCTTTAAAGTAGTTTTTCTCTGTTGGGCTGAATTCACTGGTTACTTCTTTTGGTATGATTACGTAGAGAAGATCGCCGTTATCAATAATAATATCATTTGTCTTTGCAGTCGAAGAGGAAAGAAAAAGGGAGAAAAGAAAGAAAAAGAGTAGGGGAGAGAGAGCTACCTGATATCTTACCGTCCGAAGAGCCTGAACCATGAGAACCACCTGGGAAAATAGGGTTAAATTAGAGACATTTGTCGTCAACATATCACTTTTACTCATTATTTACCATGGCATATTATTCGTCCTTTGCTTGTCCATGGTAATTTTCGGAAAATCGTGAAAAAAAGGCACCTGATTACCACTGAAGCTCAGGTAACTGCAAAAGGGAACTGTAGGAGCTCATCCCTGTGAGCGATTTTCCACGTTTAGCAATATGTTTATTCGCTCGCAAGCTCCTATATCAAATATAGTTTAGCTGTGCCTTGATGGTGATCAAAAAACAGGTATGACAAACTGAGTTACGAAATGTAGGTGAAAATACTAGTTTTTTCAAACAGGATAAATAAGTATTGCTCTTCAATTATCTATATTATAAGGTATTTATAGAGTTGTTTATGCGGTGATGAGTCATAAAGATATCACCTTATTATATGCTTTTGTTTTATTTCAGGAAATCATAGGATACCGAATAGATGAATGTTCTTGTAACCGGTGGTGCCGGATATATAGGAAGCCATACCTGCCTTGAGTTGCTGGATGCTGGAGATGACGTTATTGTTCTCGATAATTTGTCGAATTCCAATCTGGAAGGGTTACGCAGGGTAGAGAAATTAACCGGCAAAAAGGTCAAGTTTTTTGAGGCTGATCTGCTTGATCCTGCTGCAGTTGAAGAAGTCTTTAATTCCTGTCCTGATATCGAATCGGTGATTCATTTTGCCGGGTTAAAGGCTGTTGGAGAATCCGTTGAACAGCCGCAACGATATTATGACAATAATATTATAGGTACTCTAAATCTTACTCGTGTTATGGCAAAGCATGGGGTGAAGAATATTGTGTTTAGTTCTTCTGCCACAGTGTATGGCGATCCTGCAACCGTTCCTATTCTAGAAAACTTTCCTCTGTCATGCACCAATCCATATGGCCGCACTAAGCTGATGGTGGAAGAGATGCTTTCTGATTTGAACGTGGCTGACCCTGAATGGAATGTGGTGCTGCTCCGTTATTTTAATCCGGTTGGTGCCCATAAAAGCGGCAGAATCGGAGAGGATCCAAACGGAATACCAAATAACCTTATGCCATATATCTCACAGGTTGCGGTTGGTAAGTTGCAGCAACTTTCAGTCTTTGGCGATGATTATTCGACTCCCGATGGAACCGGGGTGCGTGATTATATTCATGTTGTTGACCTGGCACTCGGGCATTTAAAAGCACTCGCTAAGCTCTCTTCAAGCCCCGGAGTAGTAACCTACAATCTTGGAACCGGAAATGGATATAGTGTGCTTGATATGGTGAAGGCCTTTGAGAAAGCAAGTGGCAAAGAGGTGGCTTATACAATTGTTGAACGCAGGCAGGGGGATATTGCACAATGTTTTGCAAATCCAGCCCTTGCTGCAAAGGAACTTGGCTGGAAAGCAACGCGAGGTCTTGAAGAAATGTGTGAAGATACCTGGCGTTGGCAATCTGGAAACCCTCAGGGATTTTGCTGATTTATATACTATCTGTGGTATAGAGTAATTGTAAGTTTTTAATCTGAAATTTTAACGCTTAAAATGGTTTTGTAAATGAATATAACAATGATAGGAACAGGCTATGTAGGCCTTGTTACAGGAGCATGTCTTGCCGAATTTGGTCATCGTGTGACCTGTATGGATTTGGATCTTGCAAAGATTGACCGGCTTAAGAATGGTGAAATACCAATCTATGAACCGGGTCTTGATGTCCTTGTTGCCAAAGGTGTTAAAGACGGGCGCTTACAGTTTTCATCAGATATGGCTGATTGTGTTCCCGAGGCACAGGCTGTTTTTGTGGCTGTTGGTACACCATCTTCCCGGCGGGGAGACGGCTATGCAGATTTGACCTATATTTATGCAGCTGCAAAGGATATTGCAAAGCACCTTGCAGGCTATACAGTGGTTGTGGATAAAAGTACTGTGCCGGTAGGAACTGCCAGACAGGTGCAGCGTATTATTCGTGAAGAGAACCCAAATGCTTCTTTTGATGTGGCTTCTAACCCTGAATTCTTACGGGAAGGCGCCGCTATCAGCGATTTTATGAGACCTGACAGAGTTGTTGTCGGAACAGATTCTGAGAAAGCCCGTGAAGTTATGAAAGAGGTCTATGATCCTCTTTTTCTGCTTTCCACACCATTTGTTTTTACAGGGCCTGAATCCGCAGAGCTTATAAAATATGCGGCCAATGCATTTCTTGCTATGAAAATTTCATTTATTAATGAGATGTCCGCTTTGTGTGAAGAGGTTGGGGCAGACGTTGTTGATCTTGCAAAAGGTGTTGGTCTTGATGGCAGGATTGGGAGTAAATTTCTTCATCCCGGCCCTGGTTATGGCGGGTCCTGTTTTCCTAAGGATACTCTTGCTCTGTTACGAATTGCCCAGGAACATGGTGTTACTGCTCGTTCTGTTGAAGCTGCAGTTGAAATTAATGCAGCCCAGAAAGCGCATATGGTAAAGAAAATCAGAGATGCGCTGGGTGGCGATGAATCCGGAAAAACCATTGCAGCTCTTGGTCTTGCTTTTAAGCCGGAAACAGATGATTTACGCGAATCTCCTCCACTTTCTATTTTACCACCACTTGCTGAAAAGGGAGCAAAAATTCGAGCACACGACCCACAGGCAATGAAAGAAGCAAAGGAAATGTACCCTGATTTTACATATGTTGAAAATGCGTATGAAGCATGTGAAGGCGCTGATGTGGTTGTTCTGTTTACCGAATGGAACCAGTACCGTGCTCTGGATTTAGCTGAGTTAAAAGCAAATATGAAAGGTTCCATCTTCGTCGATTTGCGAAATGTTTATTCTCCTAAACAGATCAAAGATGCCGGCTTTACCTATTATGGGCTTGGCCGAAAATAACAAAAGCTCCGTTGAGCGGGTTAAGGAGTTTCTAAAAAAAGATTCCAACATTCAACAGGCACTTTTGTTTGGTTCATACGCAACTGACACCTACAACAGTCAGAGCGATATGGATTTGGCGATACAATTAAAAGGGCCGATGAGTGCAGCACAAAAGATGTATTATCTGGAGAAATTACAGAACTGCACTGGGGTGGATATTGATCTTGTCGGTTTGCATCGTGTTGGGCAACCATTATTGTCACAAATTCTAAAATATGGACAGCGTCTTAAAGAGAGTTCACTACAGTATGCCGAGCTTGCAGTGAAGAATGTAAATACGGCAGAGGATTTTTTACCATACATTAAGCGCATGCTTAAAGAGCGAAGAAAGAGATTACTCAGTGAATAAAATTGTTCGTCACTGAAAAAAAATAAGTAATTGCAGGATTTTGTGGTGTGCGTGTTGATGAAATCCTGCAAGAGGCCAATTGAAAAAATGTACAAAGTAAGGAGAGTGTAAATAGTGTACGACGATCGTTCAATGGAACTTGATAGAACAGTCTTTTTTATGGATGTTCTTCTTTCTATTGTGGTCTTTGTACTCTCTTTTGAGGTCAGGGAAATTCTTCGTCCGGATGGTGATATCAATTTCTTTACCCACCTTTTTCTTCTTCCTCTTTTGCTGGTTCTTGTCGTTTCCTTTTTGTCTTATTTTGGGGCTTATGCGCTTCCTAAATATACAAGCATTACAAAGTATGCCTGGTCTGTTTTCAGGGGCGTGGCTCTTGCAATAGGTATCCTTCTGTCGCTTCTTTTTTTCTTTAATATTCAATATATAAGCCGCGTTGTTATTTTTAATTTTGCAGGTGGTGAATTTGTAGCTCTTCTGGGTCTTCGCATAGTTGTAAAAAACTATTTTTTCAGATCCCTTGCCAGTGGAGTAAATACCTTAAAAGTTTTGATTGTCGGCACTGGCGAAAGAGCAAAAGATTTAGTCAAAGAACTCGAAAAACAAGCCGACTGGGGAGTCGAAATAGTCGGTTACATTGATCCGGATCCAACTCGTATTGGTCAGACTATTAAAGGGGCACAAGTAATTGGTGCACTGGACAATATTGATGAATGCCTGAAGAAGCATGTTATTGATGAGGTTATCATCGCAATCCCACGTTCAATGCTGGAAGATGCCGAACCCATTGTAATTGCCTGTGAAGAAGAGGGGATAAAATTACGATTTATGGCCGATGTCTTCAATGTCCATGTGGCAAAAATATCATTAACCGTGATGGGTCAAATACCATTGTTGACGCTGGAATCTGTTGCTCAGGACAGTACTCAATTGCTGATTAAGCGTATCTTTGATTTTATAGTTACCTTACTGGCAATGCCCGTTGTTTTGCCTATTCTGCTTGTTACTGCTATTGCTATAAAACTGGATTCACCAGGAGCCGTTATTTTTGTACAGCAACGAGTAGGCTTAAAAAAACGATATTTTCCCATGTATAAGTTGCGTTCAATGTATATGGACGCCGAAGAAAAGTTAAAAGAGATAGAACACCTGAATGAAGCGGACGGCCCTATTTTTAAAATGGAAAATGATCCCCGTATAACACGAGTGGGACGCTTTATACGGAAAACCAGTATCGATGAACTTCCACAGTTATTTAATGTATTGCGTGGTGAAATGAGTCTCGTTGGCCCAAGACCCATGTCCATAAGAGATGTTGATTTATTTGACAGAGGGATCCAGCGCAGACGATTTAGTGTAACACCTGGGCTTACCTGTATCTGGCAGATTTCAGGGAGAAGTAACCTGCCTTTTCATAAGTGGCTTGAGCTTGATCTTGAATATATCGAAAACTGGTCACTATGGTTGGATTTTAAGATATTACTGAAAACACCTGTTGCTGTTTTGAAATCAAAGGGGGCTGCATAATGCGATCCGAACAATTTAACACGAAGTTGATGTTTTCGGCCTTGCTGGCATTTGCACTTTTTGTTGCCGCCTATTTTCCAGCCTTTCAGATCCTTGTGGGGAAATGGTCAAATTCTGAAGAGTATAGCCATGCATTTTTAACTCTCCCTATTCTATTGTACATGGTATGGGAGAAAAAAAAGACGTTACTTGAGGACAAACCACACTATTCAATGCTTGGTCTGTTTCTTATTGTTCTGTCAAGCATTTGTTATCTTTTTGCTTTATTGACTCAAGTACCTACCTTTATTTCTATGTCAATGTATTTCACGATTGTTGGCGTTCTGATTTATATGCTCGGTATTAAATCAATACAGACACTTTTCATGCCTTTAGTTCTTCTTCTGATTCTTATCCCGGTCCCGGATCAGCTCTACATAAAACTAACCTTTCCTTTGCAACTGAAAGTCTCACAATTGAGTGAGATACTGGTTGAATTCTTTGGTGTTCCCATTTTTCGCGAAGGAAATGTGATGAATGCGCCAGGGAAAAGCTTCGAGGTTGTAGAAGCATGTAGCGGAATGCGATCCATAATTACTCTTCTGACGTTGAGTTTGATTATGGGGTACTTTATGCTGAAAAAGAAAGTTTCCAAAGTTGTTTTGCTCCTTACCAGCTTACCGATTGCGATCATTGTGAATATCATTCGGGTAAGTTCGATGATTTTGCTCTATCATTTCTTCCAACTGGATCTTTCTGAAGGGTTTCTACATACCTTAACTGGCGTACTGGTTTTTGGCATTGCTCTCATTATGTTATTATTTATCCATAAGGTACTGGAACTTTGGGAAACAAAATGAACAGAAAACTGTTGATACTGAGTGTGTTATTTAGTGTTACATGCATATTTATATACACCAGAAGTGGCACGGAACATGTTAACAAACAACCAATAAAACAATATTTCGAGAACATTGAAGGATATAAGACCCTTCGACATGTTGAGATGGAAGAAAATGTTCTCAGTTTGTTGAAGCTGGATGACTATTTATTTACGGATTACCAGGGGCCAAATGGAAAAATAACTCTTTATATTGGGTATTATTATACAGCCGACAAAGCCTCAGCTGCCCACTCTCCACTGATTTGTTATCCGAGTCAAGGCTGGGTGATTGAAAAGCAAGTACCTGATCTAAGTGTCAACGTTGATCCATTCGTTATTAACTATAATGAGATTATTACTTCGTTAGGCGGACAAAAGGAACTTGTTTTGTATTGGTTTCAAGCGCATCATGATACCAATACTAAGGCATTTAAAAATAAAACTAATGTTGCCTATAATAAACTTACTAATCAGGGGGAGCAGCATGCTTTTGTTCGGGTTTCTGTATCCTTAGGTCCTGCGAATATCAATCAAGTGCAACAAGATGCGATTGACTTTATAAAGACTTTTTATCCGCAATTTATTCAGTTTGTTGATGAACGTTAAGGCTATCTGATTTGTGTACTTCCAGTTTATAATGGTGAAACCACTGTGAAATCAATAAGATGTTTGGGCGATCTTGCTATTAATGGGGCGGCACCAGCGTTTGAACAGCCATTACATGTTGGTCGGCCCAACATTGGTAGCCGGGACTCTTTTTTAGCATATGCAGAGACAATCTTTGATAGTCGTTGGCTAAGTAATAATGGGCCAATGGTTCAAGAGTTAGAACAGCGTGTTGCTGATTATCACGATGTGAAGCATTGTGTCGCCATGTGTAATGGTACGGTAGCATTGGAGATTGCTATTCGTGCGCTGGGACTTGAGGGGGAAGTTGTTATCCCTTCATACACATTTATTGCAACAGCACATGCTTTGCATTGGCAAGCTATTACGCCTGTATTTGCCGATATAGATTCAGTCACACACACACTTGATCCTGATGCTGTTCGTCAAATGATTACTCCACGTACCTCTGGTATTATTGGGGTTCATCTCTGGGGACGTGCCTCTGCTGTCGAAGGATTGCAAGCAATAGCTGATGAATATGATTTGAAGTTGATGTTTGATGCTGCACATGCTTTTGGCTGTTCACATAAAGGACAAATGATTGGTAACTTTGGTGCTTGTGAGGTTTTGAGTTTTCATGCAACCAAATTTTTCAATACCTTTGAGGGTGGTGCCGTCCTCACTAATGATGACGAACTTGCCGAAACCATGCGTCTGATGCGCAACTTTGGATTCTCTGGCCTTGATAATGTTATCCATCCAGGTACAAACGGTAAGATGATTGAAGTTTCCGCTGCGATGGGACTTGTCAATCTGGATGCTATCGATAGCGTGATTGATGCCAATCGCTATAACTATCATGTCTACCATGAGGAATTATCGAAGTTAACCGGTATCAGCGTGCTCACCTTCGATGAAACCGAGCGTAACAACTACCAATATGTGGTGATGGAAGTTGGTGAAGATTGCCCTATGACCAGGGACCAAATCATCATCGCCCTGCATGCAGAAAATATATTAGCGAGAAAATATTTCTGGCCAGGTTGCCATAACATGAAACCCTATCGTCAGTTGTACCCTCACGCTGGCCTTTTGTTAGCGAATACCAAAAAGGTTGCGGACAGGGGTATAGTTTTGCCAACAGGAACGGCCATGGATACTGGAAGAATAAGAGTTGTGACCTCCATAATCCGCGTATTGTTGACGGATAAGACATGAACCTTGCGATAATGCAACCTTATTTCATTCCTTATCTTGGTTATTGGCAGCTTCTTAACACTGTTGATCGATTTGTGATCTACGATGACGTAACTTTTATCAAGGGAGGGTGGATTAACAGGAATCGTATTCTGATTAACGGTAAACCAAGTTACATTACAATACCTCTGCATAAGGCGTCTTCGTATAAACTGATCTGTGACATATACTTGCAGTCTTCACTCACCTGGCGGGAAAAAACGATTAAATCGATTGAAAACACCTATCGAAAAGCACCATTTTTTTCTGATATCTTCCCGATTTTCAAGAAAATTATCTACTATGAAACTGATAGTTTAGCAGATTTTCTTACCCACAATATTACCTCTTTGGCTACATTCATGGGAATAAAGACTGAATTTGTGGTGACTAGTCGCTGTTATCATAACAACAACTTGACCGGTCAGGATAGAGTGCTTGATATCTGCAAGCGAGAAAGCGCAACCAAATATATTAATCCGCAAGGCGGACAAAAACTTTACGATACAGAAACCTTCAATAAACAAGGTCTTGATCTACGCTTCATTGTGATGCGATCCATACCGTACAAACAACGCTCTACTGGATTTGTACCATATCTTTCAATCATTGATGCATTAATGGCGATTGGAACGATTGGGGTTATGGAACACTTGACGGAATTTGACTTAAGTAAAAGGGAAAGTCCCAATGTATAAAACATCAGAAGAAAAAGAACGTGAAGCGATATTCAGAAGGAATCCCCAACTGGAAGCGCTGCTAAATTCTTTAAATAAAACATTATGCTGTGCCGAAGAACAATTTCTTGAGGCGCCATCCACACTTGGCAAAGATTATCCGCTTATTTTTATAATGGGGCCATTGCGTAGCGGAACGACTTTATTCACACAATGGTTAGCCAATAGTGGCTTAGTTGCATACCCCACCAATCTTCTCTCCAGGTTCTATGGCGCCCCGGTGGTTGGGGCGCAGATCCAGCTACTCTTAACTGATCCGCGCTACAATTTCCGTAATGAGATTCTTGAATTCAACAGCCCAATTTCATTTGAGTCAGAGAATGGTAAGACAAAAGGCGCATTAGCACCCAATGAATTCTGGTATTTTTGGCGGCGATTTCTTCCTTTTCGGGAATTGGACTGGCTACCTGATGAAGAACTGTTTCGTGTTGTTGATCAAGAAAAACTGTCGAATGAACTCACGACACTTACGCGGGTGTTTGATAAACCTTTCGCGCTGAAAAGCATGATCCTGAATTACAACATACCCTTTCTAGATGCAGTCTTTAAAAAAGCAATTTTTGTCCAGATTAAACGAGATCCGATAACGAATGTGGCATCCATACTAGAAGCACGTAAACGACAACTTGGCAGTAAGAAGGAGTGGTATTCATTTAAAATTCCCGAATACCCTCAACTGATAAACCTTGACCCAGTAACACAATCCGCTGGCCAATTGCACTACATCAACAGTGCTGTATCAAAAGGCATTGCAACTGTCAGCGAATCCAGAAAGTTAGTAGTACAATACGAGGAATTCTGTCAAAACCCCTATTGTGTATTTGAAGAGTTACTAATGAAATTGGGGTTTTCTGAAGGCAGCTACAGCTACTGCGGACCAAAACAATTTGAGGTATCTAGAAATGCTGATATTCCCAACAGGGAACTGATTGAAAAGGCGTTGTCCAAATTTCTGAAAAAAAAAAACCTATAATACGTTAATATATAAAATATGGACAACCTTCAATATGAAGGCATTTATTGTTACCCTTTTTCAGAACTGGCACAAACCAATATTCTGAAAACCCCCATCTTATCTTGACTCGAATTATTTGTTCTGATGACAGATGTGGCAATGAAACACGAAGAGCCAGGAAAAACACTCAATTGGGATCCGAACTGAAAATAAAAACAATTCGTGCAGGAGCATGGAGCCTTGTTGAAGCATTAACCATGCGAGGCGTACAATTTGTCGTCGGGATTATTTTGGCAAGATTGCTCCTACCAGAACAGTTTGGTTTGATTGGCATGCTGATGGTTTTTACTGCTCTTGCGCAAACGCTAATGGATAGTGGCTTCGGGGCTGCCCTGATCCAGAAACAGGACCTAACTGAAAAAGATATTAATTCTATTTTTTACTTCAATATTCTTACCGGAGTTCTTCTTGTCTGCTGTTTATACGTTGTTTCACCGTGGATAGCTACTTTTTATGATCAGCCTATTCTTTCTCCATTACTACGATTAATTTCCCTTACGCTGATTATTAATGCCTTGGGCTTAGTACAGAATGTACTCATAGTCAGGGAACTTAATTTTAAGATTCAAGCCAAAGTTACATTTATTGCCAGTATTCTTTCCGGAGTAATAGGCATTAGTATGGCCTACCAAGGCTATGGCGTCTGGAGCCTGGCAGCTCAGCAAATTTCCAGCTCAATATTTCGAACTATTTTATTATGGCTATTTAGCAGCTGGCGCCCTGCCTGGATATTTAGTTTTAAATCATTACGAGAGATGTTTCGCTTCGGATCAAAGTTATTAGCAGCAGGAGTACTGAACACTTTTTTCGATAATGTTTATCTAATTGTTATTGGAAAATTATTTCCACTAGCCGAGTTGGGTTATTTTACTCGAGCTAAAAATTTACAACAGTTACCATCGACAACCCTGTCTAGTGTGGTTAGCAGAGTTACATTTCCTGTTTTTTCTGCCATACAGGATGATCCGGAGCGTATTAAACGAGGAATGAAAAAAGCCCTAACAATGTTGGTATTCATCAACTTTCCAATGATGCTAGGACTGGCAGTAGTTTCTCGCCCATTAGTTTTGGTCTTATTAACTGAAAAATGGACACCCTGTATCCCCTACTTACAACTTTTATGTCTTGTGGGAGTAATGTTCCCCTTGCATGTTATTAATCTAAATGTCCTCCAGGCTATGGGGAAGTCGGATCTCTTTTTGCGACTTGAAATTATAAAAAAATCCTTAGTGGTACTTAATATTGTTATAACGTATCGCTGGGGGATCTCTGCCATGATCTATGGCCAACTCGTCATATCATTTTTCAGTTATTATCTAAATGCCTATTACAACACAAAGCTTATTGACTATTCCCTCCTTGAGCAGATATCTGATCTCTGTCCTTATTTACTGACAGCTGTCATAATGACAGTTGCTATTTATGGCATTACATACCTACCAATAAACAACCCTTCATTATTGCTGATTGGGCAAACTATTAGCGGTTTTGCATTGTATTTAACCCTTTGCCACATTTTCAAATTAACGGCATATACCGAAATGAAACGAATGGTGGCTGATAGATTCCCGGCCATTACAACTTACTAAGGAATGTCTTAATGACAATTAGGTTTCAATGTTTCAACTTACTGAGCAACTTCCAATGAAACACATGCAAAAACCATTGGTTAGCGTGAAAATGATCACTTATAACCATGAGCCTTACATTACGCAAGCAATCGAAGGGGTTCTGATGCAAAAGACAGATTTTCCTTTTGAGCTTGTTATTGGTGAAGACTGTTCGACTGATGGAACACGTGAAAGAGTCCTTGCCTATCAAAAAAAATATCCTGGCATAATACGCGTAATTACTTCCAAACAAAATGTGGGGATGAAAAAAAATGGACGGCGAACAGAACAAGCCTGCAATGGAAAGTATATCGCCTTTTGTGAAGGCGATGATTATTGGCACAATCCCAACAAACTTCAACTGCAAGTTAACTACCTTGAAACTCATCCAAAGTGCGGTCTAGTATGCTCTGATTATGATGTGTATAATACTACAACTAATAAACACATAAAAAATTATGTTAAATATAGACAATTGATTTTCCCAGATAAACCTCAACTTATAGATTTTTTAATTAGAGATACGGTTCTTGTGGTAGGGATTCTCACCTGTGCTGTAATTGCAAGGAAAAAATTAGTAGAGGATATTAGGAAGGCTGATCCTTATCTTCATTGTGATGATATTTTTCTAATGGGAGACACGCAATTATGGGCGGAGATGTCAGTTTGCTCTGAGATTCATTTTATAGGCGAATCATTTGTGACCCATAATATATTGGCGAATTCGGCGTCTAATCATAAAGATTTGAAGAAGCAACTTCGTTTTTATATTTCTGGCGCAAAATTATACTGTTATTTATGTGCTAAATATGAGATGCCTACTAACCTTAAAAAAATGCATAAAGGCAATTTGCAACACTATTCTCTTCAACTGGCTTTTCATGAAATGAATCCAAAATTAGCAGAAAAGGTACGAAAAGATAAAATAAGATTTACATATATAGAATGGCTAAAATATTATGGAGCTAAAAATACAATTATTCATTTTCTTTGTGGTACCGTAATGATTGTCAAAAATATTTTTAGAAAAAAATATTTAAAGTGGAGTTGACGAAGCCTTTATAAATATAGATTGTACTGCATTTGTGAATTGATCTTACCAATCTGGTAAAGATTTTCGTGTTTGTTAAAAAACATGAGAGGATTTTAATTATGACAAAGTTTTCTTTTTTTGGTGCAGCGACTGATACTGGCAATCTTGGCGTTTCTGCCCTGTGTTATGCAACGATTAAAAATATTATCAAACAGCAACCAAAGGCGGAGTTTACTGTTTTTGATTATGGCAAGGGGCGAAGCAAGATGGTAGGTGTCCCTGGTTGCACAGATGCTACTTTATACAGACAGGGAGCCGTGTATGCTCGGAATCCATTTAGGTTAGAAAACATTCGACTATGGACTTTTCTTTCTAAAATTGGTGGTTTGGGAAATGAAGGTGTTCTTACACTGAAAGAATCTGATGCTGTCCTTGATATAAGTGGTGGGGACAGTTTTACTGATTTATATGGTCAACGATGTTTTAGGAGCATCACCTTGATGAAATTACTAGCGCTGCAATTTAAGAAGCCATTAATTTTACTGCCACAGACTTATGGTCCATTTCAAAGTGAGAGCAATAAAAAAATTGCATCAGAAATAGTTAAGAAAGCGAAATATGCATGGGCTCGTGACTCTCGCAGCTATGCTGTATTGAAAAATTTGCTTGGAGATTCTTATGATCCCCATCGGCATAGATGTGGTGTTGATGTGGCCTTTGGACTGCCTGGGATAAAGCCGGTTCTTGTGACGCAAACTTTGCAGGATTTTTTTAAAAAAAATGGCTCAGAAATTATTGGAATTAATATTAGTGGGCTGATTTATAATAACCCAGCAAAAGCGAAAGAACAATTTGGGTTGAAGGCTGATTACAATAAAGTTTTATTTGATCTTCTACGACGGTTTTTAAAAGAAACAGATTGCAAGATAGCCTTGATTCCTCATGTCGTAACTCCAAAGGGTCATTACGAATCTGATCTCGATGCATGTGCTGATGTTGTTGCACGGCTTGGAGGACAGGGAGTAGACAGAATTAATATTATCCCTGCCTATGAAAATCCGTGTGAGGTAAAGTGGGTGATTCAACAATGTGACTGGTTTTGTGGAACGAGGATGCATGCTACGATCGCTGCTTTATCCTCTGCAATACCTGCTTCAGCAATTTCCTATAGTCCAAAGACCCTCGGGGTGTTTGAAACATGTGGCCAAGGTGAGCATGTTGCTGATCCGCAGAAACTCGGGGCTGGGGAAATGGTGGAATGGCTGTGGCATTCCTGGAGAAACAGGAAAAGAGCTAAGATAAACTATGAGGACTATTTACCTATTGTAAAAAAGATGGTTGATGAGCAGATTAGATTGATCCTCAAGGCTACCTAACTATGGCTGTTATAAATATTTCTCAGTTTTCTCATAAGGTTTGTTTTCCAAGGATAGAGAATTAGAATGCGAAAGAACAACCCTTTAGTTTCGGTCATAATCCCAACTTTCAACAGGGCTTTTTGTATCTGCGAAACGATAGACAGTGCGTTAGCCCAGTCGTATAACTATATAGAAATTATTGTAATTGATGATGGTTCGACAGATTCTACACGAAAGTTGTTGGAAAAGTATGGATCCAAGATTAATTATTTGTGGCAAGAAAATGCAGGAGTAAGTGCTGCGAGAAATGCAGGCGTAAGAGCAGCAAAAGGTAAATGGATTGCCTTCCTTGATTCTGATGATGAATGGTTGCCAGAGAAACTTGAAAAACAAGTTGATTATGCGTGCCTCCATACTGAAATTGTAGCACATGCAACTAATACTATGCTTGTTCATAAAGGCGAGAAGTTGTCACTGTTTGCATTACGTGGTGATGCTGATTTTGCACGAGATGGTTGTGTAATCAAACGAGCATTAATTGATGTTTTATCGATTCAGCTTTTCACCACGCCATCTATAATTATAAAAAAAGATATCCTGGTTAAGGTAGGGCTGTTTGATGTCTCAATGACACTGTATGAAGATTTGGATTGTATGGCTAGGGTTTCCCTGCTAGGTCCTTTCGGCGTAACGAATGAGCAGTTGACTGTAGTGCTACGAAAAGGAGGTGAACTTGAGAGTTTGTCTTCACAACATATTCAGGATCAAGGAAAGACATATCTTTCAATGTTGCAAATCTACAATAAATTACTGAAGCAAAGTCACCTCCTTGATAATCCAGAGTTACGGTACGTTAAGCATGGAGCAAGCTCATGTTTATTTGAGTTGGCATTGTTGGATAGAAGAAGTGGAAATGTCTCTGGATTTTTCCAATTTCTCCTGAAATCGATCAAAGTAAACCTGACACCTAAAGTCATTGTGAAGGCTATCTTAGGACTTCTCTTCGGGCCATGTGGATATAAGAAGATAAAAGCAATAAGATGTAAAAAGGATTCAGGATTCAGACGTTCAGAAATATAAAATATTTTCAAAAAAAATGCGTATAGAAATCGTTGCAGCTGTAAATGATGAACATATTTTGTCCGAGAATTTGGCATCTTCTCCGCTTATTCAAGAGGGGCGGGCAAGATTGCACGTGGAGCTAGGGTTCCCTTCAGCATCATTAGCATATTTGTCAGGTTTAGAAAAATGTACTGAACAGATTGTAGTTTTTGCCCACCAGGATGTGTATCTTCCTGCCGGATGGGAAAAGGGTCTCGAACAAGCAATTGAGACACTTAATAGCAGAGGTGAAAAGTGGGGGGTATTAGGTGTGTTTGGCGTAGATTTAGGAGGTGAATGTTGTGGGCAGGTCTGGAGTTCAGGGCTCAATCAGGAGTTAGTCTTTTCTGTAGAGTATCCACACCCTGTTGTTTCTGTTGATGAGTTGCTTATTGTACTTAACCGAAAATCCGGTCTTACATTTGATACTAACCTGCCGGCATTTCATCTTTATGGCACAGATATTGTTTTGTCTGCTTTGCAAAATGATTATGGTGCTTTTGTTTTCCGTGGGCCAGTTGTTCACAACAGCAATCCTGTACGATATTTAGATGCATCATACCAGCAGGCGTATCAATATATGGCAAGGAAATGGCACTCGCAACTGCCTTTGCAAACCTGTGTACTCCCAGTGACAAAGAACGGATTTCCTCTCTATATCTCACGTATAAAAAGTCTTAAGAAAATCATATTTGGTCAAAAATTAAAACAGCAGCGTAAGTTGAATCCTGCTCAGATTTCTCGAAAGCTGCAATATGAAAATTAACAATATTAAAGACGTTTCTGAATACCAATTATGTTGCGGGTGTGGAGTGTGTGCCTATCTCTATCCCAATGATATAGAAATGGTGGATATACCCTGTCTTGGTCGTCGTCCAAATTTTTTATGTGATAAGGCAACCGTCACGTTTGATCAAGCCTTGCAGGTATGTCCTGGATTCCGTGTTTCACATCCACTGGATCAACCAAATAGGAAGGAACTGATTTCATCCCTTAGTCACTCTTGGGGACCAGTCCTTGAAATATGGGAGGTTCATGCAGCTGATCCAGAAATTCGCTATAAAGGATCAAGTGGGGGCGCAATAACTGCAATTTCTTTGTATTGCCTTGAGCAGGGAGAAATGACAGGTGTTTTACATGTCACTGCTGCCCCCAAACGACCTTATTTAAACCGTACTGTTGTAAGCACTACTCGCCAATCGCTCTTACAAGGGACCGGCTCTCGGTATTCACCAGCAAGTCCATGCGAGAAACTTGGAGAGATCGAAAAATCAGATTGTCTCAACGTTATTGTAGGAAAGCCTTGTGATATTAATGCAGTACAAAATGTCCGTGCCCTTAAAAAGCAGCTTGATACCAAGATCGGTTTGACAATAGCCTGCTTTTGTGCCGGTACTCCTTCCACAAATGGTACATTAGAAATGTTACGTCAAATGAAGGTTGATGATCTTGGACAACTTGCTGGCTTACGTTATCGAGGCAAGGGATGGCCTGGAAAAACAACAGCAGAACCATTGGACAAAAGCGGCAAGTACAAATTTAAAGATCTAGCTTATGAAAATTCATGGGGCGATATTTTACAAAAATATCGACAGTGGCGTTGCTATATCTGCCCCGACCACACTGGCGAATTTGCCGACCTTGCAGTTGGCGACCCATGGTATAAAGAGCGAGATGAAAATGATATCGGCCGTTCCCTTGTTATAGTCAGAACTACTCAGGGAAAGAAAATTTTATATGATGCTGTTGCCAAAGGTTACCTTGTAGCAGAAAAAATGGAAGCGTGGGTCCTCCCCGCCTCACAACCCAACCTGAAGGAAACTCGTGCTAAGCTCTGGGGACAGTTAGTGGCGCTTAAACTACTCAGAGCACCCTGTCCCTTTTATTCAGGGTTTCATTTGTCACATAATTGGTGGTCGCATCTTTCCGTTATACAAAAAATACGATCAATCCTTGGGACAATGAAACGAGTATTTAAAAAAAATCTAAAAAGGAAACAGGAGTTTTAAAAATTAATTATTCATGAAATTTCGGTTTTTTGTACCGCTTCTTTTCTTTTGCGCATGTTTTTTTTATTTTATAGTAAGTACAGCTTTGCTTTCTCAGGATAGAACTCCCACGTGGGGGACTCTTACTTATCCTGATTATGCGATACTTGGAAAAGAAATACCGATTTCGATTTCTTTTACAAACATTTTAACACCAGCTCAGGTGTTTATCTCAATTGTATATAGAAATTCCGAAGAGAAATATTCTGGAGAGTACCATTATAAGGATTTCATTAGTGAACTCTCTGGTACAGGTCAGAAAAGTTTTATCCTTCCATTCTTTGCGTCAGGCACCGTGGCTAAAATTAGAGTTAGAATAGGTTTACTCGAAATACCATTGGACGAAAGTATATCCATTTACCGGACCAAGGCACTTGCTCAACCACTTATTTCCAGTTGGATTCCTGTCTCTCGTGATGGCTTCCCCATCGAAAAAAATATATACTCACTTTCTGATTTATTTTCAAAAGGATACCAAACAGGATATTGGAAAGATAAAAGAGGTGATTATTCATTCTCAGGATGGATAATCACGTTTCTCTATGTGTTTTGCTTCTGTGTGCTATTAGTATTTATATTTAAAACCTCTTTTGCAAATACTGTAGACAGGGTGGTTTGGTGTACTATTTGTGGGGTAATTCTTCTTTTTGCTATTAACAAGCAGTTGGATTTGCAAATGTTAATCACTGATATTGCCAGAACTGCTGCAAAAGAGTATCAGTTTTATGATGTGAGAAAGCCTTTCCAGATAAGAATCATTTCACTGTTTGCCTCTCTGGGATTTAGCACTTTTATCCTACTGCTTTATCTTTTGCGTAAGTCTCACAGAAGTATTTTTTTAGCAATGGGTGGCATGATATGTCTTTTTTCATTTTTGGTCTTACGGTTGATTTCGTACCATAAGATTGAAGTTATATTAAATAGGTCAATTGGGGCGTTTAATTTATTCGGAGGTATAGAAGTTTTTGGGATTTTTCTGATTTGTTGTTCAGTGGTTTGGTATTATAAGAAGCAAAGTCGGTCATGAAAAAATATCAGCCAATTTCCCGATACAACAAAAATAGTATATTTAGTACTATTCAATTGAGAAATAGAAAATCTCCCATCTACTTTCATTTTTTATAGGTTGTTTTTATGTTAACTCCCTCCCTACTATTAAAAACAAACGTATCAGCGGCTAATTCTAAGCACCAACAGATTCAGAATAAAAAATGGATATTTTATGGAATTTGTCTTGTTTTCCTTATCTTCTTTGGCACCTTCTCAGGCTTGTTTTCTCCACAAAAATCTATGGCCAATCCTGATCCGCAGGATTTTCTGAAACAATTTTTACCTTTGTCAGAAGACACCCCACGTGAGATTCAAAACCCATACCATTCAAAAACGGAATGGAAACTTTGGGCTGTCGATTCATCACCTGTGGTTATAGCCAAACCTCATTTTAAGGGCCAATTTAAACTTATAAGTGAAAAGTACCACGAAGTAATTCCGACTTTTGAGAGTACTCCAGGGGCCCCTATGGTACTTCAAGACAATGGAGCGTTATTCGCAAGTTTCTTTGATCGTGGTGCAGCAGCAGGGTTTTTTGATGATGTGTATATGAGTTTGGACAATGGGCACACTGGACTTGGAGGTCCTCTCAAAAATCTTTTTTCTGCATGCAGGGAAAATGTCAACGGCTGGTGATCATCAAACCCGTTTCCAATTGGGGGTTAACTTTACCAGCCAATCGTACGCTGGACTCGGGCGTGCTATTGTTGACGATTTAATAAATAATCTAAATACCGAAAAAAACTTCTTTTTTGCTAATTGTATTCGTGCAACTCCAGCACATAATTCTTTTAAAGATGTACTAGAAGACTCTGTAACAGATAATTATGATGCACTTCACAGTGCGTCCTATCACGCGATAGGACAGTCTGGTAGTGAGGGAAATGCTTTATCTAAAATGATGATAGCGGGTGCTTCAATGCCTCGTACTGTTAAAGACCTGCTTAAACGACATGGTTCCTACGCTATCACATTGCTCACTCTTTTTAAGATGGCACTCCCCTATGCTGACGAAGATGGATTACCTTTGCCATTTGAGCATGAATTGCGTCATAGGCCAGCGTATAGTTCTAATGGTGATCCGGCTCACAAGCATTTTTGCTCTGCCAACGTTCACTTTCATGGATATGATGAAAAACGTCATTTATGGGATATGGCCCGATTGGCCAGAGCAATGGAAGTTGCCCCACCAATTGCTATCATCAATGTAGCTGGCGTACGAATAGAAACCTCAGACGGGCCGATAACTCAACGAGCAATCATAGGAGAACGTATAAAAAGTTCAAGTTTGACATCCATTCGACTGTGGGGAGAGCCAGATGAATCCATCGAAGTCCTGGTTGATTTAAGGAAAAGTTATGACTTGCAAGGACAAGAGTTGAGTTACACTTGTCAAAACCTGTATCCTAATCAAAAGAACATTCAAATCCAAAGTGTTGGTTCAGGCCTGTTCGCTGTGCGGGTTGAGCATGACAAACAGCTGCCAAAGGGGCGTATTCCTGTTATTTGCACAGTCCGAAATCAAGGTGAGGTGCCCAGTAATCCAGTATTTCTCAATTTTTATTGGCCAGGAGAAAAAGAATTGTTTGATTACGGCCTTCCTGGAAACAAAATAAAGGAAATGGGGCTTAAGAAATTACCAGTGACGGTTAACAAGCGTCCCTTGGTCACAATGAGTATCGCTGGTGATAGTGTTGCATGTGTGCCTGGCGACACTATCAGGATTAACCTTGGTGCTACCGACCCAGAAGGGTACCCGGTGAAAATCTATAGACGATTGGGACAATGGGGTGCATTGGTAGACGGGCACTTTGAAGTGAAGGTACCCGATGATGCACAAACTCATATTGAACCTGTTCATTTTGTTTTCTCTGATGGTACTGGTGGTTATACAGGTAAACAGATTAAATTGTGTATTGGTAAAAGTCAGGATGAAGTAGAAGATACTTGGTCTACCAGTTTATTGGGAGAAACATCACTACAGTCGAATGTGGTTCAGAAAGAAGATACGTTTAAGTTTCAGGGAGGGGCTTCCAAAGTAAATGGTAAAGAGCCGCAAGGTCTTTTTGCTTTTCAAAAATTTTCAGGTGATGTGGATTTGATTGCTCAGATTCCCAGAACGTATTTGCAAACAGATATTGGCGTTTTATTAACGAATAGCTTGGATTGTTTTTCAAGACAAGCCTATTTGGGTTTTTTTCAGGGGAGGATCTATGGTCAGTTACGCCCTAATGCCCGAAAGTGGGGAACTACTCAAACAACATTTGAGGACTCTTCTCATATCCAACCGAAACTGTTTCGTATTACGAATCGAAAGGGACATACAGCTTTATTTGTATCTGAAGATGGTCAAATATGGATGCAATTGGCTAACGCTAAGGTTGAGTGGTTTAAGAGTGTCTATGCTGGGCTGTTATATGGTGGGAGCAAAGATACGGTAATATGCAAATGGGTGCATCCCACTGGGCCTTTGGCTTTAATCAGTACAATTCGTGCTCAAAAAGATAAGCAGGGAAATTATCGTACCCCTTTAAAATTGAAGGTTAGTTTGCCTGATGGCTATACAGCTCATTATACTCTAGATGGTTCTAAACCGACCCTTAAGTCGTCTATGGTGGATGGATACATTGAAGTAGACGAGCCAGGAACTTATCATGTACGTGTTACCACCTTTCAGAAAAACAAAGCGATTGGAACGACAGCTATTTTTTATAGCGTAAAAAATAAAATAGAAAACTAGGTCGATAATATTTGAATACGGTAACCCCAGCGTTTTTAACCCTTTTATCTTTTCTTTGTCTTGGGATTATATTTGCCAAAAGAGAGAATATGGTCGTCCCGTTAATTGTGGCGATGTGTTTCTTGCCTGCAGATATATCGATCCAAATTGCAACCCTTGATTTTCAAGCCGTTAGGATTGTCGCACTTGTAGCTTTACTCAAGATGTTTTTGTCTAATGAGCATGGTAGAATACAAACAAATGCAATAGATAGGCTCTTTTTTCTATATATTATTGTTGGATATGTCGTTTATGTCATTGCCAGTCACGACCTGATTGGAGCATTTATAAATAGGAGTGGAAGATTTGTTGACAGTGTGATTCTTTATATTGTCATCAGAAACGCAATTTATTCAAAGGATAGCTTAAGATTAATAATTAGAACATTTTCTATTTGTATAATTGTTTTACTACCATTTGCTCTATTTGAATTTTATTCTTCTCAAAATTTATTTGCCATTTTAGGTCGGAGTCTTATCTCTATAAGAAATGGCGAAGTCAGAACAGCCACCACTTTCAGTCATTCGATTCTCTTCGGTTCATTCGCAGCTGCGCTTGTCCCAATATTTTGGGCTGAGTATAAATATAAGAAAAGTAAAACCATCCTCTTTTCGGTTTTTTGCTGTGTGTTTTTTGTATATGCCTCTTCTTCAAGTGGACCAATCGTCGCTCTTGCAGGTGTGATTTTCTTTCTGATTTTTTTTAGATGGAAGCGGTATGGTTCAGCCTTCGCCAAATTGGTGCTGGTAATTGCAATTGTAATACACCTCATTCGAGAACAACCTTTGTGGCATCTACTCTATGTACGATTATCAATAAAAGGGAGCTCTGCCGGATGGCATAGGTTCCAGTTGATGGAAGCTGCTGTTAAGGAATTCTGGAATTGGTGTTGGATTGGTTACGGTGACCTTGGGCCACAATGGCATACCAAGTACTGGTCGTATATCAATATTCATTTTACGGATGTGACGAATCACTATTTGCTGGTTGCAGTGCAAGGTGGCTTTCTGACAATGTTTTTATTCATATTACTATGCTATAAAGTTATTAAAATATTGGGAGTATCATCAATTTGTGCAGAGAGCATTGAGGACCAATGGCTTTGGTGGGGTTTTACTGTAATGATGGTGACGCACTGTATTACATTCTTGTCTGTGGCTTATTTTGGCCAAATCACTATGCTATTATATTTGACTGTTGCAGTTGCAGCATTTGCATATGATGAATTAAATCAAAACAAAACATATGGGCCATAATGATGCTTTTATCTATTATTATAGTTAATTATAATACACCTAAGCATACACTTGCCGCTTTGACATCAGTTTTCAAAGAGCAAAAGTTAACTGATTTTGAGGTAATTGTATTAGATAATGCATCAAGTGACGATTCGGTTGAAGTCATAACTCGTACTTGGGGTAACAAAATTCATTTTATTGAATCTAAAATCAATCGTGGTTTTGCCGAAGGGAACAATCTGGCAGCTAAACAGGCTACTGGGGAATACTTGCTTTTGCTCAATCCAGATACAGTTGTGCTCAACCACGCTATTGATAAATTGATCGGTTTTTCCGAAAAATATCCAGATGCTGGTATCTGGGGTGGTCGAACTCTCTTTGGTGACAAGAGCCTTAACCCCTTTTCTTGCTGGCAAAGGCAAACTCTGTGGAGCCTAATGAGCCAAGCATTAGGCTTATCGTCTCTCTTTAGGAGGTCAAGTGTGTTTAATCCTGAAGGGATGGGAAGTTGGGATAGAGGTGGTATTCGTGAGGTGGATATCGTTTCCGGCTGTTTTTTTCTTATCAAACACAGTCTCTGGAAACAACTCGATGGTTTTGATCCTGTTTTCTTCATGTATGGTGAAGAGGCTGATTTGTGTCTAAGAGCAAAAAAATATGGCGCTCAGCCTATTGTTACATCTTCGGCGACTATTATCCACTACGGTGGTGCATCAGAAAAAGTCCCTACCGATACATTAGTTAAATTACTTAAGGCTAAAATGTTACTTGTTCGGAGGCATTTTAGTCCTTATACCGTCCGGCTTGGTGTATTCCTGTTTACTTGCTGGCCTCTTTCACGATACATGGCCCATGAGATACTATCTATGATAGGTAGAAAATCTTCAAGTAAATCAAAGCAGATATGGAAAAATGTCTGGGGACGGAGGGCAGAATGGTTGATTCTAAGATAAAAAAACTATTGAATATTATTTTTCACAACTCAAAATATCTTTCTGGTGAAATTACTCTTCTTGCAATAGCATCAGCTGGTGGACATTGGGTTGAACTGAGACGTTTAAGACCTGCATGGAAAGGGTGCAAGGTGACATACGTATCCACATCTGCAAATCGTAAGGAGGAATTAATCAAAGAAGCGAAAAAAAATCAAATGGATATTCCACAATATTATACTGTAATTGAGGCTTCTAGGTGGGAAAAAGCAAAGCTTCTAAGGCAATTTGTACAAATATTTATAATTATACTAAGAACCCGCCCTCAGGTAATTATTTCTACCGGTGCCGCACCCGGTTTTTTTGCTTTAAAAATTGGGAAATTATTAGGTGCCCAGACTATCTGGGTGGATAGTATAGCTAATGCGAGAGAACTTTCTCTATCCGGTGAAAAAGTGGCAAGTAGTGCTGATCTTTGGTTGACCCAATGGGAGCATCTTGTGGAAAAGGATATAAAAAAAATGCAACTACGCTATGAAGGAAAAATAATATGATTTTTCTTACTGTCGGCAGTGAGCTTCCCTTCACTCGACTTGTTAAAGCTGTTGATCAATGGTGTGGTATTAATAAACAACAAAAGGTCTTTGCTCAGATTGGTCCATCCGGATCCGATGGCTATCGACCAATTAATTTTGAATGGGAAGAGTTTGTATCCCCCAGAGAATATCACCAAAAGTATAATCAGGCAGAATTGATCATTGCTCATGCTGGTATGGGGTCTATTATAACTGCATTGGAAATGTCTAAGCCGATCTTTATTATGGCTCGGCTTGCAGCCCTCCACGAGGCCAGAAATGATCATCAGGTAGCCACTGCAAATAGGTTTTCTGAACGAAAAGGAGTCATTGTCGCCGATGATGAATGTGCTATTGTCGAAATTCTCGATCAGTGGGACAATGCTCGTGAAACTGTTGAAATAGACAAGGTAGAACCATATGCTGAAGAACGTCTTATTCGGACGATTAGAGAGTTTATTCTATCCAGTTGATGGTATTGTAAATATTGTTGGTTACGATTGTTAAATTGTTAATCTATTTTATTTCCCTTGAAAACACGGGTTAGTTGTTCTTTTCTTATAAAACTGATGACTTTCTTTGGTAATATTATTTTATCCTGCCTTAAAGCTGCCCAGAAAAATCCCGTTAGTCTCGCTGCACTACCAATAATATATGGTTTTTCCAGAATTGCTCTACGGAAAATTTTGAGAAGAAAAAAGAGTGGCTGAGTTGCAAGATTGTACTCACAGATTCCCTGTCTGAAACGGACAGAAAGAATGTTTTTTACTGCTCCTGTGCCAGTTGGGCGAAGGTGTACCACTTTGATATCCGGGAAAGACCATGCTTTCCAGCCCTTCATACGTGATATTACGCATGAAATCGTGTCTTCGCCTCCCCACTTAAGTGGGAGGAATCCACCAATTTCCTTGAACACTTTTCTACGGAATACCTGGATTGCCTTGGGAGTTGAACGGCGATCGTGTAACACTGGGGATAATTGTCCATTGATTAGATCAGCATATATCCCGGAAGCGACACCAAGCTGACTGTCGTCTGAGAATTTTAGTAGTATTTCTTTGTAATAATTTTCAGGAAGTTGGATATCTGCATCTAATATTGCTAAGAAATCATAGGTTACTAAATCTATTTTTTTATAACCCTCCATGATAGCAAAAACATTGCTGGCAAAATATTCTTGTCTGTCCTCTGTTTTCCGATAATGATACTGAATAAACTCATATTCCTTAGCATATTTTTTTATAATACTACCAGTATTGTCAGTGGAGCCGTCATCTACAATGATCCATTGTTGTGGTAGAATTGTTTGTTGTAATACACTTAGTATAGTTTTCTCGATAAATTCCGCTTCATTGTATGCAGGCGTGACTATCACATATAGAAGTGACGATGAGGGGGGACAGTTTTTTAACATTATTAGGAAGTATTCCTCTGTTTATAAACAAATTATTTGGTGCCAACTTCTTTTGATGTATCTTAATTTTGTAAGAATATTCCGTAATCATCCCACTATGCAAGTGGTACTCTATTTACCACCGGAGCAATTCTTTCTGCACTGAAAGTGTTAAAAAGACACGATGTTCATCGTAACTGTCATTAATGACATCCGAGCTCTGTTGCCTGTATGTGTATCTGAGTGATGTCGTATACCACTGCAGAAAACTGTATTTTAGTGAACCACCGGCCTCATAAATTTGTCTGTTGTAGACAGTCTCTTCTCTGAGTGTATCACTGTCTATAGTGTTCAAATCTGCATTGGTTGCAGTGGTATTTGCTAAACCATATAGTATGCTTTCCTGTTGTTCATCGCGATAACTTGCCCATAAAGAAGCATTGAGGTCTGGTGTGAATTTATGGGAGAGTTTGATCTGCCATTTCCAGAAAGCAGTGAGGCCCTCATCCTTTCCTAAGCTGTTATTGTTTTGTGAAAAGTTCTGGATGTCGTAGCTTTTTTCCACTCCTGCTGAGATATTTGATTTTTTTGAGAGGGCGTAATCCAGGTTAAGGTGAGCGTTGTAGTCCCAGTTCCGATCAAATGTTTCTGTCTTTTCATATGACGGACCGCCGCCAAGTCCAAAAGAGAATCGTTTACTAGGTTTATATTGGGCCCCAAATGTGAGGTTGTGGAGGTTCGTGTCGTTGCGAAGGAGGGCATCATAGTTACTGCCAGTATAGCTATGAGTAGCTGAAAAAATCTTATTCTGTGTGAAAATCCAGTTAACGGCTGTTGTCGCACGATATTCAGACAAATCATTCGAAAGATTATTTGTATTGATATCATCGGTTATTCCAGGGGAAGTATTCTCCAGGCCATTCTCTACCCTTTCAACTAATTCCTGATTCGGTGGATCAAAAAGACCTCGAGTGTAGCTTGTATACAAATCAATATTCCATGATTTGTTGAATCGATGCAGCAAAGAGATATTTACGGTATGTTTGTCGTAATCTTCATATCCTCCAATGCCCGTATAGTCATTTCGTAATATACGATAGGCATATCCCCCACCAACAGAACTGTTAGCTGCGTACGCGTATTTTGAACTCAGAATGAAGTCGTTGGTCCAGTATCGTTTCCGACCTTTATTATAGTCAGAGCTGTTGTCGTCTTCTATAAGCTCCGGGTCGTCTGAATAAATGAAACTGTCACTGAGATCAAAACGTAAACGATTGGTGAATTTTCGAAAGGCTGAGATCCGAAAATTATGATCGATGTTACTCTGGCTCTCCTCCTGATCATAGCTAAGACTGGGATTAAAACGGATAGTGAGGTTATCGATACTGCTTTTTGTTTCGTAGATAAAGAGAGGGGCTATGCTGAATTTTTTCAGGTAACTGTTGTCTCTAGTTGATGTGAGTTCTGTTGTGTCGGTAGTGTCATATTCAGTATCATATACCGTTTCATCATAATCATAATTTACTGATATTCCACCGGTGATAGTGTTGAGACGTGCGTGTGCAGAATGAAACTGGACGATTACTAAAGAAAAAAACAGGGTTGAGGTTAATAGTAATTTACTCATGGTTATATTGTAAATGATGTCAGTGAAGTGGTCAAGTAAAAGTGGACATTTTCTTAAGCTACTTTTTGTAAAACCAGT
>CAZUPS010000019.1:0-68336 GCA_964621915.1 uncultured Desulfocapsa sp. | reverse complement strand
AAATAGCTGCTTAAGTTGTTTAATTATGACTCTACAAAATTGGGGTAGGATCACACCAAGAGTACCAGGGAGCACAACAGGGTCACTGGAGAACAATGAGCACTACTGGCGAGTTGCAAGTTGGGGTGAAATTAAACATTTGGGCGAAAAGTTTCATAGGATTTCTTCACCAAACATATATACCCTGGCTTACTTGACAAGTGGCTTATTTCGCTGCAAATTCAAAACTGCGCTAATCTTGTGTGTAATTGCACATTTAGGGTAAATCTGTCATAGGATTTTTGCTGGATTGAGTATTTGAGAATAATGGACTGTAGAAGATTCAGTAGTAGGGTTAAGCTGATGCATTGATAGGATATTGAGATCTTCGGCATGGCTATATTAATGATAAAGGCAGCGATTTAAGGGACGCAGTAACTTGTAGCTCTACCAATACGCCAGAACATTATACTACCAACTCCAATTCCCACTGTTAATCCCCATACATACTGCAGGGATCGTTAGAACTAAGCGACATATTGAAATATATTTCTGGTGGGGAGTTAGCCTTGGAATAAACTCAAACCCAGGAAGCCAGAGAAGACCGAGCAGCAAATCAGCTGGTGCGTCAGGTGCTTTCATTAAAAATAAGAATGGAGAGAGAAATACAAGCAAGACAGCTAATCCTCCCGTAATTATTTTCATAAAAAAGAAGAGATAAAGAATTTGCTCTTTTTCTTCCAGTTCCAAACTTTTCTTTCCGATAAATGGTCTTAATAGACCAAGTAGTACCTTGCCTGATCGGTCCCCTCGATAGATTGGTCCAAAAAATAGATGTGTCTTAACATGTTTTGTTATTAATGGTGACTCTCGAGCATTTTTTAAATATTCATCGAGTAGATTTGGAGACAGTTGTTGCTCCACTTTTTTTGCAGAGTCAGTCAGTTGTTCTCCGGTTGTAACGTTTGGGGCAGTATGTTCAAACTCTCCCATGCCTGCGTAACGATCCAATGCATAAAAGCCTAAAAAAACAAACACACCCAAAAAAATCAATGCGCCAATTACCATTAAGGCAATGCCATCACGTGTTCTGCCTGGTTCCAGGCATGCCTGTGAGGGATTCTGTGGGTCAAAATACACTATTACCAACTGGCCCGGTTGATACTGCTGTATAATCTTTTCGGCCTGGAACCGGTAATTTTTCTGGTCTGCCCCGCCATATGCGAACTTATCGTTCAACATTTTGCCATGAGGGCCTTCGTATTCATAAGAAATGAGGGGCCTGTAGTCTATTTGCACTCCTCCGTTTCTGGTGCTGGACTCGACGGCAACAACACGACTCTTACTCACCACTCCATTGGTGGGCTGCCAATTGCTGGATGCTTTAGCGGCTTTGTCTTTACAGTACCCGCCATAAAAAAAAACTATGGAAAGCAAGATAAACAGCCCCAGTTTTAATTTTAGTTTTACACGCACTGTATAATACCGTGAGTTATTGTTTAATCTGTCGAACACTCTTAATGGACTGAAGATACAACCGATAGTCATCAGCTGTCATGCCGGTATCTTTGTCAACATAAGTAATCAGGAGGATGGAATTATCTTTTTGCTGCACAAAGAGACGAACAGCCTTTAAACCGCCTAGAGGACTCATCCAGACGAGTGCAGAATAATGGGCAGGTAGGCCGTTCACTGTTAATGTTTCTTCTTTGAAAACCTGTGGATTATTCAATAGACTCAATGAATGAGTATACGCATCTTTCAGTGATTTGTTTTCCCGCTGCAGTTTACTGATATTAAGATTTGGATAGAGTACACCACCTGGGGACTTGCATAATAAAATTGACTCACCGGAAATGGCTCCTTTCTGCCATTCAGCCGGAACGTCTATTGCAAGTGTGGTTCCTTTGATTTTTGCGGGTATCAGTTTTTGTTTTCCGCTGGAATGGGCATAAGTAGTGACCAAGAAGAGCAGTATTGTAGTAAGGCAAACGACTGTCTTTATGATTTGTTGGCTGGGAGTGTTCATCGCTTTGTCCTCGTTGTTAGCAGAGTTATCTGTTCGTTTTTTTAGGAGCTGCAGGCCTGTGGTACATCAGATCGGCAACGCTTTTATTCTCACCTACAGCAGAATTATTAGTAATGCCCTGGGACCCAGCGCCCTTCTTTACTGTTGTTTCGATGACAGGGAACCCACGTTCCCCTGTAAACTGGAGTGCCGGTATGTTTCCAGTGTCCCTGAATTGTAATATTTGCAGATTTTTTGTATGGCGCACCCCATGCGAAGCCAGCTACAACTCAAGTTCAACCATGTTTCCTGCCGTCAAATCAAAGGACTCAACAATGGTTACCATTGATGAGTTGTGCTGCTTGTGCTGGTAATTTATCTTGTAGGTTCCGGGAGACAGTGCGATAGGGCCAAGATTTTCCCGCAAGTAGCCACCCTTTAGCCAAATCTTCCTGCCTTCATTACCGTTTTTGTCCAGTTCTATAAATTCAACCAGATAGGGTAAAGGTTCTCCCTTGGGAAGTATAAAAGAAGCGCCTGTGTTAATCATAAATTCATTCATTTTTCCATGGGCAATTTCGACTTCACCGAGTAATGAATCGGAGGTGCCATGCTCGGAAAAATCATAGACAAAGTGATACTTTCCGGCAGGGACCAATTGCTGCTCAAAATCGTCTGCAAATGTGACAACGCTTTTCCCTTTACCGTCCGCACTGATCTCCCGTAATTCCCACCGTTTAATTCTTGCAGGCATCCAGTCTGCCGGCACAGGGTTGAACCCTGTACTCAGCTCAACGATGGTGTGTTTGTCAGCTTCCAGTTGTACTGTTGCCAACGTGAGATCTTTTGAGTAATGCCTATCCTGGCGCCAGATAAGATTATATTCTCCTGCTGGAACTAGGCAGGGATAGAGCAGACTACTTTCATAGACTTCCTCATTATTTTCAGGATCTATCAGTTTCCAGTAGGCAGGTTCTTTTACCCATGAAGGAAGATTGAACCCCATGGAGGTGAAAAGTGGAACGACACTTTCTTTACCAGCCTCTACCGTTACGACTTCACTGAGTATGATTGGTGATGTTCTATGCTGATGCTGTTTCCAGACAATCTGATATTCACCTGCCAGTACCCTTGTTCCCGTTATTGCATTAAATGTACCCTTTTCCATACCGGTTTCCGGATCGATAAGTTTCCAGTACGCCGGTGTTTGAATGCCATTGGGAAGGGAAGACCACCACGAAGGAAGTGAGAAGCTAATCGTTCCCGGTCTTTTCACTTTGATTTTAAGGGAAGTGGAAGAACTTGTTGTTTTCTGGATGATCTGCTCAGGAACTGGAGGAGGAGGTGGGACAACAACCGGAGTCTTGCTGACAACACTTTCTTGTACTGTGGTCATTGTATCTAGCAGATCCTGGGCATTGGCGGCTGGAAAATAGCTGCCACCACCAGCCTTTGCAATACAAGACAGTTGTTGGGAAGCTGTTTTGTCCACATCAAAACCGATGGTATGAATAACAAATTTGATTCCTGCGTCTTTCAGTGATTTTGTGACAGCACAGGGATCACCACCACAGGTTTCGATGCCGTCACTGACAAGGACTATGGTTGTCTCGTCTTCCTGCCCTTTGAGTTTGTCTGCAACCTGCCTGATGGAATCGGCAATGGGGGTTTTTCCCTTTGGTTTGATTGAACGAATTGTTTTAGCAGCCTGTTCCCGATTTAGAAGGCCAAGGGGAATGATTTCTGTAATGTCACCACAATCACCTTTACGCTTATGTCCATATACTGTCAGGCCTGCGTAGACACTGTCCGGCATTTCAGCAACCAGTTCACTCATTACTTTCTTTGCTGCCACAATCTTTATTTCACCATCAACTCTGCCCCACATGGAGCCAGATCCGTCCAGAATATAATAAAGTGAAGTCGCATGGCTGTAAGGAGACAACCAAAACAGAAGACAAAGAACAGTTAAGGGAATTTTCGTTTGAAGCATAGTTGTATCCTCCGTTTGGAATAAGTGATAGTCATTCCAGATTGAACAGCAATATCAATAGCTTTTCTGTAGATTTGTAGTGTAGGCTTTTAGCAGGGTTTTTGTCAAATTATCCTTATAAAATATAGGGCGACTTAATATAGTGGATTACACGCTTTATACAATTTGTTGATTTTTTTATAAACTGCGGGTGAAATATCTATGTAGCCTGTAGATGGTGTCGAATCATCTGGGTTTGGTAGATACGAGAGGCCTTTTTCCAACATGCTGAGAGCCTCTTTGTTGTTTCCTGATTGCTCAAGTGCGAGAGCGGCAAACCAATACGAAGCAAAGGTTGTGGGATATTGTCTAAGCATTTCATCACCAACCGTTTCCAGGCACTTACTATCCTGCAGGAAATCGCAAGCCTTAGCCTTACGCTGTAGAGAGTAGAACGGGCTTTTGGCAGAGCCTGGAACCTTGACCGTATTTGAAGTAAAAAGCAGATTAGGTGTCGAGCAACTGGCTTTTATACTGGAGCCCGCAGCAGGTTTTTGGGAGGATTTTAACCGATACAGCATAACCATCTCCACACTTCCCTGGTTCTCCTGTACTATCTTGCCATGAGCCTGCAAGCTTTCCAGTGGTGTTCTCTGCTCATTGGACAACATTTCAAACCTGAAATATTCCATTCTCTCATCACTGACTATCCTCAGCAACTCATCCTTCGGCCAAACAGCACTCTTTTCATCTACAAACAGGGTCAATCTGAGTACCGCAGGCCCTTCTTTTTCTCCGGGAAAATATTGCAGCCAGGCCCTAAGTTCTATTTGTTGCATCGGCTGTTCAGAACAGCCGCTCAGCAACTGGCATAAAAGCAATATAAGAAGTGTAATTACACAATTTCTCATAATCTATTCCTGTGATGGTTACTTCACAGGATCCTTTGGGTCATCCTCAGTTTCATTGAGTAAACTCATATTGTTGAGAGTCGTTTCTACCCAGGTGGCATCACCGGTGACGGGAAGAGGTCTGCCAGCGGCATCTTTTCTCTCGGAACCACCGTTTATACCGGTACCCGCCGTTGATCTGACAAATTGCTTACCCCAGCTACCACCATCAGGATAACGGTAGCAATTTCCATCTCTTCCCTGAACAGATCCACCGTAAGAATATCTCATAATATTATCAACATTCCCTGACGTTACCCCACCTTGAAGGTACGCTTCTATATCGGCTCCAGAATCAACCCCATCAAGTTGAGGACAGTTGACCTTCTTAGATGATGGGCCGGGATGATGAAGATTCACGGCATGACCGAGTTCATGGGCAATGGTTGACAATAATTCCTCAATTGAGCCTATGGCATAAGTGTTCAGACAAACTTCCTCCACCAAATTGGGTGACCCAATCCAAGGCTTAACTTCTCCATGGACCCCTGCCGGAAGATCACACAGATGAAGCCATAACCCATGTTGCCCTTTAGCTCGTCTGGCCCCCAACGAACCTACATTGATATTAATCAATCGGCTGTCGTTACCGTTATACTGCTCAGCATTAATTAAATGAATAGTCAATCCAGTGGCTGTAAATGACCCCACTCCCAGGCCTATCTCATCATTAATAAAGATATCCTTGGTTTTCGGGTCTGTACTGATCCAGTTCCAGTTGTCGCCAACAGCAAAACCTCGATATTCTTCGTAATTAGACAATCCGTCGCCATTTTCAAGACCAAGAGGTTTTTCATCCTGATCATTCCTGGCAGGCTGACCGCTCACTCCATTTTCTTCTTCCCAGAAATCAGCAATATGATTTTCATCATCGTCACGCGGGATATTAACATAAGATTTATTCCCAGAGGGAGGGGTGCAGGTGACCGTCATCCCCCGCACATCTACTTCCGCCTTTATTTTCCCCCAGGCGCCACTATCGTAGGCAGCAACTTTAATTGTAACCTCATTTTTTTCCACAAGTGAAGCAACTTCCTCCCCGACAGTGATTTTGTTGGGTCGGCTAAAGTCTTTTTGCATAGGGCTTGCAAGGTCAATTTTGAAACTGAGATCAGTATCATCATCAACATCTTTTTCATTCATTGATATACCAAGTTTCGTGCTTACATCATAAAGTGTAAAAAGGAAAAGGCCGGTCTCTCCTTCCGGTTCTACAATCTTTGCTGTTACCGAAACAGGCTCTGCTGATTTGTGATAAATTATATGCTGCGGCCGCCAAGATCGTTCAACTTCCTGTAGCTCACATGTAATGGTCTTTTTCCTGCGGAGGGACCAGTTAACTGTAACGTTAGTCTGCCCCTGTTTATGATGCGGTATGGTATAATTGTAAGAACCACTGTTAAACCCGGTCGCCAGTGACCGTACCTGTGAATCCACCACAGGATTTGCTATCAATGGATTTCCCCCGATAGAAAAAGCACCAGCGCCTGTAAGTGGCCAGTCTACTTGTTGCTGGTCATAGCAACGCTTCAAATCAGCATTGCTGACACCACTGCTAATGGTAATGTCGGATAGCGACGCGCCGATATTAAACATTCCATTCGGAAATTGCGCATCATCACTCCCATACTGGATTGAACCGGTCAAATCGATCTGACCTTCTCCTGCACCTTGAATTGTTGCCGAGCGAATATTCTGCTTGCAATTACCCAGCCCTTCTTTACAATCACAAATAGGATCTGGATGAACACAGTTCCCCTTCACCTCTGTGCTAAGGCTCGAACCAGTATCTATAAGCTTCACCCGGTAAACGGGATTCTTCCTACCAACTTTCGTCTTTTTTTCTTCCTGCAGCCGAACTTGTATATGATCCACCCGTTGTTGAACGCAGTGATTTCCCCTTAACAATTCACTTTCCTGGACACTTGTTACACTGATAGTACCTTCCCAACGAACCGGTCGACCGGCCAGAGAATTTTGTCCTGTAAGCAATAAAGCAAACGGTAAACACAAAAACAAGCGATACATTTTTCCAGATTTCATCAGCTAATCTTATCAACGATTATCACAAACATGCCCTCTTGAAAAATCAAGGTCTTCTTCAGCAGCAGATATTGCAGGGATGTTCACTTGTAAATCGCCCATGAGCTCACCACATTTTTTCATCTGAACTGATACAGGATGCTTTGTCATTTTTTCTGCAAATGCCTCTGCCTTTTTCTGTGCTTCCGCACGGTCTCCAGCGTTACACAAAGCATCGATTTCCACACCAAGCTGTTGAGATTGTGTAGCAAATAGTGTTCTCTCCTGTGTGTCAATTTTTTCCATACACTTCTGCATCTCTTGCATGAGTTGCATCATTTTCTGTGTATCTTCCTTGCTTATCCCTGTAATGTCAGAGTTCTGTGCAATTGCAGCAATCGGAAACAATAGGCACATAATAATAAAAGTTTTGATATTCATCTTCTCCTTTTGGTGACAAGTCAGGGTAATTATAGGTGATTTCAGAAATTGTGCACATAATGCCCCACGGGCAGAAAAGCAATTTTTAACAATGCGTATAGTTGTACTCGACTATCCATTGGCAATCTCACCCAGATTTCCCGAATGGGATGTTTAGATTTGCTGTGACTTAACGTTTAATAGTGGACTACTGAGTAGGATCCAGTGATTCCTTTGGGGTAAGTTGAAAAAAGTGGACATTTTTTAAGCAAGCCTCGCTATGGAGTAGAATGAAAAGATTAATCTTATTCTCGCTCCGCACATTCTTCTCCATTTATTTAATCACATCTGAAATGTTTTTGACAGAATTTTAAGAAGAGATACCATTAGGGAGCCTTTGCCAAGGTTAACTCGTTGAGTACAACTGCAATTGAAGATGTTTCCTGCCCCCCACGGATCCAGTGAAAACCCAAAGCCAGGAAATTTGTGATTACGAGAATCAAAATTTAAACAGTAAAAATTCAACCGAAACCCTGCAAACAAATCGTTAGGACTGGCAGCCAACAGTTTACACGTATCACTCCTTTTAGAGCTTATTTTTTGTCTTGCCTCTTTTTGTAACAGTTTCCCACTGACAATTACCCATATCGACAAACATCTCGCTATCCGATCCAAAGCCTAACCACTATCGGTATTTCCTATTTGCCCTATAGCATTCACATATTGTATTCTTGTTTGTTTTTATCATATTATTTCTACTTGGAGAGTTTAAATGAGGAAAATTTTCTATTCTGTATCAATATCTATCATTACAGCAGTACTTCTTTTGTTTTCTGCATCATGGTCACTTGCATCCGATGATCTTTCTTCCTTTACAGGGCAGAACGGGACTCTTCGAATCGCCGGAGGAACAGCCCATATCCCGGTGATGAAGGAGGCCGCTAAACAGATCATCAACTTTAATCCCAAAATCCAGATCTCCATTGCCGGAGGTGGTTCCGGTCTTGGTATCAAACAAGCAGGAGAGGGACTGGTTGATATCGGCAATACAGGGCGAAAACCAAGTGATGAAGAGATCCGTAAGTATAATTTAAAACTGTTTAAATGGGCTGTTGACGGTGTCGGTGCAGTGGTTCATCCGAAGAATAATGCTCAGTCCCTCAGTAGCACCCAATTGCAGGATATCTATTCTGGTAAGATCAGCAACTGGAATGAGGTTGGCGGGGTTGATCGGGAGATCAACCTGTACACCCGTGATGAAGCCAGCGGGACCCGAAATGTTTTCTGGAAAAAAGCGCTGGCAAAGGGTGACATTTCAGCCAGGGCCAATGTGGTGGTTTCCAATGGTGCCATGAAAACTGCTGTTGCCGGTGATCCATTTGCCATCGGCTTTGTCTCGGTTGGCAACATGGACAGCTCTGTTGCGCCTGTAACCCTTGACGGAGTAACGCCCAACCTGGTGAGTGTTCGCAGCGGTGAATATAAAGTGGCTCGCGGCCTGTACAGCCTGACCAAAGGAGAACCATCAGGATTTGCCAAACTCTTTTTGGAGTTCATTATCAGCCCTACAGGTCAAAAGATTGTCGCTGACAAAGGATTTATTCCGGTTCAATGAGATTTTGGACCTATTCGGTCAACGAATACCTATTTCTGATAGCGGCAGTTTTCAGCGGACTACTCGCTGTCGCTATTTTTTGTTTCCTCTTATTTTTCGGGCTGCCGCTGTTGCAGTCCGGCCAACTGGCAGACCTGCTGTTTTCTTCCTGGGCACCGGACAAAGGTCTGTACGGGATTTATCCCATGCTGATAATCAGCTTGACCCTGGCTACTCTCAGTATGTTGATCAGTTTCCCTGTAAGCCTTGGTTGTAGTTTTGTTATCACATCTCTTGCCCCGGTTCGATTAAGACGTATTCTGCTGGCCATTATCAGGGTGATGACCGGCATCCCCACCGTTGTATATAGTTTTGCTGCTCTGTTTCTTTTAGTACCAATCATGCGTAACCTTGTCGGCCATGGAAGCGGGATGAGTATCCTTACTGCGGCCCCGGTGCTCGCTCTGGTCATAGCGCCAACCATGATCTTGTTTTTTGTGGACAGCCTTAACAAGGTATCGTCCAGTTTTACTCTTGCAGTTGACGCCCTTGGTGGCAGTGAAATCCAAAAACTTCTGTATGTGATACTCCCCCTGGCATGGCCTGGCATTGTCAACGGTGTTCTTTTGGGGTTTGGTCGTGCCATGGGTGACACCATGGTCAGCCTGATGCTTGCCGGAAACAGTACTGCGGTTCCGGAATCCATGACCGAATCAGCCAGAACGCTTACTGCCCATATCGCTCTGGTCATGGCTTTTGACTTTGATTCCATGGAGTTTAAATCCATTTTTGTCTGTGGCCTTTTTCTCTACATTTTGACAGCAGCTCTGATGTTGCTCTTTCGCATGTCCACAGTTTACTTTTCAGAAAGAACATGATGGAAAAACTTTTTGAAAAGAGTGTTGTTGTTCTCTCCTGGATTGCTGGCCTTCTGCTGATATCATCACTTCTCTTGCTTATTGCTTATCTGGTCTACAAAGGTGGGAGCTCTCTGCGATTAAGCCTGATTTTCGGTGACACGGCACCTATTGATGCCTTAATGCTCAAACGGCAGGTATTTGACGGACTATTACCTGCCATCGCCGGTACTCTTCTCCTTATCATTGGCTCGATGCTCATTGCCATACCAGTTGGAGTTGCCGCAGGCATCTACATGGCAGAGTATTGCAGGGGGACAATGAAAGCATTGCTCAATCTGGCTTTCGACATCCTGGCTGGAGTGCCTTCCATAATTGTCGGGCTGGCCGGACTCTTATTGACTATCTTTTTAAACCGCAAATTTCAGGGACAGATTAGCACTTGCCTCCTGATTTCCTGCTTCTCTCTGGCCTCACTGGTTCTCCCTTACATTATCCGGACGACACAAACAGCACTTGAGGCAGTCGATCCAATCGTTCGTAAAACAGCCCCTGTTCTTGGTGCTTCACGCTTACAGAACATTACCATGGTATTGCTGCCGAACTCCGTTTCCGACATCATTTCCGGCGTTATTCTTGCCACCGGCCGCTGTGCAGAAGACACCGCCGTAATCATGCTGACAGGCGCTGTTGCAACAGCCGGTATTCCACGCTCTGTTTTCGATCAGTATGAAGCTCTCCCATTCTATATCTATTACATTTCATCGCAGTACACCGGCCCCGATGAGTTGGCCCAGGGGTTTGGTGCTGCAATTATACTTTTGATTCTCTGCACTGGTCTCCTGGTTTCCACTCTCTGGATACAGCGACGATTGTCAACAATACTGCTGTACAGGTGACCACCGTGGAAATTCCTATTAAAATTCGTACCCAATCACTTTGTTTTTACTATCGTAGGCGGCAAGTGTTGCATGATATCAGCCTCGAGCTCCCGGCAAATCAAATCACAGCTATTACCGGGCCATCAGGATCTGGTAAGTCAACCTTTCTTATGGTTTTGAACAGATTATGGGAAGAAGTTGAGGGTTGCGCTATCTCAGGGAAGGTGACAATGGAACTGGACGGTCATTTCAACAATATTCACGATTCAACACTTTCTGTGCGTGAACTGCGCCGCAAGGTGGCCATGGTTTTTCAACAGCCCAATCCACTGCCAATGTCCATTTACAAAAACATAGCTTTCCCCCTGCGTCTCGCACATATAAACGATAAGACCCGGATCAACGAGAAGGTGGAATCTGCACTTAGGCAGGTCTGTCTTTGGGACGAAGTCAAGGATCGCCTGGGTGATGACGGACGTTTACTCTCAGGTGGTCAACAGCAGAGACTTTGCCTGGCAAGAGCTCTTGTCCTGAATCCGGAAGTTCTCCTGCTTGATGAACCCACTTCTTCCCTTGACCCTGAGGCAAGCACAGCCATTGAAGAGTTACTGCTTACTCTAAAATCACAGTGTACGTTAATTATGGTTTCCCATTACCAGGATCAAATACAACGTATTGCTGATCTCCATATTAAGGTTCTCAATGGACGATTCAGCATATAACACATTTGCCTAAACAAAGAAAAAGGCAGATTCAACCTAATGAATCTGCCTTTTAATAATGCTTATATGCGGTGTGTTACTATTTGTTCTTCTTATGTAGCCTGAGACCAACAAGGCCAACTAAACCTATTCCGAAGAGAAACATTGTTGCAGGTTCTGGAGCAGGTGCTGGATTAGCATCGACGAGAAAAGTGATGTCATTATAATCGTGATCACTATTCCCGATTTGAAGGTCTTCCCAGGCCAGAAGGTAACCGTTTTTATAACTATGTCCACCATAGTCAAATGCGCCAAGAGAAAACGTCAGCATGTGATCAAGCTGGTTGTCGTTAGTGTTATGAAGTGGATCACTGTAGTATCGGGCTCCGCCACTGTTTACGGAAAGGCCAAATTCAAAAGTACCGGTACTGGGATAATTACCTGTATAAGTACCTTCGCTAAAAATCTGGAATCCGGTAACCCGATCAGAAACTGTCTGGTATCCACTGGCGTTGACAATACCCAACTCATTTTGATACCCTGCTGATGACGAAGTTACCTCCCACCAGGAGAGATTGCTCCAGTAATCGTCGTCAGCGACATACATTGATTCTAAATCACCGTTGTCGGTATAGCTTGACCCACTGACATAATTGATCACCTGGTAAACAGCAGGAGTATTGTTGTTGAATACAGTGGGTAAAGGCGTTGCCGTGGCTATGGATGGAATGGTGCAGACACTAAATGTCAAAAAACAGATTACAGTGTTCCATATGTTTATTCGTTTCATATTTTATTTCCCTATCCGCAAACATTAATTCTGACGTTCAGTTTGCTTGATAGATTAATAATATGACTGTTGAGAATAAATGTGAATAGTCAGAATACTTAAAATTCGTTGGATATTTACATATATTTCGACATCAAAATAACTGTGGATTTTATGAAAATGAAAGAAAACCACTCACAATACAGGAGAATAGAATGAAACCAATGTATCACGAGAATCAATCAAGAGGACTGGCTGATCATGGTTGGCTCAAAAGCAGACACACCTTTAGTTTTGCCGATTACCACAACCCTGAGCGCATGAATTTTGGATTATTGCGAGTGCTCAACGATGATATCGTCACGCCATCAAAGGGGTTTGGAACTCATCCCCATAACAACATGGAAATTATTTCTATCCCTTTATCAGGCTCTCTGAGACATCAAGACAGCATGGGCAACAAGCACATCATATCTACAGGTGAAGTCCAGATTATGTCGGCAGGAAGCGGCATAACCCACTCGGAGCACAATAATTCATCTTCAGAAGATGTAAATTTTCTTCAAATTTGGGTGCTGCCAAAAGAAAGGGACATTCCCCCGAGGTATGATCAGAAAATCTTTGATGAAGATAATAGAAAGAACAGATTCCAGCTGCTCGTAGCACCGGAAAAATCGGAAGAAACCGTATTGATCAACCAGGACGCCTGGTTTTCACTAGCTGATATTGAGGCTAAACAGCAGGTAACCTACGAGAAAAATGACAAAATGAATGGTGTTTACTTCTTTGTTATCGAAGGCAATGCCACCATAGAAGGTCATGATGTTAAACGTCGTGATGGATTGGGTTTGATAGATGGCGAAACACACCCTGTTTTTGCGCAAACCAAAGCTCAACTTTTAGCGATTGAAGTACCATTAATCGACTAGAATTTGCCATTCATAAAAGCCTTTGTTGCCTTTTTCTCCCGGAAAGTTATCTGGTTGGATCAGGCGGAATCCAATCATTCAGGCGTGGCTGAGCCTTTACAAAAAATAAAGAGTTATTTGTTTTACTACATAGGATTCACTGCTAGTCCGTACTTTTGCCTCTTATTGATCGAGTTTCATTATTCTAATATTATATCAAAAACATCCAACAGCGATAATGCCTCAGGTAATGAAAATTTCGTTTTGCATAATTTATTTCCATGTGGATGGATGGAATAATTAATGGCATCTGTGAGATTTGTATTCATAAACCTGCTACCTGAAAAGGTTTTTACTTACCCATCATAACGAATTGCCCGTCTTTAACAGTAAACATGGCAAAGGCATCAATTCCCAGA
Source organism: uncultured Desulfocapsa sp. (assembly GCA_964621915.1). GTDB lineage: Bacteria > Desulfobacterota > Desulfobulbia > Desulfobulbales > Desulfocapsaceae > Desulfocapsa. The sequence continues at coordinate 54,856 of CAZUPS010000019.1, read as the reverse complement.
CCGTTATGGTCTGTCTTTGAAAAGTTAAACTCCCCTGCTGTTCCGGTAAACCCTGTTATTCCTTCTATAGCAGCCCGTGCTTTGGAACTATCAGCCCCAGCGACTTCTATTGCTTTGGCAAGAATAAGCATGGCATCATACGAGTGGCCACCAAAAGTGGAAATATCTTCCCCATATTTTGATTCATAGGCAGTTTTATAAGAAATTAAAAAATCTCTGACCGGACCAGGATTCAATTTTTTTGCTGCAATTACGGTACTGGCAGGAAAAATAATACCTTCAGCGGCAGCACCGGCGGCCTGGACATACTTGATGTTGGCAAAGCCGTGGCTCTGAAAAAGAGGGATATCCCATCCAGACTGACGGATATTTTTAGCAATAATTGACTGTGCAGGCACAATCGACCAGTTTAGTACTGCCTGGATTTCCGGGTTAGACTTTATTTTGGTTACAAGAGCGGTTAAATCAGTTGCTCTTTTATCATAGGTTTCTGCTTCAACAATTGTAATACCGTATTCAGGGGCTATCTTTTTCAGTTGTCCTTTCCCGGCCTTTCCAAACCCGGTATTGCCGGTTACCACTGCGATTTTTGAGATATTCATGTCGTTCATGGTCATAAATATCTTTCGGGCAGCAAACGAGTCACTGGGAGCTGTTTTGAAAACATAGGGTAATACAGGATTCACAATTAATTCGGCAGATGCACAGGAAATAAGAATTGTTTTTCCTTTTTCACAGGTGGATTTTATTTTCAGCGTTTCTCCACTGGTTGATGGGCCGATTATAGCAAAAACTTTTTCTTCTTCAATAAGCTGACGGGCAAAGGAAATTGCTTTTGCAGGGTCAGCTGCCGAATCCTTAACGATCAACTTAATGGTATGTCCATTGATGCCGCCCTTTTCATTAATTGAATCAACTAACATACGAAGTGATTTTACTTCCGGGCCACCAAGGAAAGCGGCAGGTCCTGTTTGTGCAAGGATTGCCCCAATTTTAATTTCCGTAGCATTTCCGGTGCCGGGTAAAATAGAAAGGCATACAAATACCAGGACAAAAGAAGAAATACAGTTCACCAGAGACAAGCACTTTTTTTTCATTATTAACCTCGTAGTTTGAAAAACAATGGTAAAGAAAAATTAACAACAGATGATTTCCACAAGGAAAGCAGCTGTTGTATTTTGCAATAAAGGAGTGAAACAACCTAATCGTTTCTACCCATACAGGCAATCATTGAAAATGATGTGGCACTGATTGTTCAGATTTATTGCTTAAATGAATAGCGGATGATTTTGGGGGGGGGGGGAGTAGAGCGTCAGTCGTGGCTGAACGATTGCTCTATTCTATTATTATATCAAATACATCCAACAGCGATAATGCCTCAGGTAATGAAAATGTCGTTTTGCATAATTTATTCCCATGCGGATGGATGGAATAATTGGTGGCACCTGTGAAATTGGTACGCGTGAGATTTGTATTCATAAATCTGGTACCTGAAAAGTCAGAGTATTTACAATTTGCTTTTGACAAATCTGCTTCCGAAAAATCTGCCTCTCTCACCTGACATTCAACCATTGCAGTATTTCGCAGGTCTACTCCAATAAATCCTGAATAGTTTAGCAAACACTTTTGGAAATTTACGTCAAGGGGAATGGAAGCCGCTGCCCATTGAATTCCTGTGAGTTTTGTATCAACAAATTTCACATCTCTAAAGGACGTATATTGTATTGAGGCTGATGCCAGATCGCAATTTTCAAATACGCAATTTTCGAACATACAATCGAAGAACGAAATTTGGAAAAATTTACAATTCTTAAATGTACAATCCAGAAATTCCGAATCAACTATCTTCAGGCCAGCATCTCTTTTGAGATCTAGGAATATTTGATCCTCATAAACTGAGTGCTTCTCGATTGCTGTTGACATTCTTTTTGGTGTATCAATGAGTTGTTGACTCTGCTCCTCTAGAGCTGACCCTGCGTTATTTATTTGTAATAAAAGGGTAGACCAACTTACTCGTTTCTTTCCGTAGCAGCAATCATCGAAAAGCGTGTAGCATTAATTGTTGTTCAGACTCACCGTTGGGTTGAGCTATGTACCTTCAGATTTAGCATTGTCCGATATTTGAAAAAATGGTCTATTCCTTGTTGGCGCAAAATTTAAAGGGTGGCTCAACAAATTCGAAAGAATTCAAATTTCCAACTGCGTAAGCGGGTCTGTGTTTATTGGTTTTGGCCTTTTACTGGAAACATCTTCCAATAAATAAAAAATGTTAGTCTTTGGTGTGAAGCTGCAATGAATGATTTATCCTCTTTTCGACTGCAATTGATTGTTTTTGCTCTGGTTGCCGCCTCGTTCACCAATGTCTACATTACCCAACCGGTATTGCCGATTCTCCAAAACGAGTTCGCACTTGATATGGTGTTGGCATCTTTCAGTGTTTCAGCCGTTATTTTTGGCATAGCTATCTCCAATCTTCCCTTTGGCGTTTTGGCTGACAGAGTTGCAATTCAGCCCATCATTCTGAGCGGCGGTCTTATGGTTGCTGTTGGAGGGCTGCTCTGTTCTTTCACAGAAAATTACTGGATATTCCTGGGAGCCCGTTTTCTTCAAGGTCTTTTTATCCCATGCCTGACGACCTGCCTTGCAGCCTATCTTGCCAAAACACTTCCCGTTGAGCGGCTCAGTGTTGTTATGGGATCCTATGTTTCTGCTACGGTACTTGGAGGCTTATGCGGTCGTCTGCTTGGCGGCTGGATTCATCCGCCCTTGCACTGGCGCTATGCCTTTGTATCGGCCTCACTTCTCACCCTTGCCGCAACCGTTGCTGCCGTACGCGGATTACCAAAGCCTGCAGATAAAGGCAAAAGAATACAGGATTCAACCGGCTTCTGGGTGCTGTTACGGCGTTGGGAGCTGTTGCGTATGTATCTTTGTGCCATGGGAAGTTTTGCAATTTTCTCCTCTGTCTTTAATTATCTCCCATACAAATTGGCTGCACCGCCTTTCGAATTCTCCACTGAAAAAACCACCCTGCTTTATCTTGTTTATGTTGTGGGGATCTTCATCGGCCCAATATCCGGTAAAATAAGTAACCGCTTTGGCAGCGGCCAGACCATGCTTCTGGGAAGTGCTCTGTTAGGAGGAGCATTAGGTCTGATCCTGTTACCTTCGATTCCTGCAATTATTCTTGGTTTGTTTGCCACATGCGGAGGTTTTTTTACAATCCATGCTGCCGCCGTTGGCTCACTTAACCGTAAGCTGACGAGTGGGCAGGGGCGTGCAAATGCCCTTTACGTAATGTTCTATTACCTTGGCGGATGGCTTGGCATTACAGGGTCAGGATTTGTGTACAAACGTGGTGGCTGGACGTCTTTGATAACTGTTTTGCTGTTGCTTTTAACCATCCCTGTCGCTGTTGGTATTTTTGAACGAATAAGAGAAAAACAAGCGACAGAAAAAATATAATGCGCCTGGTCCGTACATTGAAGATCCTTTTATCTGATTATCAAATAATGATAATCCCTGAATTCAAGTGATAAGTGCATAACCGATTAATTTTCTAACATCCACCCCAGTCAGTTTTTCAAAAGCTTCATAGGGTGTTTTGAAATCAAGGCATTTTCTGGGTCTATTGTTGAGTTTGTCTACAGCCTCAAGAACCTGTTCCATTGTAACATTTACGAGTTCCATTGTTTTAGGGAAGTATTGACGTAACAGGCCGTTAGCGTTCTCGTTTTGGCCTCTTTCCCAAGAATGATAAGGTTTAGCGAAATAGGTCTTACAATCCAATTGTTCGGCAATACTTTGGTGCAGGGTGAATTCCTTGCCATTGTCAAATGTCACGGTCTTAACAAACTGTTTGATGGGAGCAAACAACCCAAGCATAGCCCGCTTAACGTATTTTGCTCTTTTCCCAGGTAATGGTGCTGCGAGGCGTAGTTTCGACTTTCTGTCATCAAGGGTACCCGACTACTGTCCTCATACAAAGCTCCTACGTGATGGGAAAATTCATCGGACTGAAATCCATGAAGAACGCCTTGGAGGATTTTGTGAGATCACAGTGACACCCTATTACGACCCTGATGGGTCTCTTATAGGTTCAGTGCACATTGCACGAGATATCAATGAACAGAAAAAGGCGACACTGGAAAAGGAAAAACTCAACTCTCAACTTCTCCATGCACAGAAGTTGGAGTCAGTGGGACAACTTGCCGCAGGTATCGCCCATGAAATCAACACCCCCACCCAGTTTGTCGGCACCAATATCGATTTTCTAGATGATGCAAGTCAAGATATGACAGTTTTCGTAGAACAGATGAAGAAAATTGCAAAACAAGCTCCACAGGAAGTTGCTTCTTCTATACTCACGGCACTGGAAGAGATGGATTGGAATTATCTGGCCGAGGAAATGCCCTTGGCAATAGCTCAATCACGTGATGGCATCCAACGTGTTAGTTCCATTGTTCGTGCCATGAAAGAATTTTCACATCCGGGCAGCAAAGCGAAAGAAGCATCGAATCTTAATCAAATAGTAAATACAACACTAACAGTAGCTCGCAACGAGTGGAAATATGTCGCAGATATGCAGCTTGATCTGGATCCGGAACTGCCGAAAATACCTCTCTTATCAAATGAAATGAGTCAGGTTATTCTCAATATGTTGGTTAATGCAGCCCATGCCATTGGAGAAAAACTTGGGGAAAACCATGAGGGAAACAAAGGGGAAATCACCATTACAACGAGAAGAACTGAAAAAAATGTAGAACTACGTATTCGTGACACAGGAAATGGCATCCCCCAAAAGTCTCGAAATCGTATTTTTGATCCTTTTTATACAACCAAAAAAGCGGGAAAGGGTACTGGCCAGGGCTTAGCCATCAGTCATGATGTCGTAGTGAATAAGCATGGCGGAACAATTGATGTCAGCACCGAAAGCGGTAAGGGAACTGAATTTATTATTCAATTGCCATTATAAGCATGTTTTGCGAAACGGATTCTATGTTATTAACGAATCTTCAGGGTGTATATCTTTTCACATACTTTTAATTCAACTTGCCGATATTTTCGTGTTCACAACAACACGACCAATAAGTTTATCCTCGATCAGGTCAATTGCTGTTTGAATTGTATCGTCTAAATTGATTTCCGTGGTTTCAGCTTCTAAGGTTTCAAGGTTCAGGTGTTCTGCAATGCACGTCCATGCTGTTTCACGATCTTTTTTAGGAGCATAAACACTGTCAACACCGGCTAAAGTAATTCCTCGTAGAATAAAGGGTACAACGGTGGCTGGGAAATCCATACCTTGTGCAAGTCCACAGGCCGAAACAACACCACCGTATTTGATGCTCGCACAGACATTTGCAAGAGTGTAACTGCCAACACAGTCAACAGCGGCGATCCAACGTTCTTTAGCAAGTGGTTTGCCTTTTTTAGAAAGCTCAGCTCGGTCGATTGTATCGTTTGCTCCAAGCGATTTCACATACTCTGATTCTTGCCCTGGTTTTGTGGAAGCTATGACCTTGTAACCAAGATTGGAAAGAATGCGTGTAGAAATACTGCCCACGCCACCACTGGCTCCAGTAACCAGAATGTCTCCCATATCAGGAGTAATTCCATGTTGCTGTATTTTTAAAATACACAGCATTGCAGTATAACCGGCGGTACCAACAGACATAGCTTGTTTGGCAGTGATATTATCTGGAAGTTTAATTAACCAATCACCATTAACACGCGCTTTCTGTGCAAGGCCGCCCCAATGGACCTCACCAACGCCCCAGCCGTTGAGAATAACGTTGTCGCCTGCCTGCCAGTCCCTATGACTGCTCTCGATAACTGTACCAGCAAAATCAATACCTGGTATCATCGGCCAGTGTCTTACAACGGGAGCCCTGTCAGTGATCGCAAGAGCATCTTTATAGTTGAGAGTGGAGTATTCAACATTGACTGTCACATCGCCTTCCATGAGATCGCTATCAGCAACTTCAGTAAGCTCACGCTGTAACCCTTTATCTGTTTTGGTAAGTACAATTGCTTTAAACATTATGAATCCCTGTTGTTGGTTGAAATATCAATGGAATCTTAGAAAAAAATGCTCTTGAAAAGTTTGTAGAGGTTTTTTATTCTTTACGAGTTTTGCACGAAGAACAGCGCCTTCCCAGCCTATCCAGAAATATAATGCCAGGTCATCACAATCAATGTCATCATCAATTTCTCCTACTCGCTGAGCGTGTTTGAAAAGCTGACTCAATTGTTTTTCCCAGTTGAGAAATACAGATTCTATTTGATGTCGAAAAGGATCGTCAAGCTGGGACAGCTCCTGGCCAAGATTGCCGACCAGACAACCACGAGCATAATGATACTTTTCCATACCTAATTTGGCATTTTCGATGAAAGCATTTAGCCGTGCTAATGGTGTTAGCTTTTTGTCATTAAAAAAACGATCCAGCTTTTCACTGAAATAATTTGCGTAATTATCAATGACGGTCGCACCAAAATCCTCCTTACTTTTAAAGTAGTGATAAAATGACCCTTTAGGCACATTGACCTGCTTTAAAATTTCATCAATACCTGTGCGACTAAACCCTTTTTCGGTAAAAATAGCCGTGGCACAGTCGATCAAGCGTTTTTTTGTCAAAGAATGTGAGGTTCCACTGCTCGGAGGACGACCTCTTTTCTTTTTTGTGGAGATTTGCATATGAATTAAATAGACCGTTCGTCTAGAAATGTCAATTACAAGTTTTTGCGATCCATTACGATTCGACTTGCATGAGGATTTGGCTTGGATAAGTATACAGAATGTGGGGAAACGAGGACTTGTGGTTAGTTCTGGTTCTTCTCGAAACCAGTGAGTGAACGTAGCTCAACTAGCTGAAGAATCAATACTTAAGAGCAACAGTAGTAGGATGGTTATTTAGGTTTGATTAAATTGGAGCGGTTTCCACTGGCTGTCTCAGCCCTGAATTGTCACATTCCCTGCTAAAGTGCTTGTTACGCATATCGGGAGATATCTACAGTTTGTCGGTTTGCTTAAACAATTAACCTTGCCAGTTGACAGATCAACGATTTGTTGAGGTCAGGGTTTCATCACTATTTCAACTCTCTTCATAACTGACGACCCTGTTCCGACCACCATCCTTTGCTTGATATAAAGCCTTGTCGACCATTTGAATCAACTGGCCTGTTTCTTTTGGCTTATTGCTACGGAATGCTGCTGCCCCAATACTGGTGGTCACCAAAAGTTCTAGTGGTCCGTTTCTATACATTTCTTTTTCACAGCTTTTTCGAATTTTCTCTCCAGCCTGTATCCCCCCTGCCAGATCGGTCTGAGGCAGGAGAATGATAAATTCCTCGCCCCCGAAACGAAAAATCAGATCCGTGGGCCGACTTGTTTCTTTCATCCTTCGAGCAAACTCTTTGAGGACAAAATCACCGAAATCGTGCCCTTTAGTATCATTTACCTTCTTGAAATGATCAAGATCGACCATCAAGATAGCAAGGTCGCTTCCATAACGCTCACTACGATAAAATTCTTGCTTCAGCATGGTGTTGAAGTGCCTGCGGTTGTATAAACCGGTCAGATCGTCATGCAGTGCCAGATGGCTTAATGTTTCATTTTGTTTGTTGATGAGTTCCTTAGACTGCTTTAACTCTTCTACCAGGTGTTGTAATTCCTGTTTTTGCCTGTAAAGAGTAAGGAAAAAGGCAGCTTTACTGAGGAGAATTTTCCCTTCCACAGGCTTGAAAATATAATCCACAGCCCCACTTTCATATCCCTTAAAAACGTGTTGCTGTTCTTTGCTGATTGCCGTCACAAAAATGATAGGGATATGTGCTTTTTCATCGGATAAACGGATCATTTCCGCCGTTTCGAAGCCATCCATGTCAGGCATCTGGACATCCAGCAGAATGAGGGCAAAATCATGGTCAAGAACCAGTGACAAGGCATCGTTTCCTGATGAGGCGGTATATATTTCAGCATCAACATCCTCCAAAAGCCGCTCCATGGCCAGAAGATTTTCCGCTCTGTCATCTACAATAAGAATTTCAGGTTTATTCATTGGTTTGTCTCAGGAAAAAAACAGTTCAGGAACAGTTGACCTGCTCCGCTTTTTTTGTCCATTTTATGTGCTTTTATTGTCTTCCCGGTCATAGAGCCATACCCTCAGCATAGCAAATAATCTTTCCGTATCAATGGGTTTTGCCAGATAGTCATTGGCACCGCCATCAATACATTTTTTGCGATCCCCCTTCATGGCGTTGGCCGTAATGGCAATAATTGGTAAATTTTTGAATCTTCGCTCTTTACGAATTACGGCCATGGCCTCGAAACCGTCCATAACAGGCATCATGATATCCATAAGTATCAAATCAATATCATCATTCTTTTTCAACTGCTCCAGGGCCTCCATGCCATTTTTACCGACAACAACATCTAAATCCTTGTCTGAAAGAATTTTTCGCAGAGAAAAAATATTGCGCATATCATCGTCAACCAGGAGAATTTTTTTGCCTTTAAAAATATGTCCTCTATTATAAAAACGCTGTACTATCTCCTGCTGTTGAGGAGGAAGATCCTTTTCAGCCCGATGCATAAAAAGAGTTATCTCTGACAGCAAGCGCTCATGGGATAACGCACCCTTCAAGATTGTTGTCCGGGAATATTGATCCAGTAAGGCCTTCTGCTTTGATGTTAGATCTCGCCCTGTGTAAACAATAATCGGGATTTTCTGCAGTTCCTCCATATTGTTAATTTTACGTAATAACTCTTCTCCATCCATGTCAGGTAAACCGAGATCCAGAATGACGCAATCAGGTTTACTCTCTCGTAGAATGGTAAGGGCTTGCGCACCGGTCGATGCCCGTAGGAAGTCAATGTCGTCAGCCATGATAAAATTATTCAACACCTGCGACAGGGTGTCGTCGTCTTCCACCAGAAGAACCTTTTTCCCTCGGGCAGAAGCCATATCGCGCAACCGAACTAATGCGTCAATAAGTACTTCAGCATCTATCGGTTTGGTAACAAAATTTAAGGCCCCCATTTTTAAGGCCTCGTTGTCGTGATCTGAAGCAGAAATAACGTGAACAGGAATATGGCGTGTGGAACTGTCTTCTTTAAGCCGACTGAGTACCGTCCAGCCGTTCATGCCTGGAAGACCGATATCGAGAGTAATGGCCGTTATTTTGAATAACTCGATGAGTTGCAGACCGGTCTCGCCGCTTTCAGCCACCAGAACCTTAAAGTGCTCTTCCCTGGCGACATCACGAACAATCTTCGCGAAATCAGGATCATCATCAATAATCAACAAAACCGGATCATCGTCCAGGATGTTTTTTCTGTCATCGGCAATATAGTCTACGTCCTTCTGATCAACCACCATCTCTGTCACAGGTAAAACAGCTCTTTGACTGCTTGGCGTTGCTGCTTTCCGACCATAAGCGTTTGATCCAGCAGCGTCCTGCCCCTCCGGGACAACGAGAGAGAATCGAGATCCTTGACCAGGTTCGCTGGCCATGACAATGCACCCCCCGAGCAGCTTGGCCATTTCAAGGCTTATCGACAACCCGAGACCAGTACCACCATACTGACGGCAGGTACTGCCATCTGCCTGCTGAAAGGATTCAAAGATAAGCTCCTGTTTTTCTTTGGCAATACCAATTCCGCTATCCGTGACGGTAAATGTCAGATTCTCTGGTGACATAAATTCTTCAGGTATAGCGGTGGCTAATTCGGTATGAAGATTGACCACTCTCCCGATATGCAGGGATACTGTGCCATTTTTTGTGAATTTACAGCTATTTGACAAAAAGTTTTTCAGTATCTGCTCCAGCCTTGACTGGTCGGTCTTAAAGGTGTTCGGCATATTTTCATCAAAGGTCACCTTGAAATCAATCCCTTTGTCTTCACAAACCGGCTGGAAAAGATGTTTCATATGCTGGGCGAGGTCAACAATTTGTACATCACCAATCTCGATCTCCATATGTCCTGATTCGACTTTAGCCAGATCAAGCACCTCATTAATGAGGTTGAGAAGATCGTTACCCGCCTTGTTAATGATCTTTACAGATGCAACATCATCTTTGGCAAGGGCGTTGTGTTTATTGTCAGCCATGAGGCTGGATAGAAGAAGGATGGAGTTGAGCGGGGTTCGCAGCTCATGGCTCATATTAGCCAGAAATTCCGATTTGTACTTACTACTCAGCTCAATTTTTTTATTCCTTTCCTCAAGGACTTGCTGTTGTGTCTGGAGCTGTTCTGCCTGTTCCTGGGTTTGTTTGAGGAGTACCTGTAGCTGTTGCCTGGAATTGGAGCTCTGGAAGGCGATGGTTGTTGATTCGGAAACATGTTCGAGGAAGTTGATTTCCTCTTCTGTAAGAATCCGATTAGAGCCAAATTCAAGCACACCGAGAATGTTGTTGTCGCGCACCAGGGGGAGGATCAACAAAGATCGGAGGTTTGTAACACCAAGGCCCGAGGTGATTTTCAAGTTAACTTTCTCAGCCGCTCCCTCGCGGAGATAAATTTTTCTATTGTCACGGGCCGCCTGACCAATCAGGCCTTCACCTAAGGCAAACACAATGTCGTCATCCTGCTTTTTATAAGCATAGCCTGCCGTGAATTTTAATGTCTTATTTTCGTAAGCGAAAAACACGCCGACAGGTAGATCAAGATAGCGGCAGAGATAGTTAAGAATTTTATCGCCGAGCGCGATAATGTTGCCTTCACCTCTCATCTCTTTATCGAGACCGGTTTCTCCAGTTTTGAACCAGTCCTGCCGGTCTTTGATCGCAATCATTTCTCGCAGGTTACCAACCATGTCAAAAAGCGCTTGGTACAGGGTGCCGATTTCATTGGCCGGAGGGCTCATCTTTTGGATAGAAAGATCACCTGTGGAAACCTGTTTTGCCCAAGTGCTGAGACTCACCAAGGGCATGATCATCCGCCGGGCGAGAAAAGCGGCCAGGAACACGATAAAAAGACCGGTGAGCGAGACGACAATAATGAGCATGTGCTGTAAATTACTGGCGGCTTCTAAAACTTCTGCCTCGTCTACTTCGGCAATCATCAACCAGTGCATGTCATATTGGCCCAGAGAATCCATATCTGCGGAAATACCTAAAACCTTGTTGCCGCTCTGTCCCTTATAGCTAGAGCCCCCGAAATCACCAAGGACAAGGTGTTTCCTCTCTTCCTCATAGCCCACCCCGTGGCGAATCTCCTCCCTCTGAAGCCATTTCGTTACCAGCGTGTTGTTGACATGACTTGACAGGACCTGCTTTGTTCTGTCAGTGCGAAGGGTGCTGCGCAGGGTACTATCGTTCCCAACTACAAAAATCTGACCGGTTTTTCCAAGTCCACTGACATCTGCCATGAGAGTGTCTATTTTTTTTAACTCAATTTGCAGTACCAGAACGCCGATTTCTTCGCCAGATTCATTCACCATGAGTTGGGCCGTAAAAAGTGTCTTCTCACCACCAGAAGGTCCATAGATCGTTAGGTCTGAAGCGAGAGAATGGCCTGTTTCGATGGCAAGACGGCAGAGTTTAGCCAGTTTTGTCTCATGATAGGGGCCATGAAAAAGGTTGGTCCCCAAATCTTCCTCTGCGGCGATGCTAAAAAGGATATCGCCTGCAATGTCTATCATATAAATATTCGAATACCCGGCCCGCTCCTGAAAATCTTGCAGATCCTGAGAGTGTTCGGTGACAATCCTGGTATGGTTGTAAGAGTTGACAAACTGAGAGAGAGAGAGGCCACTTTTGTTATAGCTTTCTTTCAGATCCTGAAGGAGGAATATGTTGTCACTGAGATCGGCCTGGAGCGCCAGGTCGTCCAAGCGCTCCTGAAAATACGCCTCAAAATAAAGCCCTCGGAGCGACAAGGCCGTCTGTAGGTTCCTCACCTCTTTATGGAGTAGACTGGTGTGGGCGTTATGGTAACTCAACCCGCTGGCCACAAGAAGTGGCACAAGGGCAAGGAGCATGAGGCTGACAAAAATGTTTTTGCCCAACCCACGGCGCAAAGTAAAGGTAAACTGGTCTAGCTTATTCTCACTCTTTTCTGACATGGCGACCTTCTATTTCTGATTCTGAGAGGGGAGGTTAACAACAAAACCTGCGGATTCGAAAATAGAGGATGCCTTATGCCCGCTGATAAAATCCAGAAACAGGGTCATTTCCGTTTTTTGTGCAGACTTGATGAGTGGTGCGGAAAAATAGTTGATCTGGGGGTAAAGATTTTGGGGAACGGTAAAATGAATCTGCATTTTGTCGCTGACATTTGTCTTGTATAAGAAGGCGACTATGCTAGGTGTGGTCAGGCTTAATTTTTTTAATGATCTGATGGATAGGCTGATTTTGGGGCTGATTTTGAGCTTAGGCTGGATCTTTTCCCACATCTCGGCATTGACCAGCGCCTGCTTGGCATACCCTCCGTAAGGGGCAATCTCCGGATCGCCGATAAGCACCCTTTTTACTGATGGAGTAAGCAGGTCAGCTAGGCCTTGCAATTGTAAATTACCCGATTTGGATGGAAAAGAAGTCACCACCAGCTGATTACCCCAGTTTGTTGTTACTGCAGCAGAATCTACGTACCCAGACTCCACCACAGTGTTCATCCATTTTTTGTTGGCAGCCAAAAAATAATCAGCAGATATGGCCTCTTCTGTAATTCCTTTAACAAGTAGTCCTGAAGACTGACAGATATAATTGAGTTTGATGTTGGTTTGTTTGCTGAAAATTTTTCCTACTTGCTTTATGGTGCTGCAGGTGGAATCAGCGATGGCCAAGGTGAGCTCAGAACTTGTTGCAGATGCTGGAAGGGGGGAAAAAAGGATTGTGAAAACAAGCAAATATAGTTTTCTGGTAAGATACGATTGTTTCATCTATATACTCCTCAAGGTTATTTTTTCATAAAAGCTAAGATAGCTAGGATATAGCGGGCTGACGCGAAGAAAAGTTTACTACCTAACTTCTAAGCATCGTAAACGACGAGTGCTTTTTTCACGGGTCTAATTTCCCAAAACGCCTTTCATGGTAAGGCTCCTCATACATCCCCGATTTTTACTCTTTGGGCCGACAACCATCTTCCTCATCTTCTTCCTGAAAGTGCATTGGGAAACATCTTAACAATTCCCGGTTTTGAAAAAATATCAGGCAGCTGTCTTCGCTGTATTTATGGGTAGGCGGATAAAGAAAGCAGTCCCTTCACCCACCACACTTTCAACTGCAATTTCACCGTGATGTTTATTGGTCACAATATCATGGGTAATTGCCAGTCCCTGACCGCTGCCTTTGCCCACCTCCTTGGTGGTAAAAAATGGTTCGAAAATCTTACTGCAAACTTCATCGCTCATGCCAGCACCGTTATCACGAATCTCTATCTCCACATTCTGCTCATCTGCCGATGTACGTATAGTGATCTTCCCTTTAGAACTATCATCCGGCAGATTGTCGGAAATGGCATGGGCAGCATTGACAATGATATTGAGAAATACCTAGCCTATTTCATCACTTTTGCATGGCGGCATAGGTAAGTCCTCTGCCAAATTCTGCTCTATATCTGCAACCATTTTCCACTCGTTCTGAGAATAAGAAAAACAAAGGCTCCACCTCCCATGAAAATTACACCACTGATCAGTTCAATGGGTAGCGGTAGTCCCATAACAGAAACAAGAATAAATGCGAGATCCCCCAGGAACGTGACATATGTTGTATCCATTTCTTGAATATGTGGATTTATGTTCTCCATTTCATACTATCATAATATAACTATTTATATCAATATTGGACCAGTATTGGCAGGAAGAATGTGAAGATGGAGAGAGCGTATTTGTGAGGGACATACTTCTTTTCGTTATTAGATTAAACACTGTATTTTCGGTCTAACTTGATACTGAGCCTGTACAGATATCCACTGGTGCTGTCAATACGGGTAAATAGTTGTGATAAGATAAGAATGGCCAGGGGAAATCTCTCCTTTTAGGCCATTTGAACCAGCTGAAGATGTCTCCTATATAAAGAAACCATCGGCCAACAGCCTCAGGTGAAAGAAATGGATAAATGATATTTCTTTTAACTAGAACACCCGCCATTAAATCCATAAAAAATGTTGCAAAAACACCCATTAAAACAGCTTCAACAATGATCAAGTTTCTTTCCTCTAAATTTATATATTAAGTAGGGTTTGCACTTATAACACCGCGGTCATGGGCGGCAATTTTAAGATCGATTTATAAAGCGGCCATCTTGCTAGAAAAGTTTGCCGTTTTTGCTATGTTTCACCAGCAACGCCCTTAACATCTCAATAATCCCCCGACAGAGGGTATAAATATTTTCAGCATTTAAATTATCCTCAGCTGTCTGGTCGAATAACATATTTAATTTTGAATCAAACGAGTCCTCAGCCTCCCAATAATTGATGACGATCGGCACCAGGGGAAGGGGGAAAATAACAAGGGAGTGATCCGAATTTGTCTCAGTCTGAATTTCTTTGGCCCCAAACAGATGCAGAAGCTCAAAAAATAATTCCGTATGGGCATCTGCGATGCTTTGCCATCTCAAGCTCGCAACTATAGGAAAAAAACTGGCTCCAATCCTCAGCGCCGCTCAATTCGCGAAACGACCGCCAGTCACCTTTGGGCTGGAGCCCCTTGCTGTGGAGAATGTAATTGAGGATAGGAACCTGAACCCAAACATTATTGTGGCATTCCGAAGCCATGTCACCGGTTGCATCGATCTTAAAATCTTTGCCAAGACAGTTGATAACAATCGCATCATCCCTGATAGGGGCATTCAAACGTTTTGCCGCTGCAGCAAGTTCAATGTTTTCAATCTCGCTCCGGTAGCCGTTTAGAATTTGCTGCTGTTCATCTACCGGGGTAGTGCTCTTGGTGAGATCACCAGCGAGTTCACTTATGGTTTCAAGATCAATGTCCGGGCAATCAGTCACTTGTTTGTGATTCTGAAAAACTGCACTGGCAAAAGCCATGCAGGACGGCAGCATGCATTTCCGACAGTTAGACTTGTTGAGGAATTTATAGATCTCCAGTGGGCTTTTTAATTTTGTCACGACACTTGCTCTCCTTTAAAAAGAATTAATGACCGCAATAGATCAAAAGCAGATGCTCAAAACAATCGCCCAAATGGGGGATTTTCACTTTTTTATTTGGGGGAGAGACTAGATAAGTTTGTATCGAGACGCAAAGACAGCGGCTTGAGCTCTATCGTTGACGCCAAGCTTTTCATATATATGAACAACATGAGATTTGACGGTATGCGGGCTGATAAACAATCGCTCTGAAATTTCTGGATTCGTCAAGCCTTGCGCAACAAGCTTTAAAACCTGCAACTCCCGCTTCGTTAAAATCGATTCCAACTGAGGCTGTGGGGCATAGCTTGAGCTTTGCTCCGGCAGATCAAGTTCGATTGTTTTTGTCAGCCGCCCCGCCTCATCAACAACAGCATAAGTAGCTTTCTCTTCAATTGGTTGCGCAACACCAGGGCACCCAGAGATGTTTGCTTGTCCTGAGCTTAATGCTCCGGCAAAGGCCAAACAACTTGGCCAGCCGCATTCGCCGCAATTTGTCTTGGGAAGAATTTTGTAGATATCTAACGGGAAAAGAGGGGTGATTTTACGATAGTTTGGTGTGACCTCAGCCTTTTTTTCATGCAGTGAATTAAGAAAACCGAGGAGCTGTTCACCATAACTTCTTGCATGCCCGTCATCATTTAGTGCAGCGGCGATTATCTCGCGAGAATACAAGGTGCACCGTACACCTTCAAAAACAAACTGAATGCGCTCGGGGTTATCAAAATATTGACATCCCTCAACGCTACTGTTGATATAAGGAAAGAGTTGCGATAAGTCTCTTTCAACTTCAAAACGAGCCCCCCACTTGGGGGACGGATAGGTTAAAACCCCTGTCCGCTTAACAGAGAAACTCCTGTATCTAGCAAGGAAAACCTGCCTTTGCTCCGATATGTCTACTTGTGGATCACTCATGACCTTACAAAATAACATTTTGAACGCAATTTGCACTCATTTGAAAATAATGCTGAAGTAAAGAAAACTACAAAAGAGCTAGTGACTGTTCTTAGCCCTTATATTAGAGATCAAATACGCCGTTTTGGACGGTATAATGTCAATATGGACGAGTATCCACCTGATATCGGAGGACAATACAGTTTGGTCACTTTAAGACATGAATGACTTTGTATCTATATGCCTTATTGTCAATTACTATTGAGCAGGTTGGCTAACATTCTTTCTGTATAATACTCATTTTGAGGGTTTTATAGAAACTGCTGATTAACTTGTTATGGGAGACTGCATAATGAACAGAGATAATATGAAAAATATTCTTGATTGTACTGGTCATAAACTAAAGATCCGCAATATTTTAGATAGCAATGGAGTATATTTATTTGATGCCCAGGGAAAGAGATACATGGATTTGGAGTCAGGGATATGGTGCACATCTCTGGGACACAAAAATGTCAGAATTAACAATGTGATTAAAAAACAACTTGATAGCATCATGCATGCTGGGTTTTGTTATAGCAGTGAGATAGTAGATAATGCAGCGAAATCAATTTTGTCAGTATCAGGTTTGGAAAATGGGCGATGCGTATTTCTTAGTTCTGGAAGTGAGGCTATAGAAATACTTAGGCAGGCAGCTATGCATTCGGTAAAAACTCCCAAAACGTTGGTTTTGCATAATGCTGAGCTTGGTGCGTATGATTCACTTACAGATAGAAAGCATGGATGGTACAGCTTTGAATGGAAAAATTGTAAGGAATGTACAGACAGCTTTATATGCGATCTACACAGTGAAGCACTTAATAATATCCCTAAAGATGTCACCGAATTCATATTTGAACCGGGAAGTGATGCTGGCCTTGTAGGCTTTCCTCCCAAAGCATTGATTCAAAAAATTGCCAGCTTGGTTCGCAGTAATGGTGGTAAAATAATCGCAAATGAAGTTACGACAGGAATCGGGCGTACAGGTAAGTGGTTTGGCTATCAACACTACAATATCAAGCCGGATATGATTGCCATCGGGAAAGGTATTGGAAATGGTTATCCTGTGAGTGTTGCTGTATTCTCCGAGAATACTATTAGCGAGCTAGGTACTTTTAAATACTCGCAGAGTCATCAGAATGATCCAATGGGAGCAGCTATTGCAAATGAAGTTATTAACATAATATTAGATCATGATCTAATAAATGATGTGGCGAGAAAAGGAAAAATTTTTATTTCTCAACTCAAATCCCTAGAAAGAGACAATATTAAAATTCGTGGAAGAGGATTGATATTCGCCATTGATTTTATGAATGAGAAGACAGCAGAAAAAATATACAGTGAGCTGATAGAAAGCGGATACATTGTCTGTAATAGAGGTTCTTTGCTTAGAATTGATCCGCCTCTCATAATAACTGAAGATGAGTTCGGGGAATTCATTACCACACTCTCTTCTATAGTAGGTCAAGAGATGGTATCCACATAACAATAGCATGACTCAGATAACAAAAAAGCGCCGCAGCGCTCTGCTTTTTTATTACTGGTAACGTGAGGCGTTACACCATTTCTTCTCAACTCAGTGATTGATATTACTTTCGGATCTTTCTCCTGAAGTAAGCTGTAAAGGGGGTAAAAATTTATTGTCCACCGACACCAGACTTAAGCCATCTGCAGGTGAAAATAAGGGAATGAGAAAGATGTGCCTACTTTTTACACGTATCGTGTACTGACCCTTTTACTTACAATTTTTTGGTCATTGGCATCTTCCTCTCAAAGCGAGTGTACTGTTGTTACGGTTCCGATCGTGATGTCACTTCTCCAAAAAAACTGGTTTCACATAACTTCTTCATCAAATAAAGATTAAGGTGCTTATTTTTTCTCGCTGAAGTTGAAATGAAAAGAGAACGTGTCACCCTCCGATACAAAGGTGATAACATAGGGGGTGGTTTTCAGGAGATGGAGCATCGGGTCGTTCATACGTAACACTTCCCCCACAAACCCACTGATTCGCTTTTCTTTTGCTATATCAATCAATCTGTTCAGCATATGTCGACTAAGGCCCTGATTTCTGATTCCTTTGGCAACAGTAAAAGCAATTTCTGCTACATTACTGGAACGGTTTAAATAATATGACGCAATGGAAACAATTTTCTGATTATCCTCAGCTCCAATGATACCAACTATGGCAAAGACAGATTCGTAATCCACATTGACTGCTGTTTGGGTTTCCTGGTGGGAGAAGGTACTCTTTGGTGAAAAGAACCTGAATCGTCTATCCTCCGGGTCAAGCTCATAGTACAGCTCCTGCAACATGCGCTCATCTGTGTTTTTCACTGGACGGAAAAAAATGTGCTCATCGCCAGATGTTGTATAGTTCCATTCGTATTCTTCCGGATAAAGGATCACCACACCATCCTGGGTCAGGGGAAGCATTTGATCCTGATAGACGAAGTGCAGTTTTTTGGCCTGCTCAAGGAGTTCTTTTCTGAACTTGGGGTGGGCGATACCTATCATCTGTAAAACCCGATTGCGAATGGATTTGCCATGGAGAAAAGCAACTCCCCATTCCGTTATGACGTAGTGCACTTCACTCCTGGGGATAACAACCCCTGCACCGGCGTCCAGGGTTACCACAATCCGAGATGTCTGGCCATCGGCGGTGATACTGGGCAGACAGATGATCGGTTTACCACCTTCAGAAAGAGCGGCTCCCCGGGAAAAATCGAGCTGACCTCCGACGCCGCTGTATATCTCTGCTCCGATACTGTCGGAGTTGACCTGGCCAGTGACTGAAACGGACAGAGCCGCATTAATGGAGAGCTGCTTAGTGTTTTTGGCAATATTGAAGATGTTGTTGATGGTTTCGGTGGATTGGAATTCGATGAAGGGATTTTCGTTCACATAATCATAGAGTCGACGTGTGCCCATTGCAAAAGAGGTGAGGATATGGGGATGATAGCTTTTACGGCAGTTAATTACCCCGGATTCAACCAAATCTATGATAGAGTCTGAAATAACCTCACTGTACACCGACAGGTCCTGTTTGTCTGTGAGATGCATCAATACTGCATTGGGAATACTTCCGATACCAAACTGCAGAGTTGAACCGTTTTCTATGATCCTTGCACAGTACTTCCCGATCTTTTTTGTGAGTTCATCGGGCTCCGGATATTGAAATTCCAAAAGATCTGTCTCTGCATAGACAAGGTGATCAATAGCGTCAAAACGAACAAAGGAATCGCCACTGGTCCTCGGCATTGCAGGGTTAATCTGGGCAATAACCATCTTTGAGTGCTCAAATACGGTTCTATTTATATCAACATTTATTCCCAGAGAACAAAACCCATGTTTGTCAGGAGGAGTCACCTGAAGGAGTGCCACATCAATCCGGAGTCGTCCGGATTGGATGAGTGGAGGAATATCTGACAAGGAGATAGGGATATAGTCTGCCTTGCCTTCGTTGACCGCCTCGCGGATGGAACTTCCAACAAAGAGGGCCTGATGCCTGTAAAGCGAGGGCTCCTGATCATCAAAAAACTTATTATCCGACAGGGTGAGAAAGTGGACAATCTCACAATCATTGAAGCGATGCTTGTTTTGGGCTAATTGTTCCGTCAGCTTGACCGGCTCACTGCAGCCGGTTCCTATAAAAATCCGCGACCCGGCTTCTATAAACTGATATAGATTTTCTGCCTTGATTTCGAGATGTTTCTTTTGCTGACGCCAGTTTTGCATATGCCCTGCCCTCTAACAAGAGAGTATTGAAGAGTGTCCAAACCCTAATCTGTGTCTTTTTTCACTACAAAAGTAACCGGAGGAGAGCCGATCCTCTACAAAGGAGGATATCAAATTCGCTTCAATTTTACATCCGCTTTGTGCAGGAGGTCGCACATTATTGTAACCCGATGATATGCTTGCCATCCGAAATATCAGCAAGGAGGACACCCTACTTGACCTCCAGTAAAAGGTATTGCAGTCAGTAAGCCCTTTTATATGCAGCTGTTTAAAATATTTTACTATTCAAAACTTCCCGCACAGCTTCAGCGAGCTCCATTCCTTCCACAGGTTTATAGACATAGCGGCTGATACCCATGGCCAGTGCATCCTGCTCTGAGACCTGACTGGAGTGGCCGGTACACATAATCACCACTGTCTTCGGACTGATCTCCATTATCGAAGAGGCGAGTTCTGCCCCGGTGAGCTGCGGCATGGTCTGGTCGGTGATAAGGAGCTTAAAACGCTGAGGGTTGCGGCGAAACATTTCCAGAGCCTCCGTGCTGGAGGTCATTTCCGTCACCTTATAGCCGAGATTCCCGAGCAGACGCCCGTTAATACGAACCAGCAGCGGGTCATCATCAACAATCAGGATCTCTTCATTCCCTCCAAGATCTTTGCCCTTTGTGACTTTTTCTGTGAGGACAGGAACTGGTTCACTCTCTGCCACGGCTGGAAGGAAGATACGGAATGTAGTGCCTGTTCCCTTTCGGCTCTCCACTTCAATAAACCCATGGTAGCCTTTCACTATTCCATGGATAACAGCAAGTCCCATTCCCGTACCTTTCCCCACCTCCTTGGTGGTGAAAAAAGGTTCAAAGATCCGTTCCTGCGTTGTCTCGTCCATGCCCTGGCCCGTATCTCCTACCTCAAGCACGACATAATTCCCCGGCAAGATTGCTCTATTTGCGTTCGCTTCTTCAGTGATTTTCCGGTGCTGCAGGCTGAGTCCCAGGGTTCCTTTTTCGTTTTCCATGGCCTGGAAAGCATTGGTACAGAGGTTCATCACGATCTGATGAATCTGGGTCGGATCCGCGTTTATTTTTCCGGAATCCTTCTCAATCTCCTCTTCTATGGTCACTGTGCTTGGCAGGGTGGAGTGCAGCATTTTCGCCACCTCCTGGACAATATAATAGGGTTCTACAATCTGCAGCTGGTGACTCCCTTTACGACTGAAGCTGAGGATCTGCTGTACCAGACTCTTGGCCCTGTCTACCGCCTGCAGGACTTGATCCATATCCGCCCGGGACGGGTTGTCCTCTGCCAGATCATCTCGGACAAATTCCGAAAACCCGATGATGGCCCCCAGAATATTATTAAAGTCATGCGCAATGCCGCCGGCCATGGTGCCAATGGCCTCCATTTTATGCGCCTGATAGAGCTCTTCCTCAAGTTCTTTCTGGGCCGTGATGTCCCTGGCAATATGCACCAGATACTCTGTATTCCCGTCCGCATCAAGCAGGGGAGAAGAGGAGACATGAAAGATCTTCCGCAGGTTCTCATGGTGGATAATGGAGGGATGTTCGCCGCTATCTTCTCCGACACGGAGCATGGGGCAGTCCTGGCAGGAGCTGTTTTCACCACGAAAGACCTCATGGCAGTGCAGGCCGTTCAAACCTCCGCGTGCTACCTGGAAAAAGTTTTCAGCCGCCCTGTTGGCCCGTACGATGCGCATATCCGCATCCTGAATGGTTATGAGGTCTGCAATGGAATCAAAGGTTCGTTCCCATTCTTCCTTGCTCTTGCGCAGCCGGTCTTCCACAGCCCGCTGTTCGCTCAGGTCATGACGCCGCATAAAGATGCTGAAAGGTCTGTGCTCTTGATCTCTGACAATGGTCACGGTAATTTCCAGAGGAACACCGCTGGAATTATCCGGATCATCCACCTCTCGCACAAATTGACCATCCCGCAGCACTTTCTGGGCCTCTCCGATGGGACAGGCTGCATGCTCCCCCTGAGGATGGACCATCGCTTCAATGGGACGGCCGATGGAATTTTCAGCATCTGTACCCATCACCGTATAAAAGGCCCTGTTTGCCTGGAGGAGATTACGGTCAAGGTCCAGAATATAGACCACATCGGGATCCGCATCCATGGCAGTCGTCCATTGCTGTGCTGCCTGTTCCAGACTGGCCGTTGCTTCCTCCCGTTTTCTGACCTCCCGCTCCATGCTTCCAAAGAGCCGGCTAAAACTGACATGGAGCACAGTAAACCCAAGCAACAGGAGAACGACAGTGAAAAGGATGGCCTGGACAACGAAACGCTGTTTATTAACTATAAGGTCGTTGATATCCTGGAGTATAATTAAGCCTCCAATGGCCCTGTTCTCAAAATCATAAAAAACCTGGTGGGTATGGACGATATACTGATTTCCCTCGATCTCTACACGAGTGTGATTGTCTTTTCCCATGAGCAGCTCGGGAGGGAGCTTGGCATAGATGGGATTTCCATGGCTGTTAATCACATACTGATCACGATAGACCATGGGGAATTTGTTGAACTGCTCGGCATTTTTCCAGTAGCTAACCGGAAAACAACTTGTTGTCGGCATATGCAGCATCCTCTCCACGATCTCAACGGCCTGGTGCATATCGATTCCGAATTCCACGGCCCCGATATAGCCCTCCTGCACAAAGACCGGAGCCAGGACCCGAAAAAATCCGCCATGAAGCCCTATCTCAAAGCCGGAAATCGGTTTCCGCTCTGTATGGATTATTTTCAGTGAAGGTCTGCTTTGCTGCAAGTTGTCCCCCCAATGCTCCGGATCATGTACCCGGAGAAAGGAGGTTCCGTCTGGCAGATGAAAGTGGATAGTTTTAAACCAGCTGTTTTCCCGCTTCAGTACCTGCAAACGGGGGAGACTGAGCGCATAGAGCCGTTCGCGGTCACGCTCGGCAAAAGCCGTGACAATATCCAGTCGCACCAGCAGAAAGGTTTGGACTCGTTTTTCATAGTCTATAAGAGATCGATGGCGAACTTCTCCTACAGTGGTATGGATTTCTGCTTCAGTCTTTGCAATGAGCAGATCTATGGTTTTGTTGTGTTCGCTGATACCGTACAAGAGGGCGATCAGGGCAAGGAGAAGGATAATGGTGGAGACGATTGCCAGGGCCTTGCCCCGGTCTCCCATAGTCCAGATCCAGCGGGATATATTTTTTTCAGTCATAGATAACCCCTGTTTCGACTTAATTATATCGATTCGTTGAGGAGGAGAGGAATCGTCAGGTGTGACCTTATCCTATCCACAAAAATATTCCCAGTTAGTTATCACTCCTAGAAGAATTATACAAGCTTTGTGCGTAAGCATATCCTTAAGTACTTTAAGGGAGCATCAACGTTCAGGCCGTTTCTGGGATAGTGTTCATGGAAAAAGGCAGCTCCACAATAAACCTGCTGCCCTGACCGGGCTCACTCTCCACCCAGATTTTCCCATGGTGTTTCTCGCAGATAATGGTGTAAGAGACTGAAAGCCCCAGACCTGTCCCCTCTCCCACCTCTTTGGTGGTGAAGAAGGGGTTGAATATCTGTTTTTCTACGCTATCGTCCATCCCGGGACCGTTATCTTCCACTTCAATACGCACTGCATCTTCAGTCAGCAACGTACGCAAGGTGAGGACAGGGGCGGTCCCCTTATGCTCTGCCATGGCCTGTACTGCGTTTTTAATCAGGTTCAGCAGGACCTGTTCAATCTCCATCCCAACACAGTTAAGAAGTGGAAGGTCCCTGTCATATTTCTCAATAATGGTAACGTTTACAATATCCTGTTTTTCTCGTAAACCATAGTCAGATTTTGCCAGCGCCAGGGCATCTACCGCCAGTGCGTTAATATCCCTAATGGAGAAACTCCCCTCCTGGGGACGGCTAAAATCAAGGAGGCTGTTGATAATCTTTGATGCCTTAAGAGCAGAAGAGCTGATACCATCCATAAAAAAATCAAGCTCCTGTTCCTTGAAATAGGCCTGCAGTGCGGAGAAATTCAGGCCATGTTTTTTGGCCATTTCCCTGTTTCGTGGGACATCCGGGTCAAGTGCCATATCTATCAGCTGTTGTGACTGGAGAATACCTGAAAGCGGGGTGTTTATTTCATGGGCCACCCCGGCGGCCAGCCCTGCAATGCTACTCATTTTTTCAGAAAGAAGGAGACGCTCTTCCACCCGTTTCCAGGTGGTGATATCCTTGGCCACATGGGCAATATATTCCAGTTTTCCCTCACCATCCAGGACCGGAGCTGCCGAGACCAGAAAAGTCTTGTCCAGTTTTTCATGATGCATCTCCCGGCTGTAGGATGCAAAACTCTTTTGTGTTTCAAGGATGGGACAGTCTGGACAGATCTCCGATGAACCGTGGAAAAGTTCATAACAGTGGCGGCCGACAATGGAGTCACAGGGGAGATCCAGGGTGGTGCAGGCCGCCTGGTTGGCCTTGACTATCCGCAGATCCGTATCCTGGAGGGTGACAATATCGGTAAAGGAGTTGAAGGTTCGATCCCACTGTTCATTACTGTCTCGAATGAGGGACAAATTTGCCAGCAGCTCCGTGTTGGCAGCTGAAAGTTCAGCAGTTTGCTGGGTCACCAGATCCTGGAGGTGACCCTTCTGCCCCAGCAGTTGGCGTTCGGCCTGTCTGCGGCGGCGCATGGTGTGGATGAGAAAAGTAATCACCAGGGCCTGCAGCAGCAGCACAAAGACTGCAATCCATATAATCTGTCTGTGGTCACTGTAAAAAGAGCCTGGCTGGTTGATGATGGTTGCTCCTTGTGGGAGCCGAGCCAGCTGCAGTTCAAAATGCTGCATTATCCTGTGGTCCACCATGGGGATGTTGGGACTTGTGTTGAGCAGAGGAAGTTGTTCTGGAGCCTCTCCTGCAAGAATCCGGAGGGTAAGCAGGGCTGTATCTTTGCCCTGGGAATGGCCGGTACTGAGAGCCCCCCCAACAATGCCACGGCCCAGATAAAGATCCCACAAGGCGTAGATCGGGAGGTTGATGCTCTCCTGGATCAGCTGCACCTGTTCCTGATCGGTGAATTTTTTTCCGTTACGATCACGATAGAAGGAGATCAGGAGGAGGACACTCTTTTTGGGGAGGCTGGCTAGGGATTGTCTCAACTCCTCTTCTGTCTGATTGAAGAGGTCGATAAAGTTCACCCGATCAGCAAAATCAGGGATACTGCTCTGCAGCTCCTTTCTGTAAGCAAGTGCTGTGGGACTGTTATCGGAGAGCACTGCGATATGAGCAGTATCAGGCTGCAGCCTCAGGGCCAGCTGGATGGTTTCGGAAAGATTTGAACTTTCCACAACCCCTGTGACTTTTTCATGTCCCTCAATGGAGTTAGGAGAGAAATTGTTGACTCCACAGAACACCACCGGGACATCAGGGAACAGGACCGCACGACGGGGAAGGAGAAAGTCAAAGGCGTTGTTGTCGGCCAGGATGATCAGATCAAAGGACATTGCACCATATTTAGTTCGATAGAGCTCCTCCAGCTGCGGAAACAGGAGTTCCGGGCTGTGCCGCTTACTGTCCATATATTCAATATGGAGCTCAGGTTGAATGTCTGCTGTGGCCAGTCCGGCTTCCAGCCCCTCAAGAATGGCTGCAGTCCAGGGGTTTTTCTGGTCATAGGAGAGCAGGATAAGCACTCTTGGCTTTGTGTCCTGGGGCTGCTCGGCCAAGGCAAGGGAGGGCAGCAGCATAAGCAGCAGGACGAGTAATACAAGACTGTGGGGGTGTACTCTTCTCATGGGATATCCTGATCACTTTTGTGTTCATCCAGTACCCTGCGCACGGTTCCTGCCAGATCCTGTCTGGAAAAGGGTTTAGCAAGGAAGTGGACCCCTTCATGGAGGACACCTTGGCTGGCGATCACATTGGCGGTATAGCCAGACATAAAGCACTTCTTAAGCTTGGGATAGTGTGCCTCCAAATGCCGGCTCAATTCCAGGCCGTTCATTTTCGGCATAACCACATCCGTGAGGAGCAGATGGATGGTATCGGGGTGCTGTTCGGCAAGTGTAATGGCCTCTTCCGGTTTCTCTGTGGAGAGAACCGTGTAGCCGAGCCCGAGCAGCATCCTTTTTGTCAGCTCCAGCAGTGTGGCTTCGTCCTCCACCAGCAGGATGGTCTCTTCCCCACCTGGTTCCAGTACCACTTCCTCTGGTTTGTCGGGTCCTTTTTCAAGATGTCCGGGCAGGTAGATCTTAAAGGCCGTTCCATGTCCGGGTTCGCTGTAGACATTGATAAACCCCCCGTTCTGTTTGACAATGCCGTAGACCGTGGATAGCCCAAGGCCGGTCCCCTTCTCCAGCTCCTTGGTGGTGAAAAAGGGGTCAAAGATGTTGGCCTGGGTTGCCGCATCCATCCCACAGCCATTATCGCTGACGACCAGTAATACATAGTCACCGGGAAGAAAATCCATATGGCTGCTGCAATAGTCCTTATCAAAACTGATATTCCTTGTCTCGATGCTGACCTGCCCCACCCCTTCTATGGCATCTCTGGCGTTGACACAGAGGTTTGCCAGCAGCTGGTCAATCTGGCCGGGATCGATTTTCACAATGCAGGGGGCCATCCCCGGTATCCAGGCCAGGCTGATATCTTCACCCATAAGTCGCTGCAGCATCTTCAGCATACCTGCAACCGTATCGCTTAGATCCAGGAGCTTGGGGGCAATAGTCTGCTTGCGGGCAAAGGCCAGCAGCTGTCGGGTAAGATCAGCAGAACGGTTGGCGGCGGCTTCGATCTCCAGGAGTTCCCCGTACAGAGGATGCGTCTCGTCAATCTCACGCAGGGCCAGTTCAGCATTTCCGAGGATGACTCCCAGCATATTATTGAAGTCATGGGCTACCCCCCCTGCCAGGCGTCCGACGGATTCCATCTTCTGGGCCTGTCGGTACTGTTCTTCCAGCTCCCGGTGTGACTCTTCCTGTCTGGCCTCTTTGAGCAATGCGCTGAGGATGGGGGCAGTCTGTTCAGCCACTGTCTCAAGAAGCAGTTGATCATGTTCGCCGTAGCCCTTAGCCTTGTTGGCCACGACAAACTGGCCGATGAGGGTTGCTTCATGGAGGATGGGTACTGCCAGCAGAGAATCCACCGGGATATGGCCTTCTGGCATGGGCAGCTTGGTGTTGGCCAGCAGGCTCTTTTTCTTCAGCAGGGAATCTCCCCAGGTCCCACTCCAACGGCTCCTGGGGAAGAGCAGTCCCTTTTCGGTGAGCTGGCTCTGGTCGAGAACTTTTTGCTGTAGAGAGGGACAGAGTAGGTCGCCGGATCGATCAATATATCCGAAATAACCAAACTCACTGTCCAGTGCCTCAAGAATCACCTCAAGGACCTCGGCAAAACGCGTTTCCGGAAGGGCGCTCAGAAAAATTCCGGCAATACGGTTGTTGAGTGTAATGGTCTGATGCTGGCGCCTCAGTTCCTTCTCTGCTGCGTTACGCTCGCTGATGTCACGCACCACCGAGAGTATCAACTGTTGTCCGGCATCCCCTTTGATAATATTTGCACTGACCTCTACCGGAAACGTTTCACCTGACTTTTTGATATGGAGTGCCTCAAAAATCAGTTGCCTGCCCTCCAGCAGCTTTTTCCGATGCGCAAGAGCAGATGCTCTTCCGGACGCATCATCGCGGGTAATATCCAGGGGGGTCATTTGCAGGAACTCCTCCCGGGAGTAGCCATAACGGGAGCAGGTAATGGCGTTGACTTCAATAAAGGAGGCAAAGCCCTCCTGCTGCAGCGGATGCACCATGATCGCATCGTTGACAGAGGCAAAAAAAGTTTTAAAGCGTTTCTCCTGTGCCAGTATTTCTTCCTCTGCCTGCTGGCGTCTTCGCAGGTGTCCACCTACGGTGCGATAGAAGAAAAACAGCCCCAAGTAGCCTAGCAGCAGGGCCGTGAGAAAGTAAAGAGACTGGAAGAGTGCTTCCCGGCGGAAATTGTCAAGAAATCCCTCCATGGGAACAGATACACTGACCCCGCCTCGCTGGTCACCAACTCCGTATCCCTGCGCTGCGTGGCATTTGAGACAGAATTGGTCGGTGAGCATGGGTGTCATGACCCGCATATAGGAGCGGTCGTCCATCTTAGCCAGCCCATGGACCTCTGAGACCCCCAATTGTAGCTGTTCAAGGGCCTCTTTCTCCCAGCTGTCCGGCCTGTTTTCAGCACGGATGGGTCGAAGGCTGGTGATGTGTCCCTTTAGACCATAACGCTTATTTTCCTGTTCCTGCACCTGTCGGGTCATATAAGCGGGGTTTACCAGGGTCAGCTGCAGTCCGCTTTCCGTGGTCATGTCCCGGGTGGGAATGTGAGCAAGATTCGGGTTGCGCGGGGCTTCCTTGGTGACAGGGACGTAGACACCACCATGTCCGGCATTCCAGGCCCGGTAGGAGTAATCTTTTTCCAGCGCAGCTCTGCCTGTCTGTATACCGATTGTCAGCGCCTCTTGCCAGTCCTCATAGGAAAACCAGCAGGCAATCCCAAGAGTGACAATAGTCCACGCAATGGCAGCTCCGTAGCACCATTTTTGTATTATCCTGAGGGATGCATCCCCTTGGTGGGACTCTTCAGCTTTCCTGTTCATGCTATCTGTTCCTCCGTGGATAATTCGTCATTCTAAAAGTTTTCCAAGTCTGAACTCCACATCACTGATCTTGAACGGTTTGACAAAGAAGTCGTCTGGTTTTTCGCCCTGCTGCTCATCAAAATCAAAATTTTCCTCCGCATGGCCGCTGCTCAGCACTATGGGCAGCTGGGGATTGATTTGCCGGATACGCTGCATTGCCTCAATACCATCCATTTCTGGCATGGCAATATCGAGGATTGCAAGAGCAAAATCGATACGTTGGTCACGGATCAGGGCCACTGCCTCCCGGCCGCCGACTGCAGTATGAACGGTAAAACCGATGGTCTCAAATATCTTTTTACCAGTACGCAGAACCAGGGCCTCATCATCTACCAAGAGGAGATTCCCTGACAACTGGACTGTTTTTCCCGGCTCCTCGGGGACAGTGGGGGGAGGGATGGAGGGCAGCAGTATTTTTACCCGGGTTCCCTGTTCCACAGTACTGTCAACCATAATGGCCCCACGGTGTGCCTGCATAATGCCAACAGTCAGAGCCAGACCAAGTCCTCTTCCTATAAAGCGGGTGGTATAAAACGGTTCGAAGATGTGACGAAGGTCTTCTCCACTGATGCCGTGGCCATTGTCTTCAATCTGGCAGAAGGCATAGAAGCTGTCCGGGGTCTTATCGGTCTGGAAGGCCAGGGGGAATGAATCTCTGGTGCAGTATTCCGTTCCGAAGGTTATGCGAATTGTCCCTGACTTTTCTTCCAGAGCCTCCAGAGCATTGGTGAACAGGCTTTCCACAACTTCCTCTATCTGTTTCCTGTCCATCATGCAGAAGAGCGGCTGATCAGGAGCATGGCATTGCAGTTCGAGGCCGGGATAAAGCTGGTTCTGAAGGGACTCCAGCCTCTCCGTGACCACCCGAGAAAAAGAATCCTCCCGCAGAAGCTGATGTTGCTGGCCCACATAGCTCAGCATCATGGTACCCACCTGTGAGGCCCCCCGGGCAGCCTGCATGGCATCCCTGGCCATTTCCTGTGCTGCGCTGTTATCGGTCAGGGTGGGTTCCATGAGCTGGAGGTTGCCCTCAACGACCATCATGGAGTTGTTAAAGCGATGGGCAATGGCTCCAGCCATGGTTTTCAGACTCTTTAGGCGTTTCAGCTCTTCTTCCTGGCGGTTTTTCTCCAGAACATCCTGGGTGGCCGCAATCTCCTCTTCCATGCGCACCCGGTGTGAGATATCCACAAGGTAGCCGCGGTAGTGGCTGGTATGCTCTTGGCTGTCTTGTATAAGGGTACAGCTGTCAAGAACCCATACCGTATTTCCGTTGCGGTCTTTCAGGCGATAGGGTTCATGGATAAAGCT
Source organism: uncultured Desulfocapsa sp. (assembly GCA_964621915.1). GTDB lineage: Bacteria > Desulfobacterota > Desulfobulbia > Desulfobulbales > Desulfocapsaceae > Desulfocapsa. The sequence goes on along the minus strand of CAZUPS010000019.1, from coordinate 25,127 downwards.
TATGGCTTCACTACTCGCGTTGTCTGCAAACGCATCACGCACCCGTTGTACATCATCCGGATGAATACAGGAGAGGTAATCGACGGAGCCGTCAAGGAACTTCTTTGCCGTTATTCCCAAGAGATCTTTGACATTAGCCGAAATATGCTCCACCAACCAGGCATCATTGATCTTCCAGGTGTAGGTGGTGACCGGGCCATTGAGGAACATGTCCCGCTCTTGCTGCAGAAGAATATGGCTGCTGTGTTGCCTGGTGATATCGTGAACGATGCCCAGTGATCGCAGGGGGACTCCCTGCTCATCAAACTCGGTGCTGCAGACCTCCCGCACCCACTTTTCCCGACCATCGGTGCTGATGATACGATGGCGGATATCGTAGGGGAGCTGCTTATTCACCGAATCACTGTAAGCAGTACGGACAAATTCCCGGTCGTCGGGATGGACCATCTCCAGAAAGGTCTGGTAATGAGAAACCGCACTGTCCAGAGGCAGGCCGAAAATATGGTATACCTGCTCCGACCAGTGGAGCCGGTCGTGACCCAGATCAAGCTCCCAGTCTCCTATCTGGGCAGTTTTCTGGGCCTTCAGAAGGCGTTGTCGCTCTTTTTCCAGTTGCATCGTTTTGTTGCGTTGCAAGGCAACAAAGGAGAGAACCATGAACAGCAGTAACAGGGCCAGGGACAGTTCCAAAATGAAATCCTGTTCGGTGTGCCGGAAAAAATCCGTCTGACTCCTGATGGTCAGGAATCCAACCATCTCTTCCGTCACCGGGTTGGTGATCGGAATGGTAGTGATGGCAATATCCAGGGAACTGTCATAGACGGTTCGGGCCTGCCCGCTGTGGGCGTTGCTGTATATCCGGTCACGGGTCTCCTGTTGTGGTTGCAAGGAGGCCACTGTTTTGTGGGAGACCTTTTCGATGGCTGCCACCACCTCTTTATCAAGGAGATACCCCCGGTAGGGGGACGGCTCATAGTTTCTTTGCTGCTCATCAGTAAAGACCTTCTCACTCACCGTGGATTCCCTGATTAAAAAGTTGGCCAATACATCGTACTCTTTCATCAGTGAGCCGACCAGGGCTCCCGGGCCAAAGGAGATCTCCATACTGCCCAGGTGATTTTGATCACTCCCTCGAATGGGGAAGACAAAGCGGAACCCATTATAAATTTTTCCTTCCTCAAAGCCGTCAATGGGCAGGTGTGTCCTGTTCACCGAAGCGATGGTCGGTCGTATTTCTGTTAGATTATCCCCGTATTTGAAGGGCCGGTGGAGACGGAGAAAAGAGTCGTTATTAGGCAGATGAAAGTGGAATTGTCTCACGCCTGCTTCTCGTTTGATTTCCTGGTAGCGCGGCTCCACTAGTGCCAGCAGTTCCCGGCGCAGTTCGGCTTTTTGCTCTTCATCGGCAAAGAGGAGTTTCTGGTATATTCCGGGGATATCGAACCGTTTAGTTATACCGGAGTATAGGGTTGTGGCCTGCCGCAGGTACTGGTCATAGATGGTGTTGTAGGCGCGTTGATAGCGTTCGCTGATCACCTGCAGATGCTGATTTTGATGAATTTTTTTTCTGGTGTCGAGAAGAACAAAGAGGATTGCTGCCAGGACAACAAAGAAGAGCAGCAGTTTAAGCAGAAAATTTCCCTGGAGGGCAGTACCTCTTTTCATATCTTCTCCCATATGGGACAGGAGGTTGAAGATTCGTCGCTGGCCGCACAGTGTTCAAGTAATACACTCAGGGTATCACGAATTTTCTCCAGGTCTTTGATGCGCCGCTTAATATTATCGAGCTTGCCCACGGCATGCCTTTTGATTTCCCCTCAGGTGGCGTCTGGATTTTCACACAGCTCCAGGAGTTCCCGGGTCTCTTGGAGGGAGAAGCCGAGTCCCTTGGCCCGTTGAATAAAACGAATCCTCTCCACGATCTCAGGGGAATATTGACGGTAGCCGCCAGGGCTCCTGGGAGGAGCCTCGATCACACCGCTTCGTTCATAGAAGCGAATTGCTTCAACCCCCACTGCACTCTTTTTGGCCACCTGACCGATTGTTAACTGTTCCATAAGAGATCTCCTTCTTTCAATATAACCCTGTATCAGACTACAGTGTCAAGAAAAACACAGTCTTCCCATTTGGGAAAGATTCTTATCCTTATAGGGAGGGAACTACTCGTATCGGTTTGTTACGTGGCCTACCTTAATGATCTGTGGGAGAAACGGCAAAGTATCACTCCAAAAAAACATGGCCGGAAACGGGCCCAGGCCTTCGATATTTACCGCTTCCTGCCAAAGACCAACTGTAAGGCCTGCGGTGAACCGTCCTGCCTTGCCTTTGCCGCAAAACTTTCGCTTGCCGAACTTGATATTGACCTTTGCACTCCCCTAATCGACAACAGGGAGGGAAGAGAGGGCATCCTTAGCCTGACTGTATAGGTTTGCCCGAGTGAATCAAAATCACTGAAGGGAACTCGCCTTCCGTGTACGAAAAATTCGGGCCAGTTCATTTTAGAGTGGAACACAATAGTGCACAAGATGAAAAATCAGGATTGTCAGATAACGAGACTGCAATGGGCTGGAACGCTTTGGGGGTAAACAACAGTTCGCAGTGTTTGGATTATTGCGAACTGCTGTGGTACCGAAATTCCTCCACCATCCTGCTTACTCGAAAAGCATTCTCAAAAACAGTTCTGATTACGGCTACCTGATTGTAACGGGCTCTTGAGAGGTTAGTCACGGCATCCAGCAGATCAGACTCCCGCTGCAGGCCCTGTTTATACTTAAGCTGGGTAATACGCAGATTTTCTTCAGCATGACGAATATCCTCCTTTGCCACCTCCACATTTGCCATACTTACCCGGTAATCAATAAATATATTGGCAAGATCGGTACTCAAGCTGTTTTTGAGTTCATCAATATCATATTGAAGCTCCCGAAGAGTCAGTTTAGCCATTGATACGGAAGATTCCCTGGCAAAACCGTCGAAAAGAGTATAGGAAAGCACCATCTGGGCGCGAAGCTCCTCGTCGCTATTTTCTCCATTGCCGTTAATGAAATCATCGTCGTAACGTGAATAACTACCGATGAGATCTACTTGAGGATAATAGCTGCCCTGTTCTGCCTTTACCAGCATGGAGGCGGATTCGGCAAGGCCAGTCAAAGCCAGGAGTTCAGAACGATTCTTAAGCATTCTTTCTTTGTACAGCTCCTGCTCTCCCAGCTCCGGAAGGATTCCAAATTCTTCAAAAGCAAGGTCTTCCAGGTTGACGGGACGGTTAATCTCTCGGCCCAGAAGCTGAATACTTTTATCCAGATCAGCCTGTCCCTTTTTCATGGTAATATCGGAATTATCCAGATCAACCTTGATTTTTAAGAGCTCATTCTTTCCGATGAGCCCGACCTGAAGCCGTCTCTCACCATCCCGATAGAGACGTTTAAGTGTTTTCAGGCCATCTTGAGCGACTGTGAGGTTTGCTTGTCGTTCATAGACACTGAGATAGCGTAAAGCCACATTGCGCTGGATATCCTGCTCGAGCCCTTTGAGACGGTAACCGTCTACCTTTTGCAGAATTTTTGCAGACTCGATGCCATAACGATCTTTAAATCCTGCGAAGATATTCATACTCGCAGCGGCATAGACAGAACTGTTTTGACGGTGTTCAAATCTGGCCGCCTCATCCAGGTTGTTTGCCTGATACCCGATATTCAAGCTCGGATAGTAGCCACTCCGGACACGTTCTACCTCCCGTCCGCTTTTCTCAAGGCTGGTCTGGTAACGTTTGATGATCTCCCTGTTCTCTGTGGCCGTCTCCTGCATCTCTGCAAGGTCAAGGGCTAAGGCAGAGGTACCTGTGCCCGGTGACAGAAGGAAAAAAAGAAGGAAAAAGCTATATTTTTTCATTGATACGACTCCTTTCAAAACGGATAACAAAAGCCAGCAGTGCGGGAATAACAAAAAGGGTCAACAGGGTGGAAAGTGCAAGTCCTCCCAGAAGGATGGAACCAAGGCCACGGTAGAGTTCGGAACCGGAGCCGGTGGAAAGCACCATGGGTAGCATGGCCAGCACAGAACTGGTGGCGCTCATAAAAATGGGCCTGATTCTGGTACGAACGGCTTCGGAAATTGCCTCGGTTCCCTGCAAACCATTGTAACGAACATTATTCAGGGACTGATGGACAATGAGGATGGCATTGTTAACCACGGTTCCAATGAGGATGATAAAACCAAGCATGGCCAGGATATCAAAACCCTGGGGTGCGATAAATGTATTTACCGCCCGCAGGCCGAGAAACCCTCCAGCAGCTGCCAGAGGGATCGAAAACATGATGATTAAAGGATAGAGAAAATTTTCAAAGAGCGCTGCCATCAGAAGATAGGTAATTAACAGTGCTAAAAGCAGGTTCCATTGCAGTGCCTTCCGGGCCTCGGTGAGCTTGTCTGCATTTCCACCAATAGTAACCTCGACTCCCTCGAGTTGTCCAGCCGCTTTCAGGGGGCCAACCGCTTCCTGTTCAATAATATCCATAGCCGATTGCAGGGGCAGGTCCTTGGGTGGGGTCACTTGCAGCGTAATGGTTCGCTTACGTTCCAGATGGTTGATCTGGGGCATGCCCTGACTGTAGACCAGATCGGCCACATCATCTACCCGAATAAGACTTCCCTGGCCATTCACAATATTGCTCTTGAGGATATTTTCAGGAGAATCAAAAATGGACTCTTTTCCGGTCAGTACCAGATCTTTCTGTTTACTTCCTTCGGGACGATATTCGTCAACTTTTCGTCCATCCATAAGGACATCGATATAGACTCCAAGGTCTTTGCCAGTCATCCCGCTTGCTGCCAGCTTTTCCTTGTTGGGGACCATCTGGATCTCCGGATAACTGGTCTCAAGGGAGGGAACCGGCCGAACCTGAGCACCTGGCATCTTAGCACTTACGGTTCCAAACAGTGTTCTTCCAGCTGCCACGATCTGATCGATATTTTCTCCTGCGATATTAACGTTCACGGTACGCCCTTCACCGATTCCGCTTTCAAAGATACCCGCCTGAATACTAACCCCGAAAATTCCCGGAATGGATCGCATAATACGATTAAAGAGAGGCATCATCTCTGCACCTCTGGTCTCGTGCGTGGATATTCCACCAAAAAGAGTGAAACGGTCAGCACCAACAAAGAACATGTCCTGGATCTGAGGGATTCCATCTTTCCCGTCTTCTTTAAAATAGGGTTCAGATTCCTCGTATATATAAGATCCCAGTTCCTGCATTTTTTCCAGTGAGTATCCCGGCGGCGGGATAAGAATATTGAGAATTAGATTCCGATTTCCCTGTGGCAGATATTCAGCACTGGGCAGTAGCAGAAAAATAAGACCAATGGAGAAAGAAGTAAAAGAGATAACAGTGGTTATCCGGGTGAAAACATTCTTCAGACAGAGATTGGAGAAACGCATGATGATCCCGGCAATGAAAGGACCGGCCACACTCTTTTGCAGTCTGTTTGGTTTTTTGGATTTCCCGCCCTTGAAGAGATGATAGGTCAGAGTTGGAATAACAGAGATGGAAACAAAGAGACTGATAAGGATGGAAAAAGTAATGGCTATAGCGATATCACGAAAGAGTTGTCCGGCTTCTTCCTGCATAAAAATAATCGGTAAAAACACAGCAACGGTGGTAGCGGTAGAAGCAAAGACTGCCCCCCAGACTTCCCTGGTTCCTTCCCAGGACGCGTTGTAGGCCGATTTTCCCATTTTCCGATGGCGATCAATGTTTTCCATAACAACGATGGAGTTATCCACCAGCATCCCTACGGCAAAGGAGATACCAGCAAGGGAAACCACGTTCAGATTACGACCGGTAATCCATAAAAAGATAAAGGAACCGATGGCAGAGATGGGGATGGCCATTGCTGTAGTCAGAGTAGAACGAATGCTGCGGAGGAAGATGAGGAGGACACAGATAGCCAGTGTACCGCCGAGGGCGACATTCTTTTTTACCAGATTGATTGCAGTACTGATATAGGGTCGTTGGTCATAAACCCAGTCAATATAGAGCTCTTTTTCTGCAAGAAGCCCCTGGTTGAGGCGTTCAACTTCTTCTTCCAGCCTGTCGGTCATTGCCAGAACATTGGTTCCCGGTTCTTTACGTACTGCTATGACGATTACCGGCTCACCGCTATGCATAACTGCGATATTCTGTTTGGCATAGTCGTTGCTCACTTCAGCAATTTCCCGAAGATAAACCCGTTTTATGCCGTCATCAAAGACAACCACCTCCATGGCATCGGCAGGAGATTGAAACTGCCCCATGGTACGGATACGGTAATTCTTACGACCGATACCCAACACACCTGCCGAGTTGGTACTGTTAGCACTGCGGATTGCGCTGATAACCTGGTTGATGGAAACATTGTGACTGGCCATCTTTCCCATGTCGAGGGTGATATGGAGTTCGGACAAAGTACCGCCAAAGACAAAGAGTGATCCAACGCCTTTGACCCGCTCAATATGCTGGCGCACATTGTCTTCGAAATAGCTGAGGGAGTGATCAATGGAATCTTTGTTTTCCTCCACGGGTTTGAGCATCATCCAGATAACAGGGGAGGAGTTGGCTCCAGCTGATTCGATGGTTGGGCGGTTAACATTCTCCGGGTAATTAGAGACCTCGTTAATTTTATTGGAAACCCGGAGCAGCGCTTCGTCGAGGGACGTTTTTAATTCAAAAGAAAGAGTGATTTCGCCATATCCATTATAACTGGCACTTTCCATTTTGCTGAGGCCCTGTAGACCTTTGAGTACCTCTTCCTGCTGCTCAACAATCTCTTTCTCGATTTCGTAAGGCGTGGCACCACCCCAGGTGGTTTTTACAGTAATCTGGGGAGTCTCTACATCGGGAGTGAGTTGTACCGGTAACTTATTTAAACCGATAATTCCAAAAACCAGCAACAGAATCACCCCAACTGTGACTGATACCGGTTTTTCAAGGGAGTATTTTATAAGATCCATTATTTTTCTCCAGTCACCCGAACTGCTTGATCCGGACGCAGCCGTTCATTTCCTTCTATAACAACCACCATCCCAGGCATAAGTGGCCCAGTGCTCACCCCTATTTTTTCACCCATAAAGGCAACAACATTGACTGGCAGAATGGCTGCCTTATCATCTTTGACTGTGTAGATAAAGTCCTTGCCTTGAAACTTAACCAGCGCTGCCCGGGGGAGAATACAGAGTTCTTTCTCGTTGCTTGCCGGAAGATGAACCGTGGCAGACATATTGGCGGCAATAATTTCCTGCGAAGGAATGCGGATTTTCACAAAAACAGTTTTGGTTGTAACGTCAGCAACTGGATCTATATCCTCCGCCACTCCCTGTACCTGTTTCTCAAATGCATTGAGGGTGACCGACACCTGCTGTCCCTTTTTAAGATAGGGCAGTAAACGTTCTCCAATGGGGGCACGGACAAAGAGGTCTTTGCTGGAACCGATGGATACCAGTTGCTTGCCCTGTTGTACCCAGGCCCCGCTGTCCACGTCCTTTGTGAGAATAATGCCGTCGAATGGCGCACGGATAACACTACGTTTCTTTTTGATAAGCAGATTGGCAAGCTCTTCCTGACGGGCCTGTTTCTCAAGCCTGGCGTTCTGGAAAGTAAAAAGAGCATCATCGTAATCTTTTTCACTGACCCCGGATTCCTTGTAGAGAGTCTCCAATCGTTTGAAGTTTTTCCCGGTATTTTTGAGGAGCAAATCGTTCTGGGCAATATGTGTCTTCTTTAAAGCAATTTCATTGTCAAGCATCTCCGTGTCCAGCCGGACCAGGGCATCACCCTGCCTGACATGAGACCCTTTTTGGGCAAGGACCGTTTGAACCAGACCTGTCACCTCCGTTGAAACTTCACTGATCCGATCATAGTAAACAATACCAATGACAGATTGAGTCTGTGATACTTTCTCGCTATTCACTTTCGTTATAACCACTGAAGCTGGAGGCTGTTCCTGGGCATACAGGGGCGTGACAAAGGAAAAAAGGATGAAAAACAAAAATAGAGATCGCATAAATACCTCTTTAAAAAATAGATTAGCTAAAAGAATTGTCAGTGAATGTGTCGAGATTGCCGCGAATTTTGTAAAGAAGCTGCATGAGTACATGCTGATCTTGAGTGGAGATTCCTTTGGTCAGGTGATTGGAAAAAGATTCAAATAAACTCCAAACTTCCTCAACCATTCCCCTTCCCTGAGCAGTAAGTAGAAGAAGGGTGGAACGACGGTCTGCGGGATTCTGTTTTCTTTTCACAAAAGCCTTTTTTTCAAGACGATCCAAAATTCTGGTTACATTGGCGGCACTTTTTTCCACAATCTCACAGAGTTGATTTTGAGAAAGTGTGCCATCCTCAGGCATATTTTTCAGCAGGATAAACTGTTCCATTGTCAAGCCATACGGCTTGAGTACCTTCTCAGCATGGAGAGTCATGGCCTGTGTTGTCAGATAGAGCAGTCTGCCTATGGATTCTTCGTCACATGATTTCATTAGTTGCCTCGTTAAATATTAACGAGGCAACTAATCCCATGACAAAAGGAATATGTCAACTATTTAATTGACCACGTCACCATATCATTACCACCGGTAATTGGAGACATAAGGGGGGGGAAGGAGCCAAAAAACCACAAGAGAAGTAATTATTCCCATTGACAACTGCACCTACTACTGATAATATCTTAAATAAGATTGATTCTTACACTTGGAACTACGTAAATGGCTAACGGAAAAATGGACAAGCAACAGATTAGACAACTCAAGCAACTCTGTAACGATGCCGGGATTAAACTCACCCATCAACGACTTGAGATTTTCAGGGAACTAATTGCTCTCAGTGATCATCCCTCTGCCGAACTTATTCATAAAAAACTTCAAGAGAGACTCCCAACGATTGCCATTGACACGGTTTACCGAACCCTTGCAACCTTTGATGAATTGGGGCTGGTTAAAAAACTGCATGTCATGAATGAACGGACTCTGTTTGATACCAATCTCGATATTCACCATCATTTTATCTGTACTCGTTGCAAGGAAGTAAGGGATATTTACTGGTCTGATTTTGACAATACAATACTTCCTGGCGCTCTGAAGGACATGGGGAAGGTAGAGTCCCGTCACCTTGAAATCCATGGTGTTTGCAACAGCTGTCTTGATAAAACTTAAAACTTGATAGTAAATAAATAGACAGGGATGTTTTTTTGGCACCCGTTAAGATAAGATCTTACCAAAGACACACACCTACAAAGTGGCACACCATGTTCTGGTGTACAAAAACAACGTAACGATAAGAGGAGACACAACATGTCAGAAGAAAAAAAGTTAACAGCAAATAATGGCGCCCCAGTGGGTGATAATCAAAATACATTGACTGCCGGTCCACGTGGGCCGATGCTGATGCAGGATGTGTGGTTTCTTGAAAAACTTGCCCATTTTGACCGGGAAGTTATTCCAGAACGACGTATGCATGCCAAGGGATCCGGAGCATACGGCACCTTTACTGTTACCCACGACATTACTCAATACACCAAGGCCAATATCTTCTCAGAAGTAGGTAAAAAAACAGAATTATTTTCTCGATTCTCCACTGTAGCTGGAGAAAGAGGGGCGGCTGACGCCGAGCGTGACATCCGCGGATTTGCCTTGAAGTTTTACACCGAAGAAGGGAACTGGGATCTGGTTGGCAATAACACCCCGGTATTTTTCCTCCGTGATCCTCTGAAATTTCCCGATCTCAATCATGCCGTGAAACGAGATCCCCGTACAAATATGCGTAGTGCCAAAAATAACTGGGATTTCTGGACTGCATTGCCGGAAGCACTGCATCAGGTGACCATTACCATGAGTGAGCGAGGCATTCCGGTTAGCTACAGGCATATGCATGGGTTTGGCAGCCATACTTTCAGTTTCATCAATGCCCAAAATGAACGTTGCTGGGTCAAATTTCACTTTCACACCCAGCAGGGGATCAAAAACCTGACCGATGCGGAAGCAGAGGCAGTTGTCGGCAAATGCCGGGAAAGCCATCAAGAAGACCTCTATAACAGTATTGAAAAAGGGGATTTCCCACGATGGACCATGTTTATTCAAGTGATGACAGAAGAGGAAGCGGCGAACTGCCCTTATAACCCCTTTGACCTGACCAAAGTCTGGTATAACAAAGATTGCCCGCTTATTGAAGTTGGCGTTCTGGAACTCAACCGGAATCCGGAGAACTATTTTGCAGAAGTAGAACAGTCTGCTTTTAATCCAACTTCTATTGTGCCAGGAATAGGTTTTTCTCCAGACAAAATGCTCCAGGGACGACTTTTTTCCTACGGTGACGCTCAGCGCTATCGTCTTGGGGTCAACCATCAACAGATCCCGGTCAATGCGCCAAAGTGCCCCTTTCACAATTACCACCGTGACGGAGCCATGCGCGTGGATGGAAACCATGGCAGTACCATCGGTTACGAACCAAACAGCCAGGGAGAGTGGCAGGAACAGCCAGAGGTCAACGAACCACCACTCAGCCTCGAAGGTGCAGCCGATCACTGGAATCACCGGGAAGATAACGACTATTTCAGCCAGCCGGCAAAACTCTTTCAACTTATGAGTGCCGAGCAGCAGCAAGCATTGTTTGACAATACAGCCAGGGCCATGGGAGATGCTCCCAAAGAGATCAAGATGCGTCATATAGGGAACTGCTTCAAGGCAGATCCTGCATATGGCAAAGGTGTGGCTGATGCCCTTGGCCTGCCACTACCTGAACCGCAGTAGGGCGACTACATTTTTTTATTGGGTAATGGTATCAAACGATGATAGCATTACTCTAATCTATTTTATTTTTATGAGGACAACACAATGGCGTCATTAAAAAACAGCCAAACCGAAAAGAATATTGTAACCGCATTTTGTGGAGAATCACAGGCACGTAACCGCTACACCTATTTTGCGTCCAAGGCTAAAAAGGAGGGCTATGTACAGATTTCCCACATTTTTACAGAGACTGCGGATCAGGAAAAAGAGCATGCCAAACGTCTATTCAAACTCCTGGAAGGAGGAGAAGTGGCGATATCCGGTTCCTTTCCAGCAGGCGTTGTAGGGACCACAATTGAAAACCTGAAAGACGCAGCAAATGGTGAAAACCATGAACACACAGTTATGTACCCTGAATTTGCAGCCACAGCCCGTGAAGAAGGTTTTCAGGAAATAGCTAGTATCTTTGAGGCCATAGCAGTTGCGGAAAAACAACATGAAAAACGTTACCTGGATTTAATGGCCAACATCAAGAGCAACAAGGTCTTTCAGCGTGATGAAGAAGTAACCTGGAGATGTCGCAATTGCGGCTACTTGCACCAGGGAACCGATGCCCCGGAAAAATGCCCGGCGTGTGATCATCCAAAGGCCCACTTCGAACTTCTTGGCGAAAACTGGTAACAAATTTTAGATAAATAATTAATCAAGGTGAAACGTATGAAAAAATGGAAATGTTCAGTCTGCAATTATATTCACGAGGGAGATGAGCCGCCGGAAAAATGCCCGGTCTGTGGAGCGGACAAAGATAAATTTGTTGAGATGACGGAAGAAAGTTCACAGTCCGAAACCAGAATGGAGGCGGAAGCCTCGGTGGATCCACCATCCTCCATATATGAAAAAATAACTGCTCTTATCGTGGAAAAGCACCTGCACCCTATCAGCGTACATGGTCCGAACGGAATTATCCCCATGGTGTTTCTTTTTCTGGCTCTCGCTGCGGTACTACAATTGCCAGGTTTTGGCAATGCAGCCTACCTCAGCATGATTTTTGTCCTGCTGACCATGCCTCCGGTGTTGGTTACCGGTTACCTTACCTGGCAGAAGAAATATAAAGGGGTAAAAACGTCTCTGTTTAAAATGAAAATAGCTGCAAGTTCTGTTGCTACTGTGATCCTCTTTGGGCTTGTTCTCTGGAGAACAATACGACCGGATGTGCTTAGCAATGCTTCATTAGATCGTTTTATTTTCCTTTTCTGGTCACTGATTATGCTTGCGGCAGTTGGTCTTGCCGGACACCTTGGCGGACAACTAGTCTTTGCGAGCAAGAAATAAACAATTTTAAAGGATGACACACCAGTCATCCTACAGAGTAACCCTGAGCAGGAGGTATCCATGCCAAAAGAAGTAGCTGTGGGATGTGCAAGGCCCACTGGAGGACCGGTTGGCGAAGAACCGAAGGACACCACAACAGGTGAACAAAAACCAAAAGCAGAGGAACGTTCCATGATTAGAGTTGGCAAAAAAGCCCCGGATTTTACAGCTCCGGGATATCAGAAGGGAGAATTTGTAAATATTAAACTTTCAGATTATCTGGGAAAGTGGGTGTTACTCTGCTTTTATCCGGGTGATTTCACCTTTGTCTGAGCAACTGAAATTTCAGCGGTCGCTGAAAAATATCCTGAGCTTCAGAAACTCGATGTAGAAGTACTCTCCATGTCAATTGACTCCATGTTTACCCATAAAATGTGGGACGATGACGAGCTCAGTAAAATGGTTGATGGTGGTGTTCCCTTCCCCATGCTCTCCGATGCCGGCGGTAAAGTTGGCACAGTCTATGGTGTGTATGACGAAGACAATGGAGTGGAAGCCCGTGGACGTTTCATCATTGATCCAGATGGAGTTGTGCAGGCCTACGAAGTTCTGACCCCACCCGTTGGACGAAACGTAAATGAAACATTCCGCCAGGTGCAGGCATTTCAGCTGGTGCGTGAGACCAAAGGTGGTGAGGCTACACCTTCTGGATGGCGCCCTGGTAAGGCTACACTAAAACCAGGAATCGATCTGGTAGGGAAGGTCTGGAAGGAATGGAAAGTCGAACAGGCATTTGACTAACAGGAACAACTCTATCAAGCAGGCGGACTGGAGATTGGATATTGAGAACTACTAGCTATTCCTCTCTATAAAACATTCCCAGCTTCTGCCTGCGTTTTACCAGAATATCACCGCTGTTCTCCCAGAGAGTCAGCAGTTCTTCCAGCTTTTTCTGTTTTGTAACTTCATTCCAGGAAAGAATCGCAGGGTGCGGCTCCGGGGTAGCATCAATATTTACTTCGGGAAGTCGTAACAGGTAGGTGTCGGCTCTGACATCGAGCAAAATCTGTGCAATTCCAAGGTCAGCAATAGCCCGAGCCGTGGCGGCATCACAGCGGAAAAGAACGGAGAATCCTCCCCGATAAGGATTAGACCGGTTTACGGCGCGCAGAACCTGACACCCCCATCCCTCCAACTGATCAACAAAGGCCTGCAGAATATCTGTATCATCAAGGCATTTCATGCAACCATGGTAACGCTGTCAGCTTCTTTTTACTATCCAAAAAACAAAGGGCTTCAGGAAAAACATTCTTTCCTTGAAGCCCTTTTATTTCACAAAGGATCCGCTGTTATTCCTGATTCCTAAATATTGCTGAAGAACCGGGATGATGCATTTCATCCTCCATCTCCGTGGTGTGACACACCGCACACCCTTTATTTGCGGAGATAGGATATGGATTCCCCTGATATTGCATGGGTTGCAAGGCCCCTACTCTTTTGCCATACCGATTATCAGCAGGATACAATGAATGCGGCTGACCATGGCAGGAACTGCATAAAACAGCTCCAGCTTCTCCCATACGATTGTGGAAAAGCCCTGCCTGATCTTCAGTCCAGGTATTAAAGGCAGTATCCGTTTCCGGAGGCTGAAAGTCAATATGACAGGTGAGACAATCGGGTTCCATAATCCATGAAGCCCTGGGATTAATCTCGGCAATGTCGGTCTCCACCTTATTCTGGAGTAAAGAGAGCAGTTTCTTTGCCTGCCCTTTTTCTTCTTCCTGTTTCAAGAGACTAGCAGCATGCTCCGGCAGTGTTCCATGACAGTTACTGCATGAAAGGTCCAACGTTTTATGGATGCCATCAAAGGAATGGCTGGCACTGCTGTCACTTGACGAGTGACACAGAACACAACTATTCTCCTCTGCTAAAAATCCAGCATGATACCCATGAATGGCTGTTGAAAGACTCAGCAACCCTGGTTTACTCTTGGTCCCACGGCTAAAATCGCCATGACAGGATGAACAAACCACGGTTTTTCCATTTTTAAGATCCGCACTGAGGTTCGTGTTACTCCATCTATCATGCGAAGCAAGAATTCCGGCAGCCGTTGCTCTGGACACCCCGCTTCGACCATCCTGACGCCAACTGCCACCATGACAGTTCCGACAACCAAGCTCTGTTGAGAGTCCTATCTTAGCCTGGGTTACAGCAACAACCTTCCCTTCAACGGCAGCAGTTATTTCAGCAATAAAAAATGGCTGGTACGGTTTTACAGGGCTTGGTATTTCAGCAAGAGTAGCCTCAAAATACCCATCCTGTGCCTCCATTTCTCCCTGAACCACACCATTCCCAGTATTCATGCTGAAGCTGACCACTGTTTCATCCAGTATAACACTTGGACTTACATCTCGAAAAATCAACTGTGCCCGAATAACAGGAGCACCAAAGGAGAGATCAATCCCCGATTCCGCAGGTTCTGAATACAGAATTGTACCAAGCGTTGCTCCGGCCAGCAGAATATACTCGGAACTTTCAGCAGAAAATGCTGCTGGGGGGGGGGACAAATAGTGGCTGAATTTCTGGTTCCACAGGCATAAATCCCGGAACCAGCGATGTGGTGAGATATTCTGCAAGAACGGCAGCCTCTTCCGCATTTCCAGCAAATGGAGGCATATAAGGATTTGCATTACCAATCCCGAGCAGAAAAGCTTCCATTCCCTGCGGTGTAAAACGTCTCGCTATGGGAAGAATATCATTTAATGGACCACCTGTTGAATGACAGGGAAGGCAGAGAATCATGTTCAGTTCCTCTCCTGCCGCCATTCTGTTTTCAGGTGTAATTTCGCGGTTCTTTACCCAACGCGCACTCTGCAACACTCCTTTCTTCTGAACTTCCGGAAGGTCTGCCTTTAGGATGGAGGTCGAGTACATATAGTCATAGATAATATAGGGTCTGCGGCCACCTTCACGCATAAATTCGAAACATCCCATATACAGGAAACCAAGAAGAAACAGAACAATCGCCACGGAGCGAGTCACTGCCTGAGGACGAAAAGCTGCCATAAGCAAGCCACCGACAAAAAGCAGTGGTGAGATAAAGATAAATCCTGTTAGAAAAGGTTTCATCTCCGGTGATTTGGCAAATATCATCTCCTGCTGAGGAAGTGGCAACGCTGCTTTATACCACAGGGCAGAAGCAAGAAGCAGTACCAGAGGGATCATAAGCCAGAGCCCGCAATAGCGAACCATCCTATGACGCATCTCTTCATCTTTGATATTCACACTTGTGAGGAAACCAAAGAGTCCCGCAATCATCAAAGCCAAAAATGTTCTAAAGAAGAGTGCCGGCCAGAAGGAGGGATTAAAGAAACCGGACCAGAAATTCTGGTTATTAATCCACTCTCCGGGAGTGAGCATATAGTCGATAACGCCATTGATGATAAAAAGAGACATCCAGGCACAGAAAAAATAGAGCCAGCCAAGGATCAGATGGCTCCTGGAGCTAATCTTATTGAAGTTGTAATAGTAGAGGAGTAGAGCGACGATTTCACCAAGGAAAAAGACCCATTCGGCAGCCCATGCAAAAACAAAGGTATGAATCAGCGATGATGTTCCTGCAGGGCTGAGAAGAGCAATGGTAAACCAGATCGCAACTCCGGTCAGTCCACCAAAAACCATGGTAAGCAAAAGAAAAAAGCGGGCATGCTTTCTGGTATATTCAAGAATTGCAGGAGACTCTTCGCGCAGGCCCTTCATCTCGGTAAAGACAAGAAAAAGGCCGCCACCCACTGCAAAGTGAGAAACATACACGTGCACCACAGCAATCAGAGCAATGAGTGTTCCACCACCAAAGGTATCAAGTAACCATACGGGATAATTCATGAGCGCGCCTCCCGATCAGTGAGAACAAGCCGGATCATATAGTAGATAAGAGCAAGCCCTCCTGCAAACGTTATAAGAAAGACGATAAGCGGTGAGTACTGAGGAACAACTTCCAGATCTGACGTCTTAAACCAGGGAGCAAGAGTGAGACGTCTTACAAATTCACGAACCAGCGTCATACAGAAGAGTGACGTCAGTAGTAAATAAACGGCTGGACGCACTTCATGTCTCATTCCATATATAAGAGAAAAAACCGCCGTAATAATACCAAGGACAATGAAAATCAGAAAAAAGGCACTGCCATCCCCTCCAAGAGATCGAACATACTCTGGAAGGCTTCCCCAATACCAGGAGCCAACTCCAAAGTTAAGCATGGTTGCCCCAGCAAACCAATTCATACCAATGGCAATTCCTTCCTCGGCAGCCTCCTCCCCTTTTCGCTTCTTAAAATCATAAAAGAGCGCTATGGCCAATCCGCCAACTGCAATGGCACCAAGGACAGAGTGGAGAAAACGGGGATACATACTTGGATCAGAGAGATTCAGCATGGTTCCCTCTGGGTTATTAAAATATTCTGGCCAGGCTGCGATATTTGTCATCAAAGAGAAATTATTGGTGATGATAAATGCAACTGCCAGCAAGGTTCCTGCTATAAAACCAGTGAGCACAGTACGATAATCCGCAATTTTATCGTAATTCATACTGTAGACATAGGTCCCGTAATAGGAAAAAATCAGAATCGCAAAGATGGACAACCAGTATATCGCCATAAGAACAGAGCTGGCATACATAAAGTTACCATAAATAACCTGAAGAAAGAGAAGCGGGGCCACACCAAAGTTAATGGCAAAGGCCACGGTGAGCGGCAGTTTTTTTGAAATTGCCTTATTGATCCCAGTACTTTTTCCAGTGGCATGCCTGAAAAAGGTGATAATGGAACAGCCAAGAAGGATATTCATCACCACCAAATGAAGAAAAAAAGTGACGGTGAGAAGCACCTGAAACCACCCCCAGGGAACTTGGAGTATATCAGGTGTTGGGATCAGCTGGGCAGCATCCATCGTTTGGACCTCCTGTTTATTCGAGTTGAAAACAAAACTCATATTTACACATGTCTTTACAATTCGTACAACTTATTAATTGTATGGTTTCATATTGAAAAATGCAAAAACAAAATTGGAAATCTACTGTTTTTCCACACCAACCGGCACCAGTTACACCCTCATATTTTCCTTTGTTGTACCTGTAATCCCCTCCCATCCCCCAACAGCCGCGAAACAGATAAATATATTTACAGAAGCCTCAATATCATTTTATGATTCACCTTTTGTGTTTTGATTTTAGCATGTAAGTCCATAATGTTAGGCCAGCCTCTTGACAATTACAAAAGGACTAAGTAGACCTATTGGGAGTCACAACATTTCTTCAACCCTATAGCAATGGCAGATGCAATCGAGAAAATCCTCTTACTTGATATCGTTTTTTTGTTTTTTTCTTCTGTTATTTCCTCCTTCCCTCCCATGGGCGGTATCAGCCCAGAAGAATGATGTCACACTCTGCTGTACCGACAACGTCCTGAAAGCGGCGACAGAGGCGCAGTGTAAAAAGTCCGGAGGGAAATATTATACAGCAAAGGAGTGGACAAAAGCTCAAAAAGAGTGCCGCCCCCCAAAACCAAGCGCTCCTCACGGAGCATCCATTACAAGCAACAACGCAGCGACAGGTTTTTGTTGTGCAGATGGTGTTATCCAAAAAACAACAAAAGCTCAGTGTTCCGGAAAAAAAGGCCACTTTTATCCAAACAATACGCAGGCCAGGCAAAATTGTACATCAGATACAATTTTCTGTTGTGTTGAGGGTAAAACCCATTCTACAAGTATCAGCAAATGTGAAAAACAGGGCGGAGCAATTTATAAAAGTGCAGCAGATGCGAGACAAAGATGTACTTCCGTTACTCCTTACAGCTCCCTCAAGCCTCAACAATCCCCAGGGTTACATACTTCCATTTCTGCCAGGAAACCACCACCAAGAGCGACACAAGATGTTTTTCCTGATCTTTCTATCAGCAAATTCAGTGTATCACCACGACAGATCATCTCTGGAAAGAGTGTGAAACTTACTGCTCATATTCAAAATTCAGGAACCCGCCCTCTACAAAATGTCACCATCAAATATTACAACACGAAAACCAAAGAAGTATTAGGAAAGGATGTTGTGAGTATTCGGGCCCAAACAAGCAAACGATCCACAATTGCAGTTCCTCTGACCGGAAAAGGCAGAACAACTCTTTCGGCAATTGTTGACCCTGATCGAAAAATCAAAGAACGGAACGAAAGAAACAACAGGAAGCAAGTTGCAGCAGTCATCACCCAACCACCCAAAATCAAACAAATTGCTTCAGCTAAGACACTCCCTGATATCAGTCCGGTAACACTTGAAATCAACAACAAATCTACTGTTTTTG
This sequence comes from uncultured Desulfocapsa sp., assembly GCA_964621915.1. Lineage (GTDB taxonomy): Bacteria > Desulfobacterota > Desulfobulbia > Desulfobulbales > Desulfocapsaceae > Desulfocapsa. The sequence continues at coordinate 6,711 of CAZUPS010000019.1, read as the reverse complement.
CGGATGGCTCGATAACCATCCATGCAAAGATTAAAAACAGCGGCACAAAGAGCCCCGGTAAAACAATCTCTGTCGCATTTTTTGTTGATAAGGCATTAATTGGCACAAAAAGCATCGTAGTCCCTGCAAACTCCACCCGTTCGATTCAACTTGCGTATAGAGTAAAACGCACAGGCAAACATATATTCTCCGTTACCACTGACCCAAAAAATCAAATCGCAGAGCGAAACGAACACAATAATACGCATACAATTCGCCTTGAGATAACCCCACAGAAAACTCCCGACCATGTTCCTGGTCAAATCATCTTCCTTGTTGACAGTACTAAGGAGGGACAGAGCCTGATACAAAAAGTCACAACTCGGTACAACCTACAAATAATACGGCAAAAAACACTTGCGTCACTTCAGCGTTTACTAGTGACCTGCTCCACAACAGCAAATGTTCAGCAACTCGCCAGGCAACTACAAAGGGAAACCGGGCTGTATATTTCTCAACCAAACTTCATCTTCTCGACAATGTCCCAAATCGATGGAGATCCACTACGTTCCATGCAATCCATTGATACACTAGTGGACCTTGATGCTGTCCACCAAAAATCAAGTGGCAAGAATGTCCTTATCGCCATCATCGATACCGGTGTTGATATAGAACATCGGGATCTTCGAAATCGCATACAAGAACATCAAAATTTTATCGTAGGTTCTGCCTATCGTGGAGAAATCCATGGTACAGCAGTGGCTGGTATTATTGCTGCATCCCGAAATGGGTTTGGCATGATCGGTATTGCCCCGGATGCAGAATTACTTGCATACAGGTCCTGCAGACAACAGAGCCTGTCGCACCCCGAAGGAGAATGTTATTCTTCAAGTATCGCCGAGGCTATTGACGCTGCCATTGTGGCCAAAGCTCAGATCACCAACTTAAGTATCGGATCAGAAAAAAAGGACCCTCTTATTTCACTTTTAATCAAGGAGGGCAGCCTGCGAGGCATGAAATTTGTTGCTCCGGTGGGTAATAATAGCCACACGAATACTATTTCCTTTCCCGCCTCACACCCACAGGTAACTGCCGTAGCTGGGTTTGATGAAACAAATCACCCGGTACCCAATAAATACTTGAGAGAAAATGCCGATGCCACGGCTCCATCAGAAAATATTTTCTCATCGGTCCCGGATAATCATCATAACTTTTTCAACGGAACATCTTTTTCAGCCGCCACAATCACGGGGCTAATGGCGCTTTCCCTTGAAAACAAGGAGAACAGCACCGAAAAGCTTCCCTCTTCCAATAAAGCCATACTTTGGCAAAACCAGTTTTCAGCCTACATTGATTTGTGATATTAAAAGATAAAAATATTTATTTTTGAACCATTTGCCTTGAATGAAGCACATATGATTAAAGCAAGACAGCTAACAGACGAGCAGGAACTTGTTAAAAGAATTGCAGCAGGTGATAAGCAGGCGTTTCATATCATCTATGAGCAGACCCACGGCAAGGTGGCGCGATATATAATCAAATTAGTCAATAATGAAACACTGGCGGAAGATGTACTTATCCAGACCTATACCGTTGCCTGGCAGAAGATGTCTAGCTTTCGAGGTTCCAGCAGATTGACAACCTGGCTTATCAGTATCGCCCGTAATATTGCTTTTAAAGAGTTCAGAAAAAACAGATTCCAGGAGCCATTTGATGAAACCCATATCGCTGCCGATAACACAAGCCACCTAAAACCGGAACAAAGAGACAGAAAAGAGAAGATGCAACAGGCATTAGTCACATTATCTGCAAGCCACAGAGAGGCACTTGAACTCGTTTTTTACCAGGGACTCACCTACCCTGAAGTTTCAAAGCTCATCAATGTTCCAGTCAATACGGTAAAAACCCGTATTTTTCATGCCAAAAAAGCACTAAAAATTGCATTGAAAAACAAAGAGATTACAGCCGATGACATCTAAAACAACAGATTACTCCGACCTGATACCTGAGTACTGTCAAGGCCTCCTCGATTCTCAACAGAACGACTTGTTTGAGCAGGAGATTTCCAGGAACAGTGACCTACGCGGCGAGATTGAAGAATTCATGCAATTCCAGCAACTCTATCAAGAAATTGATAATGAAGAGCCCCAGCCAACCGATAATACTTTCAATGCAATCCTCTCGTCAATTGACACGAGCCAGGAACAAAAAGACACATCCACGTTATCTCTTGCTCCCCGCTTACTCGAGCTATGGAAGCAGCTAAAAGACTCGGTTTCCATTCCATGGGGGGTGGCTCTGATTCAAACCGCTGCAATTGTTCTCTTGCTGATCCCTGGCAGTAACCAGGATACCTTTAAAACCCTCAGCCGAAACTCTGGGAGCGATATTGTTACCACTGCAGGCTCCTTTAATATTGTCTTTGAAAAATCTGCCCCGGAAGAAGAAATACGCAAATTGCTACTGAGTATTGGAGGGAACATTATATCCGGTCCTTCTGCACAGGGGCTCTATGTTATTGCCCTGACATCTGACAAAACAACGTCTCAAGCACTTCAAACACTAAAAAATGCATCAATTGTAACATTCAGTACAAGAGCCTATTGATTGAACCACTCTTATTTGAACCTTTTTCAACCATAAGGGTACTTACTCGAACAAGCCTCCCCAACCATCAATTTTAACAGGACATTGCAAATGCAAACAGGTATATTATTACTCAAACAATCTCTTCTTGGTCTTGTTCTTTTGGCCATTCTCCCAGGTGTTTCATGGGCAGCATCTTCTTTTAAGGCTGACACCTCCGGATTGTGTTGTGTTAATAGCATTCTGAAAGAAAGCACTGAAAAGCAATGTCAGAAAGCCAGAGGGAAGTTCTATTCTATAAAAGAAAAAACAAAAGCTCAAAAAGAATGCCGTTCCGCAAAACCTGCAACTCCCCCAAAGATTCGCATCTCTCCCAAAACTCCACCCAAGACTGAAGTACCGGGATTCTGTTGTGTTAATGGCATTGTGAAAAAAGCCACAAAAGGCCAGTGCAGCAAAATGAAAGGAAGCTACTCTCAAAGCAGCGTTCAGGCCAAACAGAACTGTAAGCCAAAAAAAATATTCTGCTGTGTTGAGGGCAAGGTAACTTCGGTCAGTTCCAGCGACTGTAAAAAACGAAGGGGAACAATCTACACCAGTGTTGCAGAAGCCAAGAAAAAATGTAAACCCGCAACCGTATACTGCTGCAGTGATGGTAAAATAACCAAGGTATCACCACAGCGGTGTACGCAACACAAAGGAACAGCCTATAAAAGCGCCACAGAAGCAAAACAAAAATGCAAAGCACCGGATATCTACTGTTATGTGAATGATACTGTCCGTAAAATGTCATCAAAACAGTGTCGCAGCAAGAAAGGAAAAGAATTTAAAACAAAGGCTGAGGCTGAGAAGATGAGCCGCCAGCAAAAAAACCGACGCAAAGCTCTATTGTTGCAACGAACAAGTGCTGCAAATAAAGCCCGTCCGGAACAAAACAAGCCCACGGGTCTACACAGTAAAATTGGTAAAGTCACTAATAATGGAAAGACTACTACCGCCACTATCGATGGCTACTGTTGTGCGGATGGCAAGGTTTCTCCCCAGAACAACAAAGGATGCGAAAAGAAAAAAGGTTTATTTTTCAAATCCAGAATAAGTGCAGAAAAGGCGTGCCGCGCACAAAGAACAGACCGTGTTGCTACTAAGCAAAACAGCAAGCCAACTGCCAACTTATTACTAGGCGCAACTGGTGTGACCATGGCGCAGTCCGCACAGGGAAAAGTAACAGGCATGGATAGCAAAGTTGGGAACATTGAAGGACTAGAGGAAGAACCTGTTGCGGGAGTAGCAAATATCGCGACGATGGAGAGATGTACAGTACGTGGCACGATACTCGTTGATGGTTTCGCTCCTGTGGAGCAGCTACGAATAGCTGTAACTCCTGTTAGCGAAGGCCAGGAAAGACGTTATGAATCCAATGGTTCATTTTTCTTTACGGTACCAGAAGGAAATCACCTGATAGAGCCTTTTTTTCCGGCAGGATCAGTCTATGGCCAGAGTATTCAAGCGCAGGAGATCATTTGTCAGCTTGATTTTGTGAAGGATATCAGCATTGAATTCATCCATACATCTCCTTCAATATGTATACTAACCGGTCGTGTAAATGGTAATGGTAACACTGTTAATAGCTTAATTCTGCACAGCCTTGCGCCAGGTGGGGAAACACTCCCTGTAGCTGTTAACGGTGGAAATTACAGCGTTGAAATACCATGGGGTACTTCATACACGCTCACTCCAGAGATCAGCGCAGGGGCAGCAACACCAGAGACCAAAGAATTTACTATCTATCCGGGGCAACGGTCACATGTGGTTGATTTTGAATTGGCCTCTTCATTATTTCAATTTGCCAGTTTCAAAGTACTTGGCTTTGAAAGAAACCGTCAGATTGAGGGCTTACCAACTCAAGTGAGATTCGAAATACGGACCATATCATCGGGTAGCGAAGGAAGATATAACAGATCAGTACGAATTACATCCCCCGAAAACCCCCAGGTAAACTTGGCCCAAAACTGCGTCTTTAAAGCGGAGGGAAAGTGCGAATTCACACTTTCCATTGATGGAATAAATACACAGACAGATTCAATATGTGCAGAAATAATTGGCCATGACGATGAGCCAAATGTTACCCGCACTTGGACCGCTCCATTTCAATTGACGCGAGGAGATTTACGTTCGAGCAAATATTATATTGTTAAAACCAATGAAAATACTGCTTCGAATCTCTACGTGCGAAACATCAGCACAACAGCAGACTCTTTGCCCTGCAGTATGGATGTAAAAATAAACGGTGGCAATAGCCGGACTTTTCAGATACCTGCCTTAGCAGCTGGTGCAGAACATCACATCAATTATCAAAGGAGCAATTGGGCACCACGTATCGGCGACCTTCTCTCTTTTCAGATTGATGATAGTTGCGATAGCTACAGCAGAAATAACCAGGTATCTCACCGGGTGACGGATGAATACTATTTTGATGCCTCCAGAGAGGACGCTGGCGGAATTGTTGGAGTCCTTGATGCTATTGGTGATTTCCTCTTTTAAGAACCATTTTAACCGTATATCCATAGGTCTGTGTGATCAGAACTATGGATATACAAACTGACACATAATGCAGTTACTACTTCCACCCACCTGGAAGAGTACATTTATCTATGATTCAGGGAGTATTAGTTGACCACTCAGGTTTTTTCTATTTAAATTTGAACCCTTTTCAGCCAGTGGGGTACTTAGTTGTAAATGGCTGTCACATAAAATCACAGTGGTGCTTCTAATCCACTGATCTTATGATGATAAAACTTGACACCTGCCATGTGACGAGATACTAAAAGCAGACACCTTTATTCTTCAACCATCACCACAACAGGACATCCTAAATGCAAACAGGAAAATCATTTCTCAGCAGATCACTTCTTTGCCTTGCCCTTTTAGCCATTTTACCGGGTTTTTCATGGGCAGCATCCTCTTCTAAAAGCGATACGTCAGGATTTTGCTGTGCCAATGGTATCCTGAAAGAAAGCACAGAGAAGCAGTGCCAAATCATTCGAGGGACATTTTATTCCGCAAAACAAAAAGCAACAGCGCAAAAAGAGTGTCGTTCAAAAAAAGGAAAAGTCTCTCCCAAAGCAGCTGTGTCTGGCAAAACAGCTATTCCAGTCAAAGCACCGGTCGCGGGTTTCTGTTGTGCAAATGGTATTGTAAAAAAATCCACACCGCAACAATGCTCTCAAATGAAAGGCCGTTATTACAAAACCAGTGCAGAAGCCCGAAGGGGTTGCAAACCAAAGGACGTCTTTTGCTGCGTTGATGGTAAAATCGGCAAAATGACCCCAAACGAATGCAAAAAACGAAAGGGCTCCCCCTATAAAAGTGCTGCAGAAGCAAAAAAGAGATGTAAACCAGCGGATGTCTTTTGCTGTATCGATGGAAAAATAAAAAAATCATCTCCACAACAATGTAAACAGCATAAGGGAACTGCCTATAAAACTACTGCCGAGGCAAAAAGAAAATGTAAACCTGCAGATGTCTACTGCTGCATCGACGGAAAGATAACAAAATCATCTCCTGGGAAATGTACGCAGCGCAAAGGGACCGCCTATACAACCGTGGCAGAGGCAAAAAGAAAGTGTAAACCTGCAGATATCTACTGCTGCTCCAATGGCACTGTTCACAAGATGTCCTCAAAACAGTGTCGCAGCAAAAAAGGAAAAGAATACAGCACACGGTTTAATGCAGAAAAAGTATGCCGCCAGGAAAAGAGCAGCCGCAAAGGCTCAACACCCAATGGTATGAAAGCAGCGACTGCTACCAAATCGGGACAAGTCGGTATCCAAAAAGCACCCAGCAGCAAGGTTGGCAAAATGCCAACACATAATTCTGGCTCCGTAGCTGCTCTCGATGGCTACTGTTGCACAAATGACAAGGTCTCCCGGAAAAACAAAAAAGAATGCCAGAGACAAAAAGGTATTTTCTTTAAATCCAGAATAAATGCTGAAAAAGCATGTCGTGCAAAGAAAGCAGGAGTTACCGCCAGCACAACAAAAAGTAGAAACAAGGGCGACCAGCAAGCGGTTATTATAAATAGTGATAGAAAATTTGGTTCATCCGACTGAAGCGTACTTTTGAAATAAGTTTTGCAAAAAAAGTGGA
>CAZUPS010000018.1:0-68688 GCA_964621915.1 uncultured Desulfocapsa sp. | reverse complement strand
CACTTTTTTTGCAAAACTTATTTCAAAAGTACGCTTCAGTCGGATGAACCTAAAAAGATAATCCCAGTCCACTCAGGAGAGCAATCACTCTCAAGGGACTCGCGATTAAGAGTGTCGCAACACCTATAAAAAAGCCAAGTATCAGAGAGAGGGTATAGTCGTTCCACTGTCTGAGCTTCTTCGAATAGCTGTATAATTGCTCTGCGGTAGACATACTCTTGGCCTGGCTCCTCATGAAAGTGATGAAATCAGCTATGATCCATGATCAGTGGATCAAGCTGGGAAGTCAATCTTTTTCAGGAGAACCGGTTCCGGTGGAGAAGGAAACGGTCTCTGTCGAGCAATGTACTCCGGACAGGAGAGTAAATATCCTTATTAATAAATTTTATCATATGTTTCAAATGTTCTCAAGAGTACTTTATCAAGTGAGTAATTTTTCTGAACCATCAGATAAGCCTGTTTGGCCATTGCTGTCGCTCGTGGTTCATCTTCAAGTAGTTTGAATAATCCCTTGGCAAGGGATTGGGGATTTCCTGGTTCGACAAGTGTTGCGGAATAACCATCAACCATGAATTCTCCAACTCCGCCAACATTGGTGCAGAGTGCAGGGAGATGCCGGGCACAAGCTTCAAGCAGTGCAAAGGGCAGCCCCTCGGACAGAGAGGGCATGCAAAAGATATCAGACTCATCAAGCAGTGTATTAATATCATTTCTAAATCCTGCAAAATGAACAAACCCTTCAAGATTTAGCCGTTTGACTTGGGCCTTTAATTTGTTTTCCAAACGGCCTGTCCCTGCTATCAGGCAACGTACCTGAGGGTTCTTGAGTAATATCGTCGGCAGAGCGTCCAGGAAAAACCGATGCCCCTTGATTGCCTCTAGTCGCCCAACAATTACGATGACTTTGTGATGCCGGGACCAGCCCACAGAATTTCTAAAAGAGTGCCTGGGTGAATCGGATGATCCTGGCATTAGTCTGATACCATTTGGGATTACCGTGACCTTTTTCTGCTCAATACCGAGGTCAAGCAGGTAGCTATTAACTGATTCAGAGACAGCAATAAAATGACTTCCAGCAAGCTTATTGATTCGCAGGACATTGTCGTAAAGAAAGGTTTTGGCCGAGGATACTGTACTGTCACGAGAACTGTGTACAGTGGTTATGAGATGGCCTCGGCCTGCCAGTTTCAACCCAATCATACCCCAAAGGGCCGATTGCGGGTTATGTGTATCAATCACCGTGAAACCATGTTGACGAATTAGACGGGCAATACTAAATGCAAGGCGCGGATCACCACGAAGATACGGTAGTGGATATGATGTGAGACCTTCTTCAGTCAGTAGGTTGTGGAGAGGTGAATCAGTAAGGACTGCTACACCGTATGGCCTGCAGGAGGCAAGTCCCCTCACTGTATCCATGATCCGTACAGTTGCACCGCCAAATGACTTAGCAAAATTAACAAGAAGGGTCGGTGCCATCGGGTCTTGGTTGTAGAGCATTGAAATGTTGTTAACTCAGTGAATAATTAGTCCTTTGTACCGGATGTAACCTATTCAGGAACAGGCTCTGTCTCTGATTTGCTGTGTGATTAAGTCGCTCATTTGGGCTGAGGTGGCTTCGATATTGAAATCACTGATAATCTTTTCTCTTGCAGCCTTCCCCATTCGTTGGCGTACCTCCTGGTCCTCGATAAGGAGTTGCAATGCATCGGCAAAAGCAACATCGTTTTTTTGTTCAACTAGGAGTCCGTTTACATTATGATCGATAAGCTCAGGAATGCCGGAAAGCATTGTTGAAACGCAGGGAGTTTCTGTGGCCATGGCCTCCATAAGGGCAACAGGAATGCCATCAACATACACACTGTTAAGGTGAATGTTTACGTCAATGCAGGCCATGGCGAAGATATCAGCCTGTTGTAGATACTCCAGAAGTTTTTCCTGAAAAACCTTCCCTAGAAGGAAGACATGCTCTGTTAACTGAAACCTGGAAATCAGTTCAGCCAGGTGGGCGTATTCCTGACCATCCCCGATTATCAAGCAACGAAAGTCAATTTTCCGTTTTTTTAGGTGGTGACAGGCATTAACCAGGTAAGCCATCCCTTTGCATTCTCTAAGCTGGCCTATGGATAGAATTGTGATCCTGTCATTTTGGTATGAAGAGGAAGGAGGGAGAAAATGATTGGTGGGAATACCGCAGTGGAGAATATGGATCTTTTTACCTATTCCGGGTTTCCCACGGGCCTGTTCAATAAGAAAATCACGTGTGTAATTGGAAATAGCGGCAATAAACTGAGCCCCTTCAATTTTTTCAGGGAGAAGGATACGTTCATAGAAACAGCTTGAATGGGCGGTAAAGGAATAGGTGATACCAAGCAGTCTGGCAACGATCATGCTGATCGTAGTACTGAGCACGGCAAAATGAGCATGAATGTGTTGGATTTTCTCTTTTCTGGCAATTAGGGCAAAGTGGACTCCGGCTAGAAAATGGAGCATTGTGCGACGGCGCTCATTCCATGTTGCATAATGACGGCTCATAAAAAAAATAACAGTGGAAAGGTAACGCAAGGGACTTACAAAAAGAAAGAACAGGTGAGCCCAGATCAACTTATACCTTGGTGTTTCTTTGATATAGTGAGTGGTGTCTATCAGGTGCTGTACTTCTTCAGAGACGTCCTCCCGGTTGGGTCCGTGGATGGAAAAGGTTACTACCCGAATGTCTCGATCTTCAAGAGCAAAAATTTCCCGATAAATAAAAGTAGTGGTCAGGCTTGGAAAATTTTGTTCGATATAGGCTATTATCGTTTTTTCTGCCATACAAAAGGCTCTTCAGGAAAAAGAGGGGCTCGCCACTGTTTGCAGGGAGCCTTCCGAATAAAAACGAAGCATCTTGTGGACTTTTTAGTTTATGATTAATTGTCTGTTATATTCACATCGAAGTCAAGGAACTTCCGGAGTTTACTACGTCTTTGCTGGTTAAATATCCGCTATTAACCAGCAGGTGAGATGTGAAACAGCGGTTACACTCTTGCCTTCTTCATCGATACGATTAAACCTTACAACTCTACGATGACCTTGATTTCAAGATGTTGTCTTAATAGATCATTGAGCGTTATTGGAACGGAAGCGTCTGAACTTAATACCATGTAGTCAAGTTCCCTTTGAGAATATCTGGCACATCAGCAACTTCCACTTCCCACTCTTTGATCTGGATGCAATAGCCTAGTAGAGTGAAGTAGTCCGACAAAAGGCATCATTTCGTCAGGTAGTTGCATTGTTTGTTTTTGGCTTCTCTTCATCCAGTAAAACCTTCATCTCCAGGGCATGGTCAAAATCGTGAATCAGTTCCTGGCCAAGAAGCAGATCCTTAAGGGCAAAAATCTGTAATCGGCAGGCCTGATTAAAGAGACGATTGACCATGAGCAGAGTAGCGATATCGATTTCCTTAATGGTACCGGAGGCTGTCATTCTCAAAGTTTCTTTGATGAAATTATCATCGGCCTGCTCCAGGTGGACGATTGAACGTAACATCCCCCTGTACAACTCCTGTAAACTCTCATGCTTTCGAAAGCGGCTGATGTCATGGTAGAGTTCCATGAGACGGCGTCTAAATGCTTTATACTGGCTGTTGAGATGATCATCATCTGCGGCATCAAACTCATCAAGATTATGACGAACGCCCTTGATGTTTTTGATGGAGTTCATGATGTTACGGGAGGCGTAAATGATTCGTTCAAGTTCCTTGGCTTCGACTTCGTCCAGTTTTTCATTGAGAAGCCGGGCATAAAACTCAAAAATTTCGCCGTGGAGAAGTTTGATGTCGTCGTACTGGCCTTCAAGGCTGAATCGTTTTGTGGAATTTTTCTGAAAAGGAAGGGAATGATCAAAAACCAATTTTTCGTCAACCTTAAAAGCGCGCAGATTGTAAAGCTGGCATTCCTCAAAGATATGGATAATTTCCTGTCGTAAAGAGACAGTGGCGGCATCTGGCATTTCGGTGGAGGTGTTTCGCAGAAAGACGGTGAGTACTTCCTTGCGATCCGGGAACGTTTTGACCAAGTAACGAGCAAGTATTCCGATAAAAGGGAAGAAAAGCAGGACACCAATAACATTGAACAGGGTGTGAAAGAGGGCCAGGGCTATGACACTGTTGGTGGTAGTATCAATAAACTGGCTGACCAGCCAGGAGAGGGGCTGGATGGCGGCAAAGGCCACGGTACCGGTAAGAAGATTGAAGATAAGATGGCTGATGCTCACTCTTTTTTTCGACTGGGTGCCGCCGATGGCCCCCAGTAAAACCGTGACGGTACTGCCGACATTGGCACCGATAACCATGGCTGCTGCCATGGGAAAGGTAATCAGGCTGCTGTGCAGGGCGGTGAGGACAATGGCAATACTAACGGAGCTTGACTGCATGAGGGCCGTTATCAATATACCGACAATGGCATAGAGCCAAAGACCATACGCAGAAATAAGCTGGATATCAAGGTTCTGGGCAAAGGCTTCAACGCTTGTTTTCATGTAATCCAGACCAAGAAAAAGAAAACCAAAACCCATAAGTAGACGGCTGGCCTGGAAAACCCGAGATCTGGGGCCAAATCCGATAAGAACCATGCCGCCCACCGCAATAAGGGGCAGGGCAAAGGCTTCGATCTTGAGTTTGAAGCCGAAGACGGCAACAAGCCAGGCCGTGAAAGTGGTGCCAATATTGGACCCCATGATCACCCCGATGCCGTTTGCCATGGTCATCACCTCGGCTCCCACAAAAGCAAGGACCATAAGGGATACAGCTGCACTGCTTTGGAGAATGGCAGTGATCAGAGCACCACTGGCAATGGATCGCAGGCGGCCATCGGTGTATTTTCTAATTACTTTGCGGAAGGCCTTGCCGGACATATTCTTGATGGAGTCTTCCATAAGAAACATGCCGTAGAGAAAAATGGCCAGGCCGGCCAGGAGTTTCCAAAGGTCTAAGGAGTCGTTCATGATATATTTACTTTTGAGTAAGTGAGTAGAATTAACGTTCTATCTGCTAAGGTTCAGGGAGAAGAACACACTCCCAAGTAAAACAATAAAAAAACAATATAATACTGCCACCGAAACAACAACATCAAAAAGGTGACACCTCAGTTTATCGGCAGCCTTCCCGACGGCTTTGAACTGACATCGGTCACAGTGGATCCGGAAATACTTTCGGTTATAGGGAAGATAAAGAACTCAAAACAGGTTGCTCTCGTTTTAGTGCCCACACCTACCTTCCAAACGAAGCGCGGGGTACCCATTAAGAGGTGTTTTGTAATACGGTATCTTTCGGGTAGAGAATTTAAAATAAATTTGACTTTTTCATCGTTGAAGTGATTTAATCTATATAATAATATTGATAGGTTCGGGGGTTTGTGCTGGGTACATCAACTACTGCAATGATGATAGCGGGCAGCAATCTCAACACCATCGTTTATGAAAATGCAGGGTTAAACTCAATCATCATGTGAGACAGACCGAAGCAAAGTTGTCGAAATTCAGATTGATTGTGATTCAACTGAAGTTGTAGGAGTAGAGGGGATTTGTGTGGGATCCCCTGGGCCGTGAATACTTTGGTCTGGATCGTTAAGGTTTGAAAAAATAACTGCTTAGGAATATGGAACATGAATATCTGAACGGTTTTTTGTTCCGATTTTTCAATAAAATGCAAATGCCATTATCATTTCTAAAACAGTATCCTCTCCTTTTACGTATTGTCGGGTATGTTATCGGTTTTTCTCTGCTGGTAGCCTTTCTTCTTTCCGCTCTACAACTCTGGCTTGTTCACAATAATGAACTTGATGAAATATATCAAAATCTCTTAGAACTAGAGAGGAGTCACGCCGATTCTCTTACTAAGAATTTGTGGAATATGGACCAGGAGGGCATAGATATTCAACTGGAAAGTATTCTGCATTACCCAGATGTTATTGCCGTTGTCCTTACAAACAGTTATGGCGATATATTCCAAAGCGGAACGATTAAAAAAAAACCTGCAGATATGATTGTGAATCGTTTTTCCCTTACCAAAAAGTTCAGAGATCGAACCGTTGACCTTGGTACAGTTGTTATTTACGCAACTCAGGATAGTCTGAGAGACAGGTTGCGACAACATGTTCCCATGAGTTTGATAACGGAATTGATCGTTTTGTTTTTATCGGGTGCATTTATACTCGGGATATTTTTACTGAAATTTAATCGACACATTAATAAAATTGCAAAATTTGCAGAGAATCTTGAAATCACTACTCTGGATCATGAGCTTGAACTGGATAGAAAAAAATCAAGACTCGGGCATGAAGATGAACTGGACAGAATCGTTTCTTCACTCAATGAGATGCGTCGGCGATTAAAGGATGGGGTATTTGTTCAGCAGCAGACAGAAGAGCAGCTTCTTCGGGAAACAGTTTTCTCAGATGCCATTATCAATAGCCTTCCAGGTCTCTTCGTAGTGTACAATGAGGAGTTGAAAGCTATTCTTTTTAATGACAGATATAGAGAAAAACTTGCAATTCAAGAAAAGGATATTGCTGGGTATCAGTTTCTTGATCGTGTAGCTCCTGAAGATAGAAAAAAGTTTGCTGAGTCGATTCAGTATGTTTTTGCCAGCGGAGTACCGGTAAGTATTGAAGTTGAAATGTTTTCTCCTGATGGGCTACGCGTTCCCTACCTTATAAATGGAAGTTTGTTTAAGCATGAAGGTGAAAAATATCTTATCGGGATGAGTACTGATATAACCGAGCGCAAAAAAAGCGAAGATGCTTTTCGACAGTCACAGAAAATGGAAGCAATCGGGACCCTGGCAGGTGGTATTGCCCATGATTTTAATAATATTCTTGCTGCCATTATAGGGAACTTTGAACTTGCGCAAGCGGCTCATTTAGATCCGAAAAGATTAGATGGTTATCTTCAATCTGGGCTGGATGCATCCTTTAGAGCCAGAGATCTTGTGGAACAGATTCTTTCAATTGGCCGCAGAGGACAGCAGAAGAAACAGCCTCTAAAAATTGAAACGGTTGTAAAAGAGGTGATAAAACTTCTTCGAGCCACCATACCCACAACGATTGCTATTACTCATGAACTCGATTGTGATCGACTGATCCTTGCTGACGCAACACAAATTCACCAGGTTATTCTCAACCTTTGTACCAATGGGTATCAGGCTATGCAGGAGACAGGTGGATGTTTACGAATTTCTCTTACCGAAACTGTTATCTCAGAAACCAAACACTTCCCTTCGACTGATCTCCCGGATGGAGAATATTTACGACTTAAGATCACTGATACCGGCAGTGGAATGGACAAGGCTACTCAAAAAATGATTTTTGAGCCTTATTTCACGACGAAAAAGAATAAAGATGGCACAGGTCTCGGACTTGCGGTCGTCCACGGAATTGTACAGGGCCATGATGGACATATTTCACTCTCTAGTGAGCCTGGAAGTGGAACCAGCTTTCGAGTTTTCTTTCCGTTACTTCCAGGTCACGAACAGATTCCAGAGGTCGTAACTGATCTTCAGGAAATACCAGGTGGCAGTGAAACTATTCTTCTGGTGGATGATGAACAGGAGATTCTTGATGTTATTTCAGAGTTGCTACAGTTGCAGGGCTATACTGTGAAAAGTTTTGTGGATAGTGTTGAGGCTTTGTCCTATTTCAGGAACGATCCTGGGAAATTTGATCTTATACTCACAGATATGACCATGCCTCATTTGTCAGGAGAATTTCTTGGCAAAAAAATTATGGCACTCAGGCCTGATATTCCAGTTATTTTGTGCACAGGGTTTAGCGAAACCATGGGCAGCAAGCAGAGTCTGGAAGAAGGGTTTGCCGCATATCTAACGAAACCTCTGGAGTCTAGTAAGCTTCTCAGTACTATTCGTGAAATATTAGATACCTCATACAGAGTGAAATTTGATGTTCTTTTAGTGGACGATGATATTTTTAACCAAAAAATTGTTACACTCCTATTAGAGTGCCAGGGACATTCCGTGGTAGTCGCGGAAAATGGTTTGGATGCTCTGCAAAACCTTGTAGAGGGCAAATTTGATGTTATCTTTATGGATATGCAGATGCCAATCCTCAATGGGTTGGAGGCTGCAGAAATCATACGTGATTGCGAAACAAATGGTGTGGAATCTAAAAGTTTTGCACACTGGACAGGTAAGAAAACCGACAATCTGCTTGGGGGGCATATACCGATTATAGCTTTAACTGGTAATCTTGATGATGAATCACGCAGGCAGTGTGAACAAGCAGGTATGGACGAGTTTCTTGCCAAACCTTTTACCCGTGAGGCAGTGAATCGTATTCTTCAGCAGATAAGCCTTTCATCTGTTCCTTTTGAAGATACAACCGCTTCTCGGGATACGATTGACGTATTGATTAATAATAATGGTGATGACGAAGATCTTAAACGTCAGGCTAGGGAGCATCTGCGAACGGTTTATCCTTTGGATGACCAGCAACTCACTGAACTGTTGGATGAATCGGTACGGTCTGTGAAGTTTTCTATACAGGAGGCTTCAGAGGCTATGGCCCTGGATGAATTCGAGGTCTTGGAATCGGTGGCCCATAAGATGAAGGGCACGTTTATGGGATTAGGCCTTGATGTACAGATTGAAATTGCAAAAGTCCTTTATATCACTGCAAAAAATAATGATATTGAAGAATATTCTTCTGTCTTCAGACAGTTAACGCGTTCCCTCAAGTCGCTTATAACAGAGGAAGATAATGGCAGGTGATATGACAATACTTTCTTCTCAGAAACTTTCGGTTTTGATTGTTGATGATGATTCGGCGCAGTTGATGTTGGTTAGAATGCTGGTTGAACAGCAGGGGTATGATGTGTTAACGGCTAGTAACGGTGAAGAGGCTCTAGAGTTATTTAGGGTGAACACCGATATTCGGTTGGTGGTGACAGATCTTGATATGCCGCATATGGACGGTTTTGAATTGATTCGTCGAATTCGCCAGGAACAGACAAGGTATACCTATATTATTGTACTTACTTCTCATGAAGCGCAACATTCTGTGGTTGCAGCTTTGAACGATGGCGCCGATGATTTTCTTACAAAACCAGCTTTTAATGAAGAACTGCAACTGCGTATTAAAAGTGGTATTCGGCTTCTTCGTCTGGAAAGCCAGGATGAGTTAATCTTGTCCATGGCCAAGCTTTCTGAATATAGAAGTGAGGAAACGGGATATCATCTTGAAAAAGTACAGCACTATACCTCACTCCTGGCCCATGACCTTTTCGATAACTGTAAAAAATTCAATTTAACCTCGTCCTTTGTTGAAGAAATAGCTCAAGTCACCCCTCTTCATGATATTGGTAAAGTAGCAATTGCTGATAATATTCTTCATAAGCCAGGAAAACTCACCGAAGAAGAGTTCAGCATTATGAAAGAACACGCTGTTATCGGCGGAAATATGCTACTCGATATTTTTGCAAAAACCGGATCACATTATCTGAAAACAGCTAGTGATATAGCTATGTATCATCATGAAAAATTTAATGGGACAGGATATCCCAAAGGTCTGAAAGGTGAGGGAATACCACTTAGTGCACGCATTATGGCTCTGGCTGATATCTACGATGCGATGACAAGCGAGCGTTGTTATAAAGAGGCCTTTTCCCATGAAAAGGTGAAAAATATTATTATTCAGGAAAGAGGACAACATCTTGACCCGGATATTGTTGATTCGTTCCTGCGTCAAGAGAATGTCTGGCTGGCTATTAGAGCACGTTATCAAAGAATTGAATGAATTTGTTGTGTCCCTCTGTTTTTTTCTTCCGGTTGTTCTGCAGGTGCAATGTCTATAGACCATAAGTAACTCTTAATGACATCTACACGGTATGTGTATAATTTGTGTCTTGAGCAACCAGGCAGTATCTGATATTCTTCTGTTTGATTATGTCTAGATATGTTCGTTGCACTGTTTTGCTATTCGGTAGTGTTCAGTGATAAAAAAGTGATTCCACTAAAGTGAACAGAGCTAATTTTTACTACTTTCAAGAGAGTTTATAATTATGAAAAAAATCGGAATATTTTTTCTTCTGATCATCTGTGGTCTGGGGCTGTTTTTCTTTTTAAAAGATCAACAGGAAAAGACCCTCAGTGCATCTGACTGTCTTCCGTCCGATGTCCTTTTTTATGGAGAGCAGTTTGACTTTACTGATATGTATCAAGATTTTACTAAAAGCAGATTGGGTCGAACTCTTGCTCGCATAGACTATAAAGGTATTGCCACAGAGCTTGGCGAATCAGGCGAAGACATGTTGAAAGTTGAAGAAGCCTGGCAAAAAGTAAACTCTGTGGTGAATGATCCCGGCTTCAATGAGCTTCTAGGGAAGGAATTTTCAATAGCCGTTTTTCCGGCAAAATCATTTTCTGCAGACAATCCGGCAAAAGCTATTGAAGAACGTCTCCTGCTTATTGCCAGACCACGCCATAATACAAAAATTCTGCAAATGCTCGCCCCTGTAATCAGCAAAGATGTCCAACAAAGCAAGGTTCAATATGGTAGTCATACCATAACCCGATATAAAATTGATGAGGAGAATACCCTTTCAACCGCAACTGTGAGAGATCTGATTATAGCAGGGTTTGAAGAGCGTCTTGTTCGAAAAAGCCTCGATCATTATGATACCAAAAAAGAGACTCTTTCTGGAAATGAAGACTTTCAAAAATTACGTAAACGATTTGAAGGGACCAAACTATTCACCTACTTATCAATTCCTGCATTATCTCGTCAAGGGCGCATGATAGGGGAGAGCCTTTCTGAAGAAAACAAGGTAGAGTTTTTTGCGCTTCTCGATGAATGGGACGGCTGGGGAGCTGCTGCTTATGGCGCATGGCATGAGGATGGTCTGGTAAGAGATAAGATCGAGATTTTGTTCAATAAGGATGAACTTGATAGTCGTATCGCCCGGTTGTGCGAGGTGAAACCGACAGGGAATCGAACCTTACCGCTTGTCCCTGCTGAGACACTTTTTTATTACTGGACCAACACACTTAACCTGCCACTGTTTTGGGAGATATATTCCTCATATGCTTCCAGTCAACAGCCAGTTGCACTCGACATATTACGTCACGAGTTGCGTGACAGTGCCGGAGTGGAACTTGAGGAACTACTTGCAATGATAGATAGTGAGTTTTCGTTGATAATAGAAGATGTTGATCGAGAGGGGATTCCTCTGCCAAAGATTACGGTGATGGTTCAGCTTAAGGAGCCGGATAAATTTATCGATATTTTTAATATTTTACTTAAAAATTCTGATATTCCAGTGAGTAAAAAAGAGTATGGAAAACAGGAAATTTCATATTGGGGGGAATTCCCACAGGGCGGTTTACAACCTGCATTCACCCTGATGGATGATTATCTGTTAGTTTCAAATTCCATTGATCTTGTTCAACGGATAGTAGATGTTCGATCTGGTTCCGCCCAGAGCTTGATTAATAGTAGTGCAATGAAAGAGGTGGGAAAAGGGTTGCTTAAAGATAATAATTCAGCGACCTATATTCATATCGCCAAACTCGCCGATGCCCTAAAGGATCTTGCCGTATGGGGTGGAAGCATGGCTGTTTTACAAGGGCCGGAAGTTGCCAGAAATGCTGATATTTCGGTTAACCAGCTTCTTCTTCCATTTCTTGATGGGATTGCAATGTATACTCAACTCGGTTCTCGATCTATTATAACAAAAGACAGCATCGTTCTTGAGTCAACCACAACCGTTATACAGTAAAACCCTATAATTAAAGTAACTGTTCAGCGTTTTGCCAATTTTCAGGTACTTGCTGAATAATTACTAGTTAAATTGGATATAGAATATGGAAAAGCTTGTTACAGAATTAAAACAAATTGTACCATTTAAAGAGACAACCGATATTGGGGATCTGGTCCTTATTGTGGCTAAAGAACCTCAGATGCTAGTGTATGCATTAGTTACTGACATAGAACGTGATAGCACCCGGAAGGATGAATGGTGGCATGTCAGTCTCACTTTTTTGACAGTTCCCCCACAGGAGACAACTTGGACATTGCGGACCGCACAGATGACCGGAATGGAGATTTTTACCATGGGGGGAGAGGAGCGTTTTATTAAGGCAGTAACTTTTGCTCCATCCATCGAGAAAAATCCACCAGATGCCTCTCCTAAAAAAGATTCGGCTGCTGTTAAGAAAGACACATCCTTTTTGAAAAGAGTTAAATAGTGGCTGCCTGGTCTGAGCGAATACTGATAGAAAAGATTCGTAAATCCTGTAAGAAAAAAGATAAGGGACTGCTGAAATCCATCGGTGATGATTGTTGTGAGGTGGTTGCTCCCGGGCCTTTTTTGATTTCAACCGATAGCCTTGTTGATGGAATCCATTTTGATCGTGGTTTTCACTCAGCACATTTACTTGGAAGAAAATCCATTGCTGTCAATTTAAGTGATATTGCAGCCATGGGAGGGACCCCAAGGTTTATCCTGCTGTCACTTTGTTTACCTGCTGATCTTGAATGGGAATGGATTTCGAGCTGGCTTGATGGAGTCCTTGAAATTCTTCATGAATTTGATTGTATTTTGATTGGCGGTGATACTGTAAAGGCCAAAGAACTGGTTTTCACAGTGACGGTTCTTGGAGAACCTGCGCCAACCGGAGCTATTTACCGAAATACCGCTGGACCAGGTGATTCGATATGGGTGAGCGGCACCTTAGGTTCTGCGGGGGCGGGATTACAACTGTTACGCAATAAACAGAATCCTCAAAACAAAGTTCTTTTTGACGGATTAGAGGTCCTCCTTGCTGCTCATTTAGACCCTGCTCCTCAAGTAGAACTTGGGTTGAAGCTTGCTGCAAGTGGTATGGTTACAGCCATGCAGGATATCTCCGATGGCATAGCCACTGATCTTGCACATATTTGCAAGGCGTCTCAGGTGTCCGCATATGTTGAGGCGAACGCTCTTCCGTTTCTTCCTGAACTTCCCCTTGCTGCTGCAGTTTTAGAGGTTGATGTTGAGAGTCTGATTTTGCGGTCGGGTGAGGATTATCAACTGGTATTTACAGTGAAGAATGGCGTAGAGGCAGAATTTCTTAAAGAGCTTGAGACGTATTCCGATACACTAATGAAAATTGGTGAAATTCGTGCGGGACAAGGCGTTTTTCTACAAAGAAAGGATGGTGAAACCGAGGAAATATCATTTCAGGGCTACGAACATTAACGTGCCTGCGAGTTATTAATCATCGCTAAAGAGTTTAATAACCACTTCTTTGTTATGCCCCTTAAACTGTCTGTATTCTGTCTTTGATTTATCCAGCATTCGTTTGGAAGCTTTTACAGAATCACTCTCAGCATACTTATCGGAAAGATAGATGATTTCACAAATACCAGATTGGATGATTACCTTGGTGCATTCATTACAGGGGAAGAGTCCAACATAAATCCTACAGTTCTTCAGGTTCTGAGTTGTGGCATTCAATACCGCGTTGAGTTCAGCATGACACACATAGGGGTATTTTGTATCCAGGTAATCTCCTTCTCGTGCCCAGGGGAGTTCATCATCGGGACATCCCCAGGGAAACCCGTTATATCCAACTCCAACAATTTTATTGCTGTCGTTTGCTACACAGGCTCCTACTTGGGTTGAAGGATCTTTGCTGCGTTGGGCCGACAAAAGCGCTACGGCCATAAAATATTCATCCCAACTGAGATAGTCTTCCCGTTTATTTGTTTTTTGTTTCATGGCTGCTTATTTTTAAAGGTTCATGATTTTGCTACATAAAGGGAACCCAGGCTCGTATCATGCGAGGTAATTCGTGCTGCTCCTTCAGTTGCTGAAGAAGCGCATTGGCCTGACTACGCAGTTTATGGTCTTCTTTGCGAATTCCCCAGGCGATATATTCTTCGGTGGCAAGGGTTAAAATCGGGCTGAGTTTGTTACTTTCATTTATGGCAGCATAGTGACAAACCATGGGGGCATCGTAAACAAAGGCATCAATATCTTTGTTGATAAGCGCTTTTACAGCTTCTGAAGATTTTGAGAATGATTTTACTTTAACCCCGTTAATGGTCTTTGTAATAAAGAGATCTCCCGTGGTATCCTTAATTGTACCGATAACATAGCTGGAGTTCATTAAGGAATAAATGCCAGTGACAAACTTGGCTTTTTCAGCAAGACGGACCAGAAGAATCTGCCCGGAACGGAGGTAGGGATTGGCAAAAGATATTCTATATTCCCTTGCCTGGGTAATGGACATTCCAGACATGATGATATCAATCTGGTTGTTTTCAAGGGCTGTTATCTGTTCCTTCCATGGCAATTCTATAAATTTGATTTCTTTACCGGTAAACTTTCCAAGCCTTTTGGCAAAGTCAGCTTCAAGGCCGGTGATTTTGTTGTTTTTGGTATAAATCAGAGGAGGAGCATTGGTCGACACCCCAACTCGTATAATCTTGGGATTTGAGGCAATGTGAATCGTTTTCGGTCCGTTGTTTGTCGAAACACAGGAACTGAGGAGAAAAGTGCTCAGTATCGCTGTAAAGAGAAAGGGGAGAAAAGAAAGATTTTTGAACACTCTTATTTGCAACATGCTTACTCCGCGGAATAGTTGTTTGTAGTTTTTCTTCGACGACGCCAGTTGGTTACGCCCGTGACTTTGTCGACAAAATTTTTAATGGTTTCAAAGTAGAGTCTGCCTCCGGTAGTAATCATGGTGTTATGGGTGGCACCGGGGATGACAACAAATTCCTTTGTACGAGCACCGCTGAAAGATTGTAATTTTTCGGCTTCAGCGGCATTGATTATTTCGTCGAGTGCTCCGTGAAATATAAAGGTAGCGGTTTTTATTTTTTCAATTTTTTGAATATTTTGAAAACCATCGTCTTCTGTAAAATCAAGGCCATCGGTGCTAATTCCCAATGATTTGGCAAGAGGAAGGGTATCAGCTATTCCGCTTTCAATTATTAAACCTTTAATATCGTTTTCATGTCTGGTTGCAAGGTCTATTGCCGGAACTGAACCGAGGGAACGCCCCATAATAAAAAGATTGCCACTGTATTTATTGAATTCTAACCAGTTCTGAATTTCAGTAAAAAGGACCTCGGCATCGCTCAACATAGATGCAATAGTGGGGCTGCCACCACTCCAGCCGTAGCCACGATAATCGGTAACCAATAGATTCATTCCTGCATGGTTGTACAGCGGGCCTATATCATCATAGTCCGAAACGATTTCACCATTGCCGTGAAAGAAAATGATATTGGGACTGGCAGGATCGTGGATATAAAATCTGGAGCCTATGATGATTTCTGATTCTACCTCAATATCTACGTCAATAGCCCCTTTAGGTAAAGGACTCCTGGGACAGCTGCGAGGAAAGAAAATTGAAGCGAGAAGGTCAGGCCGGTCAAGTTTAAGAGAGGTTTTCATATGAGTATAAGAACAATAAAAATTGTAGAAAAAAGTTGAATATGAATGTATTTAAGGTATTCTTTAAATATCTTGAGCATTCGGATAGAAGCATTGTCTGCGGAACAACTATAAGGAATTTTATTCAAAAAATCCAGTCCTGAGGTGCATATGACAACTTTTACTCTCCATCCCATGGTAATGGGCACTAAAGTATTCGATAAAGGTATGATGACCTATCAACATGATTACGGCGACTCCTATACTATCCCGATTTATTGTTGGTATATTGAAGGAGGGGATAAAAAAATTCTTGTTGATACTGGTGAAATGCATCCTATACAGTCAGAGGACAGGGAAAAGGCTGTTGGCGGGAAGATAGTAACCTTTGAGGAGGGACTTGCGCAGTGGGGACTTAAGCCCGAAGATATTGATATCGTGATACATACTCATCTCCATAATGATCACTGTGAAAATGATTACAAATGTATTAATGCTCAAGTCTACGTGCATGAGTTAGAATTACAGCATATACGTGATCCGCATCCACTGGATTTTAGGTATCTCGAGGATTTTATCTATGAAATCAGTGAAAATAACCAGATAGAAACCGTTACCGGGGATTGCGAAATTGTTCCTGGGATTCGAGTGATTCATACTCCGGCACATACAGCAGGCGGGTTGTCTGTTGAAATTAATACCACAGAAGGAAAAGCGATTATAACAGGGTTTTGCTGTTTACTTGAAAATTTTTATCCACCAAAACAGATTACTGCCATGGAGATGGAAGTCATTCCACCCGGAACCCATATTAATGTTAATGAAGCCTATGATATAATGCTCCGTATCAAGGAACAGGCCGATATTCTACTGCCGCTACACGAACCTAAATTTGCAGCAATGCGTTCCATTCCTGAAAAGTAAAAATAAAAAAAGCCTCCATTCCATTAATAAGCATTGTTTGGAAGGTGGCTTTTGGCTTCGGATAAAAAGGTTTTGCAGAGTATTTTAGTCTGTTACTGCTGTAGTTTGTGGTGCTCTGTTAACAAATTTAAAAAAAACCGGAAAGGCAACAAAGAAGGCTACACAGAGGAGATATTCTATTCCCTTGATATGGGTATAATAGTCAACAAGGGTGTGAAGAGGCTTCACCATTCCGATTGCTACCATATACTGGCCAGCAAGTTCACTGACGGACCAACCAACAGTTGAAAGGGCACTGGTAAGTGCAGCTCCACCCCAGACACACATAATTAATCCAGCCGCTAAGAGTATTCTTGATCCTGTTTTTGAAGTATTTTCTTGCATGATATTTTCCCGATTAGAATAGGTCTTAAAATTTTTCAATTGATCCGTCATCCGATTACCGCTGTGACATACCCCTGAATAACATTCAGTGGTCCCATGCTGACCATGGCACTGACGAGACAGATGGTACCCCAGATACCAATAAGAGCTGCACCGGTCATTGCTACGCCAAGTGCAAATTTGGTTGTTTCGTCAGTGGCATCAATTTGAGGATTACTAATTATTTGGTTATTAGAAGTCATGGTGTTCTCCATATAGAGCTGAATTTATGATGTTTTTCGTTTTCTTACTTTTTAATTAGCACCAACCGTGCCAGTTATGAGAACTTGTCTTAATAAAAATTATTAAGTTAGGTAATGTGCTGATAATATAGAATTAAGTCTTATTACGAAAGTATGAATAAGAATGGAACGGTTTTGTGTCTGGTGTTACAATCAGGGACAGATCTGTTGTATATGGGGTGATAAGTGTGGCTTTTGCTCAACGAAAGTGTTTCAAATATTGCGGATAGGGGTGTTTATGCGATGATTTTTTGAAGAAGGCTCTACTGAAGGGCGATGGGAAGGCCTATTTATTCTTTCGAAGATGGCAGACCAGATTTGTCGCTGGATAACAATGGTCTTTAAGAACATGTTGATTGTAGGCAGTAATAAGGTCGTCTTTTTTGAGGCATCCAACAACCTTCTGCTTGTTGGTGTGTGACATAACTGGCAGGAAAGAAAAATGGTGATTGCTGAATAAATGAAATGCTTCTTCCAGGCTTCCATCTTCGCTTACCGTGGAGAGAGTGCGAGTCATCAGATCGGATGCAGTTATGGAGGTTTCCTTCGGGGGTTGTTGGTTTAAAAATGCCAATATATCACGAAGCGTCAGGATACCGACCAGTTCATTCTTTGTATTAGTAACCATAAAGTGAGGAAAAGAGCTGTTGACTATCTGATCAATAAGGTTGGTTAACGGTTCATCTTCTTGAATGATTGTGTGCTCAATGCAGATATAATCACGGATTTTCATGGTTCTTAATCGATTTGCATCGTGGCCTCTGACTATCCGAATTCCATCCATAAGTAATTTTGTTTCATAGATAGAAAAACCATGAAGATATCGTACAACTATGATGCTAGGAATACAGGCGACCATTAATGGTAGTATGATTTCATAGTTATAGGTGAGTTCAAACAAAGTAAGAATAGCCGTGATTGGAGCAAGGGTCGTACCGGCAATCATGGCACCCATTCCAACAAGGGCAAAATGGCTTGAAAGCATAGCTGTATCCGGCCAGATTAGAGTGGCAAAATTACCAAACACTGCCCCAAGCATCGCGCCAAGAAAAAGAGAGGGGGCAAAAATACCACCACTCATACCTGAACCGATACAGGCACTGGTGGCTACTATCTTGGCAAGAAGCAAAATAAGCGCGGAAGTGAAAAGGAAATCACCCCTCAAAACTTCGGAAATGGCACTATAACCGACTCCAAGCGCATGGGGGTGATACAATCCAAGAGTTCCAATAAACAAGCCACCTACTGCAGGAGAAAGCCACCGTGGTATCCTGAGTCTGTCCAATCCTTTGCTAAAGCCAAATATCATAGCCATAAGAAGAAGACTGAGCAAACCTGCCATTAAACCGAGGCAAAGGTAAATCAGTAATTCTGCAGGATGGCCAAGGACAAAATGAGGCGCCTGAAATAAAATACCGTCGCTCCAGAAAGAGCGGGAAACCATTGTTCCGGTAACAGCTGCGATAACGATATTGGACAATGAGATAACTTCTAAATCAAAGAGAAGAATTTCCACTACAAAGAGAGTACCTGCCATTGGAGCTTGAAAGGTAGCGGCAATTCCCGCTGCTGCACCACAGGCAACTGCAAGTTTTCGGTGATCTGGGCCCAGGCGAAAGAGTTGACACAGAGAGGAACCGATGGAAGCTCCTATCTGAACAATAGGGCCTTCGCGACCGACGGAACAGCCTGAGGCAATAAAGGTAGCGGTGGCAAAACTCTTGGCCAGGGTGACACGATGTCTGATAATACCATCGCGATGGGCCAGGGAGGCCATAACTTCCGGTACTCCGGGACCACGAATTTCCGGTGCAACAAAATGGAGCAATGGGCCAAGGATAAATCCTGCAAGAACTGGAATACCAACACGCCAGAGAACTGATGCCTGTTCATACTGATTTACAAAACCTCCACTTCCAGGCCAGAAAAGGTTTATGAAGATTTCTATAAGCCAGCGAAAGAAAACTGCCCCGAGACCAGCGAGTGCGCCGATCACCACCGCAAGCAGTAGTGGAAAAAGAATAGCACGAAGTGCTGGTTTTTGCTGGGCCATGGTTTCGTGATTTGTCGGATAAGCCTGGGCGTTTGGGGGAGGCTATTTTTTGGTTATGGCTGCAACACTACTATAAACAGATCCATTCCTTTTGATAAACTGTATATCATGATCGATGAGAGCATTTTTCATTTTGTCGCCTATGGAGTTGCCAATTACCACACTGATATTGTTTTCAGTAAGTAGGGCAGCAACGGTTCGACTGATGCCACCTTTTTGGTGTCTTGCAGGATTTCCCAAGGCTATTAGGAATTTTCCGGAATCATCAAAAAGGAGAAAAAATGGGGCTCGGCCCATCTCATTACTGATAATTGCCTTCTCGTCGGAGCTGTTTGAAGGAACGGCAATTTTCATTTTCTGTCCGAAAACACATGGGGCTGAGAGGATGAGAAGTAACAAAGAAAGGCCAAGAGTTATTATCACTGTGAATTTTCTGTTTTCCATGATCTCTCCTTGTGGTAGTAATAAATATGAATAGAGTCGCTACATTATATTGTTTTGCAGGTTTCTGCATCTTGAACCTGAAGGGAAAAAAGTCGTGTCATCGCATCCTCAATTGAGGTGTCTCGTGGGAACCAGACACGATAGCAATTTGCCTCAACGCCCCATTCTTTACGCGTCTGACCAACCTTTTGTTTCAGTTGGCTGATAAGATCATCAAGGGCTCCCTCACTGTTTTCTTCGGCATATATCATATAATCGCAGTGTTTGCGAAACAGCATTACTGAACCGTCATAGTTTAACCGTTTTTCACGATATCTTGAAACTGTATCCCGTAAATGCTGTCCGATCTCATCATGAACCTGACCAGCAACGATCACACCGTTATCCACTTGAAAACGTCCCATCCCTCTGAAATTGACCAACAGCAATAAATAGCCTGTGGTATCGGTTTCCCCCAGAACTTTTAAATCATCGAGAACAAGGAGATATCGATAATTGTAGAGTTCACTTAATGTGTCTCTGAAAAAGGTATCTCTTCGAAAATGTTCAATTTCCTCCATGAAATTTCCAGTCGGCTGCATGGTTACATCCTGAAGAATAAGAGAATCAGCTATCTTTTTTAGACCTTCTACAATTTTAATGTCCAGGGCACCTTTTTCCGCCTCATATTGAAGAATCCCAATGGCAGTATGTACTGAAAAGGGGGATTTGTAGGGTCTTTTACTGGTTAGTGCTTCAAACTCGTCGGCAACTGCTGCGATGCGGGACAGGGTGTCAATTTCCGGGGCAAGCAGTCCCTGTGGATAACCACTGCCATCAAGTCTCTCATGATGTCTGAGTATTATATTTGTAATGCGATCGTCATGAAGTCTCGGAGCGAAAAGTTTTGCTCCTATAAGCGGATGAAATTCCATAATTCTACGATCCTGATCATTAAACAGATCAGGTTTAAGTAATACATCATCCGGGATTGCTGTTTTTCCTATATCATGGACCAGACAGCCAAGGTCTAAAATAGTTAATTCCTCTTCGGACAGATGCATCGCTTTTCCAATAGCATTAGCTATCTGAGCAACTCGTAGGGTATGTTTGTAGGTGGAAATATCTCTATTGGCAAGCACCTCATTCATGATTTCAAAGAGATCTCTGATAAGCAGGTTATTATTGTATCCTAAAATTTGTTCCACTGGGTCATCGTTAGCAGAATCTATGATCTTCTCAGCTGTTGTTGTCATTGGTTTCTATAGCGTCTTGCTTTATCAATTTTTTTCTGTTTATACATTTCCCGGTCAGCTTTTTTCAGAAGTGTGTCCACACTTGTGCCGTCAGTTGGGTAAACACTTACTCCCAAACTATAATGAATTGTGAGGTTATAGGTTGAACAATGGATTTCTTTGCTGACATCACCAAATATTTTATTTTTGATAACTGCGACATCCGTGTTGTGACTGACGTCAAAGAGGCCAACGAATTCATCACCTCCCAAACGGGCAACAATATCATTCTCCCGGGTGACTCCCCTCAAGGTATTTGCAAGTTTTTTTAGGACAGTGTCACCAGCTTCGTGGCCCAAGGTATCATTGACTGATTTAAAGTCATCAAGGTCAATAAAAACGACGGCAAATCGGGTTGAATTTCGTTTGGCCTTCTTGATCGTTTGGTTTAGATGTTCAAGAAACAAGGAGCGATTAGGGAGTCCGGTTAACATATCATGACCAGCCATATGTGTGCGCTTATCCTGCAATTGTTTTAGCTCGGTTATATCTCTGTTGCTGCCACGTACTCCAATATTCTCACCATTTTTGGCGGTAACTGTTTGACAGATATGGTGGATCCATCTGGATTTGCCTTCTTTGGTAAATATCTTAAATTCAATTGGATTTACCAGTCCGTTTTTTTCCATACTGTGACTGTGTTCCTTCCATTTCTCCCAGTTGTCGGTTGCTATGATTTTTTGCAATATGTTCTGGTCGTCGTAAAAGTCCTGGGGGGAATAGCCAGTTACAATTTTGCAGGAAGGGGAAACGTATTTATAATGACCATCTGGCGCCTGCCAGTATTCCCAGTCATTTGCAAATTCCGAGATAATAAACAGAGTCTCTTCCTGTTTGGCATACTCATTTTCGAGGATTTGTAATTTGTTGATTAGATCACGCAGCTGGTCTATCGTTTCTCCAACCTGTTCGCGGTGAAAAGAGAGTTTAGTCATAGGACATTTCCCATTTGAATGAGGGGTAAAAGTTTATATAACGCATTATGAAAACAACTATCCTTTCCTGGGGAGTCGGACAGAAAAAATAGCGCCCTGGGAAGTGCTGTTTTTTACTGCTACCCTTCCGCCATGTTCCTGTACAATTGCTTTGACTGCGGTTAATCCAAGGCCGTGTCCGGTGTTGCTTGATTTGTGCTGATGAAAGGCATCAAAAATAAAAGGAAGTTCATCCGTGGGAATACCTGGGCCGCAATCCTTAATTTGAATAATCACTTCCTTATCGGTTTCTTCAATCGAAAAGACTATGTTACCGGCCGGTAAAGAAAATTTAATCGCATTATCAAGTAGATTTTCAAAGACCCTTTGCAGTTGTCTTAAATCTGCTTTGAATCGTTTTATCGGTTGGTATTCTGTGTGTATGGTAATATTGCGTTCTGCCGCTTCTGTTGTATGTCTCTCTATAAGTTGTGTTATCAGATGTGGAAGATCTATATACTCAAGGGTAAGCTTGATTTTATTATTGACCTGGCGAGAATATTCTAGAAAATTAGCAACCTGTGTTTCTATCTGTTCTCCAGCATCACTGATGATTTTAAGATATTCATCGCGCTTTTCCGTTGACATATCCTTATGATGTTCACGAATTCTTTTTATCAACCCCTGCATGGCAACCAGCGGGGATTTCATGTCATGGGCCACCATAAACTGAAAGTTATTTTTTTCCCGTTCAAGTGCTTTTTCTCTGGAAATATCTTCTATAACTTCAAGGTATCCAATAAAGTCCCCACCGTTATTTTCTACGGCAGCAGTGCCTATACGCACGGGGATATGTTCATGGAACCGGTTGATAAATTCTGCCTCCAGGCCGGTTGCAGATTCCCTATACTCCTGGACAGTTTGCAGGGGACATTCCGTATCACATTTACTGCTATGTAAAATTTTATAACAGGGTTGGCCAATGGCTTCAGCTGCGGAGTATCCTGTTAGATGCTCTGCAAGATTATTAAATGAAGTAATGGCAAAGTTTGAATCCATGGTCACCATGGCAACTGGTATACTGTCGAGAATTAAGTTACGAAAATATGGTGTTTTGAGATCAGTCATAGCATTCGTTCCTCAAACAAGAACCTGGTGAGCATGTTATCGTCACAGAAGGTGGCGATAACATGCTAGGAGGATTGTTTTAGTGAAAATGGGGTATTTTCTTAAAACGTCATGTTAGTCAGTCGCCAGTCTGATTGTGAGAACAGGAATCGTGCATTTTTGAACAACACCACGGGCAACAGAACCAAGAAGTAAATTGTCCAGTAATCCATGTCCATGGCTACCCATAACTACAAGATCAAATGCACCCTCGGTGGCAGTGTCAATAATACGTTTGACAGGGTGGCCAGCCTTGATAATAATCCGATTGAAATCCATTCTGCAGCTAGGGAAATCTTCTTTCATTTCCTCACAGACGCTTTTGATACGTTCCTTAATGGCATCTTTAGCGTCGTTCTGACTCTCGCTATTGAGATCCTCAAGTTGATCAACCTTATAGTGAGAAAGTAAGTCATATCCCATTGATGCCGACATTTCTTCAATCATATCCGGAATGATATGGATAATGGAGATACTTGCATCATACTTTTCAGCAAGACTCATTGCCCAACTGAGTGCGGATTTGGCACTTTCTGACAAATCAGTTGCGTAAAGAATAGTTTTGATTTTTTTCATAGTATACCCTCTTCTGCTGGTTGTTCTTCGTCACACCTCAGTAACTGTGATTGCTCCCTCTGGGCAAACCTCAACACATGTTTCACACCCAAGACATTCGTCCATTTCAACCGGTTCTGATTTTTCATCAACAAGTTCAAGTACAGATGCGGGGCAACCGTTGATACACTCTTCACAACCTGTACATTTGTCTTTGTCTACGTCTACTTGAAACATTGTAATCTCCTTCTGTTATGGGCACTATGTGGCCCAGTTTATAATGTAATTCTCTATAATTTATATATTGAGTTTGATCATGAGATATCGCGAGTGCAGAATAGTTGACCACACCTATGGTATTCGATGCCAAGATGGGAGGGGAGGCTGAAATACTTTTGTTGTTCATAGTTGAAGGTAGTGGAAAACGTTGTAATTTTTTGATAAAAACAATAATAGTTCGAAACAAAACTAACATATACACAATACAGTAATGATGTGGGTGTCGAATGTCAAACTTTTTAATGGTTCGTCATGTGAATTTTAGTGGATAGGAACCTGGAGGAAAAAAGAAACTTGACAGGCCTTGAAATAATTGTACTGTAAGTTCACGTGTTCGCTATTAATGTGGTACTTTCGCTCGTTGGATATTGTACAAACAATCGGGTTGGAAGGTGGTGGGTGCTCTTTATAAAATAAATTGTTTTTTGAGCATAAATCATAAAAACCAGAGAACCGGAATGGTAATATTTAGAAGCTTCGCAACTTGACCGGAAACAGTGGGGGCGAAGTTGAAACTTTTTTTGAATTATAGGAGAACCAAATGAACAAATATTTCCATAGGACTATCTGTCTGTCCATTCTGATCACCGGTTTTTTGTATAGTAATAATGCTGTAGCTACAGAGGATTACGACTCGAAAAAATATGGACCCAAAAGTCCAATAATTATGGATAAACCCATCAATGTGATATTTGACCATCGGGTGCACACAGAACAAGCTGGTCTCGAATGTGCTGCTTGCCATGATGATATCTTTGCAATGCAGCGTGGGGTAACTCCTAAAAGCGGCCAGACGATGAGTGCTTTGGCTGAAGGGGAATCCTGTGGCGCTTGCCATGATGGTGAAACTGCTTTTGCATCAAATACCATGTGTAATTCCTGTCACTTTCAACCCAAAGATCTAAAAACAACCGATCCTCATCCTCATGCTGCGAGTCATTGAGGATAGTCTTAAAACATTTCAGAAATTGCAGATAAAGGGAAGCCACCATGCGCTATAAAGCGGTAATCCATATAGACCTTGAAGACGAACTTATTTTTAACCTTGGGTTAAGTAATATAACCAATACCCTTGAGGCACTGGAGGGGAAGGAATTAGAATTGATTTTGTTGGTTACAGGTCCTGGAGTTGCATTACTTGCCGGTGACCAGATGTATATTTTTATGGAAAAGCTTAGGCAAATTAAGGCTGCCGGTGTTCGCATTCAGATCTGTGACAGAGCATTAAAGCTCTTCGATATTCCTGAGGAAGAACTGTTTGAAGGCTGTGAGATTATTCCAGCTGGTGTTGTTGGCTTAATTGAACTGCAGGCAGACGGTTTTGCCTATATTAAACCGTAATACTGAAAAAAAAGAACTCTCCCCAACTTATTTTGATATGTTTGTCTTGTGTGAACCATTGGATAGAAGACCAGTCACAAGCCGAAGGGGAGAGTAATTGTACCGAATTCAGGAACCTTTCCTGGTGATTAAGACACCCATCAAACCATCCAACTCCGTATTATTCTAAAGAATACTAATTCAAATCGCTTTCCGTACAGTGCATAACACTTGCCATACCCATCAGAGCTATATATATTAAATAGTATCTTTTTAACGCAGGGGGGAACCCTGTATCTTAAGTTCAATATATTGGTGGATATTCCTTATGAAGTCTCTTTTCCAAAAGATGTTTCTTTTCTGTACTGTGGTTTCTCTTATGTCTTCCCTCCATATATCTTCTCTTTATGCTGGTTCTGCAAAGGATATGAAAGGCTGGGGAAATGATGATGAGTATAATAAACTCTATAATCCTCGTGAGCTTGATAAACTGAGAGGCACAGTGCTCAAATTCAAAAAAGTTACGCCCTTATCGGGGATGTCTAAAGCAACTGTTCTTGTGCTTGATGATGATGGCGATACAATTAATGTTCATCTGTGTCCAGTCTCTTTTGCCACTCCTAAAGATACCGGGATTAAAAGAGGAGACAGGGTGAAAATCAAAGGGAGTTGGGCTGAAATTGATGGAGAAGATGTTTTTCTTGCTTCCAAGGTAAAAAAAGGTGAACATTACCAGTTTAAGGTCCGCCTCACTAAAGATGGCACACCGTTTTGGAATATGAGTGCTGAACAGCTTGCCTTCGAACGCACTCAGGAATAACAGGGGTTTGGTGAATTATATGAAATTTCGTTATTTATTCCTCCATTATAGTTTTTTAACACTGCTTGTACTCATGCTGCCTGGTTGCCATAGCAAGCAAGAAGTAATGCTTTCTGGTGTTGATGTCTTACCCGTAGATTCTTCCATGAGTAAGGGGTTGGCTATTTATTATAGATATGCCTTTTATCGTCATCTCAATCAGATGGCAACCGGTGCTGTGATGCTTTCTGAAGGAGTACCTGGGACACCCGTTCTTCAGCTTGATCACACTTTTACCGATGAAAATATATATGACAGCAGGCGTCCAAAAGGTGTCGGAGTATTTATGACCGGTTATCTGAAGATGGAAAAATCCGGTAATTATCGTTTCAAAGCAATGTCAAACGATGGCGTTCAGGTCGCGGTAAATGGAGAAATTGTTGTGTTTGATCCCGCGGTTCATGGAGATCGTCTCTCAGATATTGGAGTCGTTGCCATTACAGCTGCTGGTTGGTATCCGGTGGCGGTAAAGTATTTTCAAAGAAAAGGGACTGCTCGTTTAACACTTTATTGGCAACCTCCCGGAGCCAGCGATTTTGAAATTGTTCCCTCGGAAGTATATGGCCACTGATATTGTTGTGGTACACGTTACAGTTTTTGAAAGAAAAGGAGTTGTAGCATGAAGGAAGAACGTTTTCGCCTGCAGACTAATGAGCTGGATAAACTTGCTCAGCAGTTACTGCAATTGGAAAATGAGCTGAACTCAAATATTCCCGTTACCCTCTGGATAAGTGATCTTCATGGCGAAGGAGATCGTTTTATGGCGATCCTTCGAGGTCGGTTTGGGATGTTGTATCAGACATGCAGTGAAGCGCTTCCTAATACCTTCAGTGTTGACAAAATCCAATATCTCACCCAAATTATCCGTAAAAAAGAGTATTTTGTTGAAGATGCTATTTTGATGGATACTCAAGATGTGATTTTTTGTCTTGTCGAGATCCTCAAGTATCGTTTGTCTAATATTCGGCATCGTACCAAGGATATGTTCCCTCCTGAATTTCGAAATACTATTAAACGTTTGATTTCGGGTCTCCCGGTCCCGGATCAGGTCTTTGAAGAAGCTGTCTTGTCAGAGAGATTGATCAGTCATTTGGCCCACAGTATCAGGCAGATTCTGCTGGATCGTATCCTTGTACTCGGAGATATCTTTGATCGAGGTGCTCAGCCTGATAAAATCATACGAATTCTCTCCTCACCGGCCTACAGGGATATGGTTGATTATGTTTTTGGCAACCATGATATTTTATGGATGGGAGCAGTGGCCGGGCACCAATCTCTTGTTGCCGAGGCAATGCGTATTACAAGCCGCTATGATCATTTTGAATTGCTGGAAAGACTCTCTATTGATAGTTCCATGCTAGTGGAATTCGCCGAAATAACATATCAGGTCGATAAGATCGGTGGCAGGATAAAGGCAAAAACAGATAGGGGAAAGAGTATGGAAAAAGCTCTTGCCGTTATACAGTTTAAGCTTGAAGAACAGACCATTCGTGACTTCCCAGAATATGAAATGGAGTCCAGATTGTGGTTGGATCGATTGGCTACAATGCTAAAGACCGGAGAGACAGATGGCTTGAATGATAGCCATTTTCCAACCATCGATTTTGACAATCCTTCAAAACTTACCATTGAAGAACAGGCTGTTATTGATGATCTGACCCAACAGTTTACCACCAATACCAAGCTTAAGCGGCTTCTTAGTTATTTCTTTAAGAAAGGGAAAACCTACCATATTCATAATAATAGTCTGAATATTCACGCACTCGTACCGTCGAGAGCCGACGGTGAATTTGAAGAATTCCTGGGACGAAGTGGTCGTGACCTGCTTGATTTTATCCAGCAGACAATAGAGCGGGTAGGGAAGAGGTATGTCGAGGGAACGTTGCAAGAAAAAGAGGATCAGGCTCTGTTTTTCTACCTCTGGTGTGGACCTAAATCGCCGTTCTTTGGAAAACATGCCATGAAGACCTTTGAAAGATATTTTTTGCTTGAAAAGAAGAGTCATGGTGAAAAGACGCTCTATTGGAAGAAAAACATGCGAACCGATTCCTTTAAGAAAAAAATGCAGGAGGAGTTTGGTATACAGCGAGTAGTTTTTGGCCACACTCCCGTTGATTATACAAAGGGACTATCAATGGCTTCCTCTGATGGTGTGGCAATTAATGTTGATGGTGGCTTTGCTGCAGCATATTATAATCGTGGTCATGCGCTGGTTCATACTCCCTACCAGCTTTTTGGTATTATTCTTCCCACCCCTGAAGAGATGCTTGAGGCTGCACAAAATTTAGAATCTGCACCTCTTGATATTGAACTGATCGATGAATTCAGGCAACCGATGAAAATTAAAGATACCGCAAAGGGGGTCCTGCTGAAAAAGCAGAGTGAAGCCTTACTAAGCAGAATCAGAGAACTCACCAGTGCCTGAATGTGAATTTGTAGATCTATTACAGCATCTATATAAATTTTGTTAAAATGTCCTACTAAGGTTGATGTATGAATATTAATTATGGAATGGAAATTGTCAGGGCCACTGAAATTGCGGCACTTACCGCAGCTCGTATTCAGGGGCTTGGCAATCATGATGATATCCTCAACCAGGCCCGAAAGGCGATAATCAAAACGTTGAACAGGTTGATGATTAACGGGAATGTAATCAATGACCGTTTTTCCGATCGAGACGAAATTTGCAGCCTTCCGCAGAGCCTTGGTGAAGGTGGTCCCGATATGGATTTAATGGTGGTGGCCCTTGAAGCACAGCATGCTGCTGCAGATGGCCGGAACAACTCCACCTCCTATACGGTAATCGCCGAAGATGGTTCAATTCAGTCAATTCCCAATCTTCATATGTATAAGATTGTAGTTGGTCCCAAAGTTGGCGAAGTAATAGATATTACCCAGTCGCCTACTGCCAATGTCAAACGAGTGGCACGGGTTCTGAAAAAATATACGGAAAATGTAACGGTCTGTATTCTTAACCGTAAACGACATAAGGGTTTGATTGACGAAGTGAGAAGTTGTGGTGCCAGGATTAAACTTATAGAAGAGGGTGAAATATCCGGTTGCCTTGCTGCTATTAATGGGGAAAAGGCTGATATCTATATGGGGTTTGGTTATGCCCCGGAAGGAACAGTGGTTGCTGCGGCCATCAGGTGTCTTGGTGGATACCTTGAAGGAAAAATTTCATACGATTCTAATACGGATATGGACAAGGCCGTGGCTCTTGGAATTAGTGATTTTGAGAAGGTTTTCAGGGTTGAGGATCTGATCAATTCCCGTAAAATATCTTTTGCCGCAACCGGGGTGACCGACGGGGAATTCCTTGAAGGCGTCAGATTCACCTCAACCGGGGCTGTAACAAATTCATTTATAGCAAGAAGTGAAACCCGAACCTATCGTAATTTAACCACTAATCACTTCTTTGATTATAACCCGGTATTTTAATACGAAACAGGAGAGTCCATGCAGGGAGCTGAATTTATGATTAAACGAGCTGAATACCGAAAAATCAAAGAGGAGCATCTTTTTGATAAGGTTATTCAGTGGGCAAGAGAGGAGAATGATACTCTCGTTATTGAAGTCGTGGAAAGAGCTTTTGCCGACGATGATGCAGAACGGTGGCTGACGATTCATCCAACCAGTTCCTATTCAGGGTTAACACTGTTTTATCTTGAGATCGTGATGACTGAAAAAGAACTAATCGGAAACGAACGCAGGCTTCTTATCAAGAGATTAAGTGATTATAGCAAGCGCCTTCTCGGCTAAAGCGTAAGCGTTCCATTCTCTAACAGCAGCATCGCTTATATTTTTTTCCGGACCCACATGGACAGGGAGCATTTCTTCCAATCTTTGCTGTGTCAGATCGTGTCTCTCCATCAAGGTAGTACCAGAGTCCATCTTCTTTAATAAAACTCGATTTCTCGTGGAGGCTGCAGAGATGGCCAGAGCTAAGAAACCGTGCGCTAAAATTGACCAATCCGTCACTGTCTTTTTCTCCGCCTTTCTCACAGTTAAGGACTTCCAACGTCAACCATTGGATACCAGAATCTTCTATCTGAGCACTTTCGGGACGCGTTTCTGCAGCCCAGCTATCCATTAAATATTGATTGTCTGAAAGGGTGAAGGCAGTGTATCTGGAACGCATAAGTTGTTCTGCAGTAACGGCTTTGCTGTGATCTTCAATAACAGGTTTACAGCAGTCCTTGAATAGTTTTTCACTGCAACAGGGGCATTTTGAAAATTCTGTTGTGTCTTCCATAACTGTTTAATTCCTCATCCGGATAAGCTTGATAATAAGCAGTATAAAAGGTGCTGAATGATAGAGAAGATCGAAAATATCCAAAGGTTTTTTGAGTGTTCCCTGGCTGAGCATTCTGAGCTTTTCTACAATATGTGGTTCCGGTACAAAGGGCGCGAAACCGAGTAGGACGCAGAGAAGCAGGATTCCTGCCATGGGGATATTGTCTATAAATTGCATGGTGTTCCTTAACTGAGTTTAGAGACGTGGTAGTCGCTTAAGTGATAATTGTTGCGCTACCTGAGTTGCTGTCTCTTCAATGGATCCTCCATCAGATATGATTATTGGGATATTATAATTTAAAAAAATCTGATTTGCCTGGTTGAGTTCGCCGGAACAGGTACCAAGTTTCGCATAACTGCTTCCCTGATATCGCTTTTCCCTGACAAAATGGAGCGTTTTAGCGTTAGTGGAGAGGCCAATTGCTTTAGCCTTGTTGCGTACAATTTCATTGGGTAAGCGATAGGAGTCGAGATCTTCTGCAACAAGTGGATAGTTGGCAGCCTTGATTCCCATTTGGGTCGCAAGGTAAACTGAAATTGGAGTCTTACCAGACCGGGAGACTCCAAGTAAAATAACCTCGGCTTCATCGTAATCCTTCATTCGGGTACCATCGTCATGGGCAATACAGTATTGAATAGCATCCACCCGGCTGCCCATGGTGGAATCATCGAGGTGTCTTGCCGTTCCTGATATTCGAATCGGTTTCGCTTCCAAAACATTTTCCAGTCGTTTCAGCTCCTTGTCACAGATATTGAAAAATTCCACTTCCGGAACGTCTAAGATTGTAATAAGCTCTTTATTCATTATGGTTGAGAAGACGAGGGGAAAACGTCCGGTAGATTGAGCTAAAATATGTCCGAGTGCCTTAAGCGCATCTTCTTTTGTGCGGATAAATGGAAGTTTTTCTACATTAAAACTGATTTCTGGAAATTGACAAAGGAGTGATTTACCAAGGTCTTCTGCAAGTATTCCGGTACTGCCTGAAATATAATATACATCCTTTGAATGCCACATTTGCTTGTCTCCAGAGGTTCTTTGTTTTATGGTTCTCTTTCTTCTATTCTTTGTATCAGAAAATTGAATCTCCTGAAAGTGTTCTCTTGTAAACTCATAATCATGGCTAAAATTTTAAAAGTACTCTCAACGTATTCCTTTTTAGGACTCATTCGTTTTCTTCGGATGCGGTTTATGGGGAAGGAGTTACTGGTTACCGGAAGTTGCTCCTGTTGTGGAAATTGTTGCAGAAAGATTAATCTTGAAGGTGAAAGAGGTTGGTTGCGTTCTGAAAAAGATTTTTTTGACGTGCTTCATGATTATCCTGAGTATAAACGATTTCAAATTACCGGCAAAGATAAGCAGGGTTTTTTGCAATTTTCCTGTACCTGGTTGTCGGAAGCAGGGCTTTGTCGTGATCATGAAAATAGGCTCGGCCTCTGCAATACCTTTCCAGATAAAAGTCTTCATTTTTGTGGTGGGATGTTACCGCCTGGATGTGGTTATATGATTAATGAAGTACGGCCTTTTAGTAACTATCTTGCTGATAGTGAGAAAAAAAAGGACAAGTTATGAAGCGTGTCTTAATCCTTGAGCCCTATTTTGGTGGTTCTCATAAGTTGTTCCTAGGTGGTTTGCAACGGAGTGTTGTAGCAGACTATACCTTGATCACGCTTCCGGCCAGAAAGTGGAAAGTGAGGATGCAGTTATCCGCATTCTGGTTTGTTGAACAGATCTGCAAGATGGCAGAAGAAGAGCGAGGATTTGATACGGTACTCTGCTCAACGTTTGTGGATGTTGCAGTTCTGCGCTCACTTTTGACCACGATTGCTGGATGGAACCCAGGTGCCAGGATCTGTACCTATTTCCATGAAAATCAGTTTGCCTATCCAAACCAGATACAATCTCTTGACAGCAGGCAATTCACCGCTATTAATTTTAATACTGCTATGGCATCGGATCTGTGTGCATTTAATTCACACTATAATCTCGACTCTTTCCTTGATGCCATCAAAGTATCTTTGAAAAGAGCCACCGATATGAAACCGCTGGATTGTGTGAATACAATCCGGAAAAAGAGTATGGTTCTCTATCCAGGAATGGATTATTCATCCATCGATACAGTAACTCATGGTAAGAATAATGACCTTGAATCCAGTGCAAGACCAGTCATTGTCTGGAATCATCGCTGGGAACATGATAAGGGACCGGAACTTTTTTTTAATGCCCTGTATAAAATGCAGGAGAGGGGAATAGCATTTCGTCTTATTGTGATGGGGCAGTCATTTGCTAACAATCCTTCCTGTTTTGAAGAGGCAGAAAGAAAGCTACGAGATGAAATACTTCATTTTGGGTATGTGGAAACACGGAATGAGTATGCAGATTTTCTTCATCGAGCCGATCTAATTGTTTCAACGGCCAGGCATGAATTTTTTGGTATTTCGATACTTGAAGGTATACGGGCCGGTTGCTATCCATTGCTGCCTGCAAATCTATCCTACCCCGAGCTCTATGATGAAAAATATCTGTATAGGCATGGCGAACTAATCCTGCGACTTTCAGAATTCCTGCTGCATCCTGAAAAGCTTGTTGATAGCGAGGCCTATAAACTTACGCAGCGATTTGATTGGAACCGCTGCAAGGATGAATATGGAAAATGGTTGTTTGAGTAATCTTTGGAGATAATATGAAAACGAATATTGTATTAATTGGATTTATGGGAGTCGGCAAGGGAAGAACTGCACGAGCTCTTGCGGAAAAAACTGGGATGTTTGCCGTTGATTGTGATGATTTGATTGAGAGCTTTGCAAACAGCAAGGTAAAGAAAATATTTTCAAATCTGGGAGAACCTGAGTTCAGAGCATTGGAACGACGAGTTTCAGTCTGGCTTCAGAAGCAGGTTAAACGAACAATAATTTCTTCTGGAGGAGGTTTTTTTTATGTACCTAACATCCGGAAAATTGGTACAGTCGTTTACCTTCATTCCGATTTTGACATGATACTTGACGCAATTTATGCCCATCCCAACGCAAAAAAGAAGATAAAAAAACGTCCTCTATTAAAAGATCTTGGCACTGCCAGGGCCCTGCTTGAGACACGCTTGCCACTGTATCGTGATATTGCTGATATAGAAATTAATGTTGGCGGCAGAAGCATCGATGACATTGCAGATGATATTATCCATCAGCTTAGCTTGAAGAAACGAAAGAATAGTCATTAACTTTATAAAGGAATATAATTATGTCTAAATTATCTCTTCATAAGCTTCCAGGCTATACGGAGTTTCAGGGGCCTGTCGTTACCGTTATTATGGATGGTGTAGGGATTGGGCCCAAAGATGAAAGCGATGGCGTTCATATGGCCTACACACCAGTTCTTGATGAGTTGCTAAACGGGCCATTGGTGACAAAGCTCAAGGCACATGGACTTGCTGTAGGACTACCATCCGATGGTGATATGGGCAACTCTGAAGTTGGTCATAATGCACTTGGGTCTGGAAGAATTTTTGCACAGGGTGCAAAGCTTGTGAACGAAGCACTCGATTCCGGTGACTTGTTTCAGGGAGCTGCATGGAAAAAAATCGAAAAGTGTACTCAACAGGGTGGAACGCTCCATTTTATCGGTATGGTATCAGACGGCAATGTTCACAGCCATATTGATCAGCTTACCATTATGCTAGATCGTTGTGCAGACGATGGGATTCAAAAAGTACGGGTTCATGGATTGCTTGACGGGCGAGATGTTGCACCTAAAAGTGCGTTGCAATATTTTGGACCATTAGAAGAAAAACTTGCTGCACTCTCACGGGATGGAAAGGATTATTGCATTGCATCTGGTGGTGGTCGGATGATAGTTACAATGGATCGTTATGGAGCGGACTGGTCAATCGTTGAAAAAGGATGGCAGGCGCATGTGCTTGGTATGGGAAGGGGCTTTGGTTCGGCATGTGAAGCTATTCAAACCTATTATGACGAAGATCCTGAAATAACAGATCAATATATGGATAGCTTTGTAGTTGAACGTAATGGGAAGGCAGTTGGCACAATAGAAGATGGAGATTCTGTGATTCTCTTTAACTTTCGAGGTGATCGTGCCATTGAACTCTCCAGAGCGTTTGATGACCTGGATTTTAAGGAGTTTGACCGCAGACGTCATCCCGACGTCTTTTTTGCAGGAATGATGCAGTATGACGGTGATGCCATGATTCCTGATCAGTATCTTGTTGAACCTCCTGCGATAGATCGAACGCTTGGCGAGTATCTGTGTAGTGCAGGTGTTACATCATATGCCATCTCTGAAACACAGAAATTTGGACATGTAACCTATTTCTGGAACGGTAATAAGTCCGGCTATCTCGATGAAACACTGGAAAAGTACGTTGAGATAGAATCGGATAGAATAACCTTTGATCTCAGGCCATGGATGAAGGCTTCAGAGATTACCGACAAGGTCTTAGAAACAATTCAGGAAGGGACATACAAATTTATCCGTCTCAACTATGCCAATGGCGATATGGTAGGTCATACCGGAGTACCCATTTCAGTGAGAATTGCTGTGGAAACGGTGGATCTTATGTTGAAAAGAGTGTTGCCGGTTCTCAATAAGGCCAAGGGAATTGCTGTAATAACAGCAGATCATGGTAATGCTGATTGCATGTGGACCGAAAAGGAAGGTACCAGAACAGCAATGGTTGCTCATACCAGAAATCCTGTACCATTTATTGTGCGTGATTACAGTGGGGCAAATAATTTTGTATTAGATCCTTCAATAGAAGGGGGGCTTGCTAATGTCGCCGCTACTCTCTTGACTCTGTTGGGATATGTTTCCCCTGAGGATTACAAACCATCCCTCATGCAAATTATATAAAAAAGTGTATTTTTTGGGAATGGCTGAATCGACCGATATGAATGAACAGTTTGTGCTTTTTTTCTCTTGACAAGAAATAAAACAGTTTTTTATGATTATTTATCTGGTATTTTTAAAATTGTTCCTGTATTGTAAATAAACGTATGAATTGTGTGGGTGATGGATTTTCGGCTCCAAAACTAAAAAGAGTTATTTTTCCCGGCTGTTTCGGGAAAGATGTCGCACCATGCAACAAATAAAAGCACGATCACGTAGTTGATCAGTACTAAGGACAGGTTATTATGTTAGAAGGAACAGTAAAGTGGTTTAACGAGGCTAAAGGTTTTGGTTTTTTGGAGCAGGAAGGTGGAAAAGATGTATTTGTTCACTACTCTGCCATTGTAAGTGATGGGTTCAAAACCTTGAACGAAGGTGATCGAGTACAGTTTGAAATCACCGAGGGTCCTAAAGGTCCTGCTGCAGCAAACGTGAGCAAAATATAATCTAAGACATTTATTGTCTCTTGATTGAAAAGGGGAGAAGTCGTTTTTAACGATTTCTCCCCTTTTTTTTTATTTTTTTCCTCTCTCCCTGTTTGTTTCTGATCTTCCTTCATAAATATTCATCTCTCCTGGTTTTTTCGCTGTAATAAAGAGTGTTTTCTGGAATGTCCGTACGTTATGCGTTATTCTGTAACATAGGTTAATTATGTTTTTTTGATTACAGGAGTTTTGTATGGAAGAGCTATCGAAATCCCAACGCGCCCGGCTTGCTATTCGAACGTTTAAAACGATTGCGGATGCACTAATATTGCGTGGATATTATAAACCGTCCGGTAGATCAGGTGAAAAACTATCTGAATCTTTGCAATTATTTGAGCCTGAAATATATGGTTCCATGAGTGATCATCGCATCGTTGAGCTTCAAGGGCTTGAGTATGTGATGGATCGAATGCCAAGGGGTATTGAAAAATGCAACCGTATAATACTCACTGCAGATGAAGATTTTCACGACACTTCCTTTGAAAAAATCTCACCACTGAAACGACGCAGGCACTCCTATATAGTTTCAGATAAGGAAATTTGTTTTGTTATCACACGCGGTTTAACTGAAGTGTATGATATCTTAACCCATCTTACCTTTTTAAATATAGAATCCCAGAAGATACACAGGCAGATCTGTCATAAAGAAGTTGGTACCTGCTCCGAATGGCATGAACTGGAAGGCATTCTTGAAGGGGATACGAAACTTGAAGGTCCTGCTCTGGACCAGGCCATCTGGAATCTATCAATTATCCTTGGCAGAACCTATAGAGAAGCACGCGAAACCTACGAAAGTTTCGATGTTCATCATAAAAAAAATGGTAATTTCAACAATGGCCTTTTTGCTACTATTTATGAGATGGGGCAGCGAATGATTGAAGAGGCCAAATCAAAGGATACCCTGCTTACAATCTACTTCACCCCCTCGTTGCAGGAAATGATCGGACGTCATAAGTATGCAACATTATGGGCAAAAAATGTAAAAAGGCATCTTCGGGATCGTGGCTTTCAAAATCGAAAAATACATGTTGTGAGTGCCAATATGCATTCCATGAAGAATATTGTGTATGGCGCCGGATTTCTAAAAAAGAAGGGCAAGCCGGTACCGCATGATTTATATGACATGGCAACTAAAATTCGTGAATATGGTGATGAGATTACCAACTATGGTTTGGAGTTTGGGTTCAGCTATCTTCAGGATATTTCAGAATCTAATATTGATGTTATGGTTTTTGACTCCATTGGAATTACGAAAGAAAATCTGCACGAAACCATACTGTGTGATTATGAATATATAAAAAAACATAAACCTGTCATTGTAGTTATTGATTATGCATTCGGTGCCCAGGCCTTTGATATACTCGATGAGTTACTTTGCCCCTGCCACGCTGATGATAAAGAATTCAGCTTTAAGGTCGAGTCTATAAGTATTATGGGTAAAGCTGGAACACTTCCCGGGAATAAGGGCGATATCATGCTTGCAACAGCCCATGTGATGGAGGGCACACCAAATAATTATATCGTTCAAAATGATCTTGATGTAACTGATTTTGACAAAGGCTATCCCATTCATATTGGCCCCATGGTTACGGTTCTTGGCACATCTTTACAGAATCGAGATGTACTTGCCAGATTCCATACTTCCAGTTGGAAGGCTGTAGGACTTGAAATGGAGGGTGGCCATTACCAGCGTGCAATCAGTGCTGCTATTATTCAGGGGCATGTTTCCCATGATATAAAAACTCGATATGCCTACTATGCGTCTGATAATCCACTCCATATGGGAGAAACGCTTGCCTCGGGTTCGCTTGGTAATGATGGTATTATGCCAACGTATATGATTACCAAGGTGTTGCTCCAGAAAATCATTAACCCACCCTCTCCTGTTAGATGCGAATCATAAAAAAGCAACGTTTAGCAAGTGTCTCTCCCTGGCTTCTTGCTGCAGCCTGTGGGCTGTTAGCCGTAATTATAGCTGTTTTTGCTGTTAATAATTATCGGCGGGATAAGGCATTGATGACCGATATTCTGCTAGAAAAGGGCGTTACTCTTATTCGATTTGTTGCCTCAAGTGCCAGAAGTTCAATTTTTTCAGGGTTACGATCAGGGCAGGACATTGAGGCGCTTTGGCCTGGTACTGTGCAAAGGGTTATTGATCATGCGGCAGGGCATCCGGGAGTACGATTCTTGGCTCTTGTGGATAGTGAAGGAACCATTCTTGCCAATTCTGTTCCAGCTGCTCGTATTCAACAGGTTTCCCAGCAAACCCATGATTTTCTTTTGGCAATAGATGAGGATACCAGTGATACCAGAACATTTAGTTACCGGATAAGTAATGAAAATAATAGAACGGTTTTTCAGGTTGCAGCCTA
Organism: uncultured Desulfocapsa sp.; assembly: GCA_964621915.1. Classification (GTDB taxonomy): domain Bacteria; phylum Desulfobacterota; class Desulfobulbia; order Desulfobulbales; family Desulfocapsaceae; genus Desulfocapsa. The sequence continues at coordinate 30,770 of CAZUPS010000018.1, read as the reverse complement.
TTTTTCGCCTGTAACCAAGCGCCTTCTCAATCAGTTTTCTCCTGAAAAAAATGACGATTTACTCAGGGACGAAAATAAAATGCTACGTCTTCATGGTCAAAAAGCAACATGGAAAAAGCGAGTAGAAACGCTTAATCAGAAGAAATACGTGATTTTGGTTGAGCTTGATATGAAACAGTATAATAAAAGGCTGCAAAGGCAAAAACTTGAAATTATCATATTATCCATCGTTTTGCTTCTGGTTGGTTTTGGCGGGTGGGTCTCTATTCTTACGCTTGAAGGGCTGAAAGGCTCCCAAAGCAGATTGAGAAGAGTAGAGGCTTTTCGAGATATACTTATATCATCCTTACCCGTTGGCTTGATTGCAACCGATAATAAGGGACAGATCATTTTATATAATCAGTTCTCTCAGGAGCTGACCGGGATCAGCGAAAAGGTAGCTATCGGTAACACTACTGAAGTATTTTCAAAAACAGAGGAGATTCAGGCGGCCCTTGATGCATCCGGAAAACGTAAGGGGATTATTTCACAAAAAGAAGTGCAGTTAGTGAACGATGCTGGTATCTGCCATACTGTTCAATTGAATCATATGGCTATCATTGATCGTGAGGAGAAATTTGTTGGAACTCTGCTTATGATTCAAGATCTCAGCCAGGTGAAAAAACTTGAGGAAGAGTTGCGTAGAAGCGAGCGTCTGGCTGCACTTGGTAAGATGGCTGCAGGGGTAGCTCATGAATTGCGCAACCCACTGAGTTCGATTAAAGGCTTAGCGCTGGTTTTACAATCAAAATTCTCTAAGGATAATCAGGACACGGAAACTGCTAAAATTCTCGTTCAGGAAGTAGAACGATTAAATCGCAGTATTTCAGAATTACTTGACTATGCAAGACCCCAGAAACTGCAGAAGAAGGGATTTGATATACATGCCTTGCTCCATAAGGCTGTTTCGCTGTTGAGTATTGATGCAGAAGCCGCTGGCGTTGTAATGGTGACTGATTTTCCTGATTCGTTTCCCAATATTCATGCCGATGAAGACAGATTGAATCAGGTTTTCCTGAATTTGTTTTTGAACTCGATACAGGCGATGAGTGATGGGGGAACGTTAAGGGTCACTACCGTAAAAAGAGGTGATACCATTAGAATTACGGTCAAGGATACCGGTTGTGGTATTGCATCAGAAAATCTTGGCAGGGTCTTTGATCCCTATTTTACAACAAAACCTGAAGGAACAGGGCTTGGGATGGCGATGTCTGCCAAAATTCTCGAAGAACATGGTGGATCGATGGTTGTTACATCAGAAGAAGGGGAGGGGACTTCTGTAGTAGTTGACATTCCCTGTTAGAATCAGGGGAACTACACTAATTGTCACATAATAACTAATAGTGTGCTGCTGAAAAAGCAGGATGGAGAGAGTGTAGCATCTTTCCATCCTGCTTTTTTGTTTTTAGCTATTCTACTCGATTTTAGGTCAAAGGAAGTTCTTTGTGTGTTGTTCCGGTTTTAGGTGGTGTGGGGGGAGTAGCTTTCCCTGAAAAGAATGCTGAAAGTTTACTGAATATGATTTTAACACCCGACCAGATTTTAGGAATTAACCAAATCGCGGTAAGAAGGAAGGCCACAAAGAAAACCAGAAAAGCTAACGGGTAGTGAAGCATCACAAATATTCCGCCAATCACCGCAATATCTTCGGTAACAGAAGCAGTCCAGTTGCTGAATGGTTCGGGGGATGTATTAATAAGGACTCTGGTACCAGCCTTGATGGTATGAGTCGTTGCTGCAACTCCACCCCCAAGTATCCCTGCGGTAATAACCATGGCGGGATTCACATCGCCAACTGCACCTGCTGCCAGCATAACACCTGCTGGAATACGGATAAATGTATGAATGGTATCCCACCCGGTATCAACACCAGGGGTTTTGTCGGCAAAGAATTCAACAAAGTACATTAATGTTGCTGCACCAATAACCATGGGATCTTGTAAAATCAGCAATTGTTCAGGAAGCACCATATTGCCGGTAAGGCCCAGAGTTCCGAGTACTGCGATAGTTGCGTAAAGGTTGATCCCTGCAGCCCATGCTGTACCCATTGTGAGGGCAAGTGTGGCTATAAGTTGTTGGTAAGCATCCATTTATTTTTTTTCTTCCTCCATGTCGTTCATTGCTTCTGCAAGGGAATTCTTGCTATGATAGCTGCGTCAATGTGAAGAAAAGGTAATCAGCTTGATAGGTGTTGGCAAGTATCTGTTACACCGCATGAAAAATTCCTGTTGATAAATTCACACTCTTTAGGGGTTAGATCGTATTTGATTTCTACCTGTTGCAAGAGTGTTTGGCGCTTTTTTTCAGGATGGTCTTTGATAAGTTGGCAGAGCTCGGTTAAAGCCTGTTGCTTTTTATCACCAGTTTTTTGCGTTGGCTGTTGTGACGACATGACGAGTTGTTCTCCTGATGGATTTATTTAACAGGGTTTTAAGACTATACCTGCAAGTGGAGGCACGGTAACCTTCGCATGAAAGGGTGCCTGGGCATATGGCTCTGCAATGGATTTGTAAATAGTTTTATTTGCTGCATTGCTACCGCCAAATCTGCTCTGGTCAGAACAAAACACCTGTTTATAATTGGATCCTGTTGGCAGTCCCATTTTATAGTCATAGAAAGTTTGCGGGGTAAAGTTGAGCAGACATACTAAATGGTCTTCCCGATTTTTTGCAAAACGTGCATAGGAAATAATGGAATTTGCACGATCTTCAAGATCCATCCATTGAAATCCATCTTGACTGAAGTCCAATTCCCATAGACTAGCGTTGTCAGTGTAGAGAGCGTTAAGTTTCCCAAAAAAATTAAGCATTTCCTTATGGAGGTCGTTTTCGTGAAGTAAATGGAAATCAAGACTTTGTTTGCAGTTCCATTCGTGCCATTGACCAAACTCACTTCCCATAAAGAGCAATTTCTTTCCTGGATGCATCCACATCGTTAGATACAAGAGGCGAAGATTCGCAAATTTTTGCCAGAGATCCCCTGGCATTTTATCAAGAAGAGAACGTTTACCATGAACCACTTCATCGTGAGAAAGAGGCAGGATAAAGTTTTCGGAAAAGGCGTACATAATTGAAAAGGTAAGACTGTTATGGTGGAATCGTCTGTAGAGTGGATCTGTTTCAAAATAAGCCAGGATATCATTCATCCAGCCCATATTCCATTTAAAGCCAAAGCCAAGCCCACCCTGATCAGCAGGTTTTGAAACGCCATAAAAGCTGGTGGACTCTTCAGCTATCATCAGGGTGCCGGGATGGCGGTCGTATACAATTGAGTTAAGGTGTTTTATAAATTCAATTGCTTCAAGGTTTTCTCTGCCGCCAAAATTATTCGGCAACCATTCTCCATCTTTCCTTGAGTAATCGAGATAGAGCATGGAGGCGACAGCATCAACACGAAGGCCGTCTATATGGTATTTATCGATCCAGAACAGTGCATTGGCGATAAGAAAATTACTGACTTCTTTTCTGCCATAATTGTAAATAAAGGTTCCCCAATCTGGATGCGAACCTTTTCTGGGGTCCTCATGTTCAAACAGTGCTGTACCGTCAAATCGTCCCAGGCTATGAGAATCTTTTGGGAAGTGTGCAGGGACCCAGTCCAGAATAACTCCCAGGTCTTCCTGGTGACAGCGGTCTACAAAATACATAAAGTCTTCAGGGGTGCCGTATCTGCTTGTCATGCTGAATGGGCCAGTGACCTGATATCCCCATGATTCATCTAAAGGATGTTCCATAACAGGCATGAGTTCTATATGGGTAAATCCAAGCCTTTTGACATAGGGAATAAGTGTCTCAGCCAATTCCTTAAAAGTGAGAAAACGGTCGGGGGCGGACGGGTCACGGTGCCATGATCCCGGATGAACCTCGTAAATAGACATGGCACGGTCGTAGGGATTAACGATTTTTTTGGCGGCTTGCCATGTGTCGTCCTGCCACTGATAATGATCAAGATAACGAACCATTGATGCGGTTTTGGGTCTCAGTTCACCGAAGAACTGGAATGGGTCCGATTTCTCCAGGATATCACCCCGGGTGGTACGGATTTCAAATTTGTAAATTTCATTTTCGCCAATGCCAGGAAGAAAGAGTTCCCATAAGCCTGAGCTTCCGAGGCTGCGCATGGGATGGATTCTGCCGTCCCAACTGTTAAAGTTACCAAGTACGGATACTCTTGTGGCAGATGGTGCCCAGACACGGAAAATAGTTCCTTGAATCTGGGAATACATGCCCGGATGGGCACCAATATGGTTGTAGAGTTCATAGTTGGTGCCAAAGTTGAAGAGAAATCTGTCCTCTTTACTTAGGATAGGCATAAAGCGGTAGGGGTCATTAATAGTCTTTTCGACCCCATCATTATAGGTGATTTTGTACTGGTAGGTGTAGGGATCGAGATCACCATCTGAAATTTTTCCACGATCAATGATGGCCTCAAAAATCCCCTGTTTTCTAACTCTCTCCATGGGGATAATCTTTCCGTCAATTAAGAGGGAGACAAATCTGGCATGGGGTTGGAAACAGCGAATAAGGGCTGAATTCTTATCCTGTCCAGAAAAGTGAACGCCAAGAACTTTGAAAGGATCATAAAGCTCTGCGCGAAGGAGGCGGTCGATTTGGTCGTTTATTCCCATGGGGTACCCCTATGTATAGAAAGCAGGAACAGATGTTTATTTATATTTAGACTAGCAAATCTATTACCGAAAACATAGGGTAAAATGAGTATGAAAAAGAATAATTTAGTTCTATAATCCGGTGACTGGAAGCAGAACTTGACTTGACCGGTGTTGAAATTATTTGTTATTGTCTAACAGAAAAAAACAATGTTTTTATTGCTACCTATTAAAGAGAATGATAATGGATGAAACTGAAAGACCAATTATTGATAGCCTGACAGGGTCCTTTTTACTGTCCACGCCCAATATGCCTGATCCTCGCTTTGCGGAACAGGTTATTTATATTTGCTCGCATGGCCATGATGGTTCCATGGGAATTGCAATAAATAAACCCAACTTAAGCCTCAATCTGGAAGAAGTTCTTTTAAGTAATCATCTACCAGTACCGGATAATTTGAATGCACCTGTTTATATTGGGGGACCGGTTGAGCCAAATTCTGCTTTTATCCTCTACGGTTCAGATTATGTTACAGAACAGCATCTGGAAGTAAGTTCCAGTGTATATTTAACGCGAACTACTAAAGTACTCGATGATATTGCAAAAAACAGAGGGCCAGAGAAGTTTCTTTTTGCAATCGGCTATGCCGGATGGGGCCCTGGACAACTGGAACAGGAACTGGTTTCACAGGGATGGCTTACAATTCCTGCAAGGGATTCTATTATTTTTGATGTGCCAAATGAAGAAAAATGGCGTAGTGCAGCAGCTCTTTATGGTATTGATATTGCTACTTACCAGGATTGCATAGGGAATGCCTGAGATCTTACTACAAACGATAATTGTTAAAGAAGCAGACTCTTTAAAACAACACAAAATTATGGCTGATATAAAAGATATATTTGAATGCACCCAGTGTGGTTATTGCTGTCATGGTGAGACCACGGTTTCGCTCGATGATGCTGACCAGAAACGCATGGTTGAGGCCCTTGGAATTCCTAGGGAAGAGGTGCGAAATAAATACTGGCGTGTTACCGGCAATGTTGTGCAGATGAAAATTGTGGACGGGCACTGTATCTTTTATGATAAGGGCTGCACTGTGCATCTGGGAAGACCATGGCGTTGCGCTCAATGGCCAATGCATCCTTCCATGATTGCAGATGAAAACAATTATAAAACCATTAGCGAGTCCTGTCCCGGACTGAATAAAGAAATCTCTTATGAGGACTTTTGTCGGATATTTAAAGAACTTATTAATGAACAAACAATTATTCATTGCTGAGAACTTATGAGGCTTGAACTTCCATTTCTTGGAAAGACCAAGGACTCCTTTATTGATACCGGAATAAAGGAGTATAGCAGTAGGTTAAAGCATTATACTAATCTTCACCTTACAATCCATAAGGTAAAGAAAAAGAAAAGCTGGACCGAGGAACAGGAACGCCAGGAAGAAGGGCGTGTACTTCTTGGCTCTCTGCCACCCGCAACTGTAAAGGTTGTCTTGGATTCAAGTGGTAAACAGATGAGTTCCGAAGGACTGGCTAAACGTATTTCTGCCTGGGAACAGGAAGGACGTAAGCAGGTTGCCTTTTTAATCGGTGGTCCAACCGGGCATTCACAGGAAGTACTGGAAACGGCTGATTTGCTGCTCTCTTTTTCACAAATGACTTTCACCCATGATATGGTGCGACTCTTTCTTCTTGAGCAGCTGTATCGAGCCTATACCATAAAATCCGGTGAGAAATATCATAAGTAATTCTCACGTGTTGTGGCCTTCCGGTAAAGTTTAGAACCCATTTCTTACACAGTAATTTAATCAGTTTACCTATAGCCTTTCTTTTATGTCATTTTTTTTGTCGGCTGGACTTTGACCACTTTTGCCGAGAAGAGTGGTGTTTGTTTAACCACGAGGGACCATTGTGGATATAAATATTGAAATGCAGCAGTAACTTTTCCACTGTTTTATCCCTGTGTTCACTCTGCACACATTAAGATTACCCTTATTGAATCATAATCATATTATAGGAATTTGTGATGGTAGAGGACAGTTTGTGAGCGATACGCTGCTGTTACCAATTATTCTTTGCACAGGATATACATCGCATTCTGCAAAACTAGAGCCATATGATAAGGGGATTAAATGTTTTGTAGATAAGCCTCTAGATAAAAGATTTCTTGCAGAGAATGTACGACGATTCCTTGATGAAAAGAAATAAAAAAGCCTATACTTATGTCATGTATACATCGTAACGGCTATTTTTCATTTTGATATCATGGGTTGGAGAGAGTTCACTTAAACAGGGGGCACCTTTTGGGCGTTTTACAACCACCCTTTTTTTTGCGTGCTGTAAAGCGATTTCCAGCAGCAGTGCAGCATCTGTATCATCTCCAACAAGTTTCCTTATAATCCGCATTTCGAGTTTGTTAAGAGCAGATTTTCCGCTATGTGGATACATCGGGTCGAGATAAATGGTATCTGCTCTATTCAGCCGTGTATCTTTGGCGATGAGAATGGCTGCGTTGCCATGCACTAAATTCAGTCTGTTTTTCAACTCTTCCTGAAGCTCAGAAGAGTTCTTGGCACGTTCTAAACCATCGCTTAACAGAGCAGCAAGGAGTGGCGAGCGCTCTATCATGGTTACATAACACCCCAGTGAGGCCAGTAAAAAACCATCTTTACCAAGTCCTGCTGTTGCATCGATAATTGATGGTCTGATCCCCGGTTTAATTCCTACTGCTCGTGCTAGTGCTTGTTTGATTCCACCACCATGCTCTCTTCTATAGCTGAGGGCCGAGGAAAGAAAGTCGATATAGAGAGTGGTCGGTCTCTTTGATGTATTGTCGTGTTTCAGTTGAATTTGTAACCCTTTTTCCGTATATAGTAGGAGAAGATTATATTTTTCCTGTTCTTCTAGGGAAACAGCTTCTATTTTCAGTGACTCAGCAAGCTCTAAGGCTTTGTTTTTCAGCAGCAGGGTTTCTTCTGCGCTTGATACTGCTATGGTAAATGGGGAGTTGGTATCGTGTTTTACAGGTTTGATCATTGTCTTTGGAAAAATCTCTGGTGGACTTAAAATATAATGATCAATAACAGATCGTCTCGTAATAATATTACTATCATTACTTAATACTCAAGAAGATGGAAACAGAAAAACAACACAAAATCGAAGTGGTTGCTATTATTCCAGCCAGATATCATTCAAACAGGTTTGAAGGAAAACCGCTGGCCCTTATTGACGGAAGACCAATGATTCAACATGTTGTTGAGCGTGCCCAGTCTGTTAAGCTTCTTAGTCGAGTGGTTGTTGCAACGGATGATCAGCGGATTGCCGATTGTGTGGCCGGATTTGGTGGCGAGTATGTACTTACTCGCAATGATCATGTCTCAGGTTCCGATAGACTGGCAGAAGCTGCCGAACTACTCGATATTTCAGAACATGATGTGGTGGTAAATATTCAAGGGGATCAACCCCTCTTCGATGCTGCAGTGATTGAGCAGGTGGCAGGACCTCTGCTTGAAGATCCATCATTGCCCATGTCCACCCTTATCTATAAGATTATCAGACCGGAAGAAATAAATGATCCTAATCATGTGAAAACGGTTTTTGATCATGAATATAATGCTCTTTATTTTTCGCGATCACCCGTTCCGTTTCAGCGAAATCCTGAAGAGGGAATCGTTCCAACCTATTATAAACATCTCGGCTTTTATGCATATCGTAAAGGATTTTTACTTACATTTGTTGCTTTGCCTGAGGGAGAGTGGGAGCGTTTTGAAAAACTCGAACAGCTACGAGCGCTTGAGTATGGGTATAAAATCAGAGTGGTTTTAACGGAACATGACTCCATTGAAGTAGATACCCCTGAAGACTTGAAAAGAGTTGAAGTATCCATTGTAAAAAACTGAAACAGTGATGAATGACGTATCTTTTCATCCCCGGAACCTAACTATCGAAAAGGAATAATTATGAGAAAAAAAATAACAATTATCGGTGCTGGAAATGTTGGAGCAACTGCTGCTCACTGGGCTGCTGCAAAAAATCTTGGTGATATCGTGCTTCTTGATGTGGCTGAAGGAATTCCTCAGGGAAAAGCTCTTGATCTCTCACAGTCTGGTCCTGTTGAGGGGTTCTACTTTGATGTAACAGGAACAAATGATTATGCCGATTCCGCAAATTCGGATGTAGTCATTATCTCAGCAGGACTTGCCAGGAAACCAGGTATGTCCAGAGATGATCTTCTCGCAATTAATGTGTCTATTGTTAAATCCTGTGCCGAGGAAGCCGTAAAGCATTCACCGGACTGTGTCCTTATTGTGGTGACCAATCCAATCGATGCCATGGTTCATACAGCCTTTAAAGTAACCGGACATCCAAAAGAGAAAGTAATTGGTATGGCAGGAGTTCTTGATTCGGCCAGGTATCGTACCTTTTTAGCTCAAGCACTCGGCGTTGCACCAAAGGATGTTAATGCGCTTGTTCTTGGTATCCATGGTGATAATATGATGCCAATGGTTCGCCTTGCAAATGTAGCCGGAGTCCCCATTACCGATCTTCTTTCAAAGGAAGAGATTGATTCCATTGTGCACCGCACGCAGACAGGTGGTCTTGAAATTGTAAATCACCTGAAGACTGGTTCCGCTTTTTACACCCCAGGGCTTGCTGCTGTAGAAATGGCTGAAGCTGTACTCACCGATTCTAAACGTGTCCTTCCTTGTGCTGCATATCTTGAAGGTGAATTTGGAGTATCCGGATATTTTCTTGGTGTACCTGTTGTTATTGGAGAGAATGGAGTTGAGAAAATTCTTGAGTTTGAGCTCACCGATGAAGAGAAAGAGGCTTTACAGCTCTCTGTGAAGGCCGTTGCAAAACAGATGGAAGCCACGGGCCTCTAGAATCCGTTGAAAGTGGAAGCCGAAACGAAAAAAGAGTCATCTCAACCAGGGGTGGCTGCAAGTCTTAAACAGATAGAGAGGAGAGCTCTAACTCCTCTTGATCTGCTTCCACATAGTGATATTCGTGAAAAACTCGTGGAACTTGTTCTGGCAGGAGTGCCGGAAGGGATTCCATCTGCTACCGCAGTGGAACTGCAACAGGTAAAAGACACCCTTACCAGGGAACCCGTCTCTAATCTGAATGTTGTAGTTTTTGGTGGAGGTACCGGACTTTCAACTATTATTGGTGGTGACAGTCGTGCTCAGTCCTGGGTTGATAATCCTTTTCAAGGGTTGAAATCGCTTTTTCCAAAAACCAGGGCTATTGTTTGTGTTACCGATGATGGTGGCTCCACCGGCGAACTCCTCAAAGACCTGCCACTGATTGCCCTTGGCGATATTCGTCATGTGCTTCTGTCTTCTATCCAGCTTGCCAAGCTTCAGAATGATTATAATCTAAGCGAAGGCGAATCAGTTCAATGTGTTAAAATATTAGCAAGCGTTTTTAACTATCGTTTTAACAAAAGACCAGCGAGCAGTGTACAACTGCTTCAGGATTGCGGTCTTAGAAACGATGGAGACTTCGTTCTGCCTCCTGTTATCCTATCAATACTTGAAAGGATTATTAAAAACCTGTTCAGCGATCCACGTCTTGAAGTTATCCTTAGTCGTCCCCATTGTCTTGGCAATCTTATTCTTGTTTCATCTATTTATGAACAGATTCCAGAACATTACAGTAAGGAGATGCTTCTTGCGGACACCGAGCTGGTTCGTCAGAATCTGCACAGGGGGATAGCATCTCTTTGCACCATACTCGGTGCCGATGAACATGCTGTTATGCCATGCACCTATATTCCTGCCGAACTGAGTCTTCGTTATACCAATGGTGTTCAGGTAACTGGTGAACACAAATCAAGTGAAGCAAGGCGTGGATACCCGGTTGATTCTGTTTTGATCAATTTTTGTGCTGAGCCTGAAGTGAGTAACGGGGTTCTTGATCTTATAAAAGCTGCTGATATTATGATTATGGCTCCAGGGAGTCTCTACAGTTCATTGATTCCAGTTCTTCAGGTCCCAAAGATCGCTGAAGCCATCAAAAATAATGATAAAGCCCTTAAAATTCTTGTCTCTAACCTTTGGGTGCAAGCGGGTGAAACAGACCTGAGCATGTCAGAACCGGATCGGAAATTTCTTCTTTCAGATCTGTTGAAAGCCTATGAACGGAATATTCCAGGTGGAACTGAAGGACTGTTCGACAAGGTTCTCTGTCTCTCCCTCAAAGATGTGTCGGCGACAGTAATACAGCGTTATGCAGTTGAAGGGAAAATACCAATTTATCTTGATCGTGAAGCCGTACGAGACCAGGGGATACTGCCTCTTGAATGTGGCATATATTCTAAAACTGCTTTGCGAGAAAATGGTGTTATCAGGCATGACCCAAAACAATTTGCTCTTGTTGTTCGTACGCTATGGGCAATTGCGAGTAATATACCTGTTCCACCCATTGTGGTGAGTAAGACAATTAACAAAGGGAATCCCGGAAGTAAATATCTTACCTCCATGGAAATCCCCTGTCTTCGCTATAAAAAAATAGCTCAATATCTATCTGGAATAACAATAGAAATCCAGGATACGACCCAGGGTAAAGTGAATGCTATAAGGGGAACTTTACAGAAAATTCTCTGGCATCATAAAGATATTCCTTTTGAACATCTGCGCTTTGTTAAAGGGATACAGTGTATTGCAGATGGAAAATGGAAAAGAAATCAAAACTGGGACAGGGTCTTTTCTTTTTATGACCCTAATGATTCAATAGTTAAAATTCGCCAGGATCAATTTAGCTCAGAGGACAGTCTTGAGATCGCATTTCTTGTGGCACTCGGACAAGGATTACTGGGAAATTATGCTGAAGGGAAAGAAATTCGGTCCATTACTCCTGACAAGAGCTTTTTAGGAAAGGCCTATCATCTGTACGTCAAAGCATCTGAAAAGAGAAATTGTTATTTCAGTGATGAGGAACTTGCCAGATATCTTATTCTAGCGAGGATGATTCCAGATGCTGAGGATAAAAACCATTTTACCCGTCTGGTAAATGGCAGTGAGGGCTTTACTCCGCCTGGCCTTCTTATGGGACTCACCTATGCCTGGTATCTTGACAATCGTTTTGCATCACATATTGAGTATAAGATGGCAGTGATTAAAATTGATCATTCAGATCTTATTCCAGAGCAAGTGCGAATGAGGAGCAGAAGGGAAAAGCTGACTGTCTTTTTTCGTGAAGTGGTCTTTAAGCACTGATATCTGTATCTTACAAACTCTTAGTATTATTCTTTAGACTCCCGGGCAAATAGATTGTAGCTTCTGCCATTGCAGTTTTAACTTCTTTGCGGAAACCGGCATACCACCTTTTAACTCAGGTGCAAACACAGCAACCCTGAATTCTGCGACCATTGCCAAATAATGGCCTATGGCATCCCTGCATTCAAATGGCAACCCTGTAATATCCTCTGGTAACTGTTGTGATCGTGTAATATAAGGCTCAATTTGTTTTGCCTTCGTCTGATCTTTTGCGGGATTAGCATGAGCTCGCTCGATACGAATCATAAGGGCCTTGAAAAATCGATCACAGCCTGTCAAGCTCTCCACGGATTTACTGGTTAAAAAATCAGCCGATAATGTATCTTCGAGGAGCTGTTCGTACTCTTTGTACTGTGTTTCATTGAATGAATGGCTTTTTCTGGCAAGGCCTGCATAGTGTTCTATATGATTTGAGACTTCTTTTCGCTTGCGCAATATCTGAAACATCTCATCACAGATTTCCTGGCCTTTACGATAGAGGCCCATTTGCTGAACGTTTTGGACTTCTGCCTTAAAGATGTCTTTTTCAGGAATAGTGTCGAGTTTCTTTGTGAAAAGCGATCGCATTATAAATTCCAGCAATGCATCATTGGCTTTTGTTCTATTACCAAATCGTGCCTGAAGCCAAAGAGATGAGGGAGCTGAAAGGGCGGTGTGACAATAATTTTTAAGACTTTTGAACTGATCTTTAAAGTGCAGCTGATAGAGAAATAAAGAGCCAGTTTTGTTTAAATGAGTGGCTGTTTTAAGATCAGACTCAAACGTTATGGTTACCCCACCGCGATTTTTTTCAACGTGAAGGGCAGGGTAGAGATATCCCGCGAGCTCGTTAGTAGTGGTGAAGAGTGCGATTTTTGGTTCAAGTCCTTCAAAATCCCACTTCTGGAAAAGTCTATTTTGCCATTGTTTAATCGAATCACTGATTTTTTTATTGGGCGTTATTTTTGCTGGAGCAGAAGTGGTGATGTTTTGGGATAGCTTGTGTAATATTCTTCCCGTGGCTATCGTTCTGCCGCTGATATCATAGAGAAGATAACGCATGGTAAGGTGTGGCGGTAGAGTTTCAGGCCAGTCTGCCCGACCAACATTGAGCCGGAGCATTTTAAAAATACCAAGCTCAAGTGCGTGATACAATGAGCCCTGATAATGGGTGCAGTCATCAAGCAGCAGATCCACCGTATTGTTTATTGGAATAAGATGTTTTCGTAGTCGTTTGGGCAGTCCCTTAAGAAGAAAGGTGACCTTTTCGCGAAGAAGACCGGGAACAAGCCACTCGAAACTGGATTCAGGAAGACTTTCTACCAGATCCATAGGGATTCGCACGGTGACGCCATCATCATCTTCTCCAGGGGCTAAATGATAACTGAGACGAAGCTTATGTGAGCCAAGTATGAGACGTTTAGGGAAATCCTGGAGTTCCCTTTCTTCCGGTTTGCGCGAAAGGATGTCCTCTTCCGTCATCTCCAGAAAGCTCTGGTCTTTATTACGGGAAAGAAAGCGGTTTAATGTGAACTTGTCATAAATATCAGATGGAAGCCTGTTATCGTAGAAGGAAATAAGAGTTATCTCGTCCACAACAAGGTTACGTTTACGGAGCCGTTCTTCAGTTTCCTGCCATTTATTGAGAATATCAATGTTATGTTGCAGGAATTTGAATTTTCCATGTATTTCCTGCTTCAGCAACGCTTCCTGAATAAATATCAGTCGTGCTTCATCTCTGTTTTGTGGGCTTGTCCTGCCAAAATTGACAATTCTGTTTGCAGAGAGAACAAGACCAAAGAGAGTGACTTTTTCATCGGCTACAACCTGACCGCTTTTTTTCTGCCAGCGTGGATTGGACCAGGATTTACGGCTAAGATGATTGGACGAATCGATAAGCCAGTCCACTTCGACATTTGCAACGGTCAGACCATAGAGGCGGTTTGTTTCGAGAAAAGTGGCACCTATCAGCCATTTTCCAGAGCTGTGAAACTGGTGAGAACCAGGGAAAACCATAAATTCTTTTCCCCCAGCTCCCTGGTATATCTTTTTCTCTTTTTCCTTTTTGAGACCAATGTTTCTAAGAAAACCTGTGCAAAGACTTTGATGAACAGCGGGGTAGGAGGCAGGATTGTCGTTATCAATAAATCCTTTCTCTCGATCTAGAATTCTGCTTAATTGCTCATGAAGATCGATCCACTCACGCATACGTTGAAAAGAGAGGTAGTGACTCTTGCAAAACTTTTTTAAACGGCCCCAGGAAACTTTTTTTTCTTTAACGTTATGAAACATATCCCAGATATTGAGTAAGCTCAGGAAATCGGAATGTTCGTGAGCAAATTTTTTATGCGCAGTATCAGCTGCCGCTTCCTTTTCGGCCGGGCGAACACGTGGATCCTGAATAGCGAGTGCTGGAGCAATGATTTTGATTTCACGTATACAGTTGTTTTCGCGAGCTGCAATAAGAATTCGTGAAATAGGCGGATCGATTGGAAGCCTGGCCATCAACTGGCCGGTCTGGTTGAGCTGGTTGTCAGGTTTCAGGGCGCCAAGCTCTTTAAGAAGATTGTAACCATCCCTGATGGCACCCGGATGAGGTGGCTCGATAAACGGAAATTCATGGGGAGAGCCAAGCTTCATACTGATCATCTGTAAAATAACATCGGCCAGATTGGAACGCTTGATTTCAGGCAGCATATACTGGTCGCGATCAAGGTAGTCCTCTTCCGAGTAGAGCCTGATGCATATGCCTGGACCTATACGTCCGCATCGTCCCTTGCGCTGATCGGCACTGGCTCGTGAAATTCGGGTGATTGGAAGACTGGTGGTTCTTGCCCGGACATTATACTGGGATATACGGGCAAGCCCTGAGTCAATTACATAACGGATTCCGGGTACTGTAATTGAGGTCTCGGCAACATTGGTGGCCACCACAATCTTTGTGCGCTGGGATGGTTTGAAAATTCTTTTCTGATCGGCTGCAGCAAGCCTTCCAAACATCGGAAGTATCAGGGCGCCGGGGAGTACTCCTGAAAGGAGGTCACAGCATTCCCGAATATCCTTTTCGGTGGGGAGAAAGATAAGCGTATCTTCGGGGATTTCGTGTGTGTGCAATTCCACAATGCTCTGTATGCATTGGTCGACATAGGAGAATTCGTTTTTATCCTCTGATATGTTGGACTCTTCGTAACGAACTTCCACCGGATAACTGCGCCCTTCAACAGCCATAATAGGGGCATTATTGAAGTGTTTGGAGAATATTGTGGTATCAATTGTGGCGGAAGTGATAATAAGCTTGAGATCAGGCCGCCGTGGCAGGAGATTTTTGAGATAACCAAGAAGAAAATCGATATTGAGGCTTCGTTCATGGGCCTCGTCAATGATGATGACGCCATATTTTCTTAGGAGCGGATCCTTCCTGGTCTCGGCAAGAAGGACACCATCGGTCATAAATTTAATTCGGGTTTCCTTTGTGGTCTTATCATGAAAGCGTATTTTATAGCCTACAAGCATCTGCTGTGGGCCAAGCTCCGAGGCAACACGTGAAGAGACAGAGGTCGCTGCAACACGTCTTGGTTGGGTACATCCGATATAAAAGGTATCCGAAGGAAATACCTCAAGACAGAATTTGGGAAGCTGGGTGGTTTTCCCTGATCCCGTTTCTCCTGAAACAATTATAACCTGATGATTACGCAGTAACTCAAGAAAGGGTTCCCTGTAGGAAACAATCGGAAGTTCTGCTGGGTAGTTGAGTTGCATGGTAGGTGCTGCCCTTAAAGGAAAAAAAGATGATTTGGATTTGATGCTGATTTGTACACGGGAATAAAATTTCTGTCATTTAAAAAGAGATTATCAGAAGGCTTTAAAGGTCTGGGAGTCGCTTCGTTTCTTGTTTTATTTCGTAAAAGATTTATACTGTATTACTTACTGTTCACCAGTGCTAATGTCTTACGCTGCTCCTTTACAGATATCTTATATCCAAGATACTCTCATGATGAATACAATGTATTCTTTACCATCCGGCGCTCTGTTTGTTGTTCTCAATGTTTTAGGGGTTGGGCTGGGAGTTTTTTATATTTTGCTCCATCCCCGTGAGACAAAGAGCATGGTGGCTTGGATTCTGACCTTTTTTCTCCTGCCAATCCTTGGGGTTGCTCTGTTTTTTCTTCTCAGTGAGCCCAGGAAAAATCGTGCCAGACGTCGTCTTGCCAGACAGCGAAGGGGGTTGAATCCTGAATTGGAGCAGACTCTGCTTTCTTTTCGCAAAATCCATGTTCCAGCACTGGAGAAAAGAGGTTTCTCTCCATCTCTTCGGAAATTTATTAAACTTGCGACGCGTGTAAATGATCATCGTCCTCCCACGGGGGGGAACAGTGTCGAGATCTATCACAATCGTGCTGCTGATTCCTGGCAAGCATTGCTCGAAGCCGTGGCAGATGCGACCCATCATATTCACCTTGAATATTATATTTTTCACGCGGATCAAAGTGGAAGAGAACTTGCCGAACTCCTGATAAAAAAGGCTGGAAAAGGGGTTTCATGCCGCCTGCTGCTAGATCATTTAGGATCCTGGGATCTCCCTTCATCTATTGTTAATAGGCTCACTCAGGCGGGAGTTAAAGTCGCTTGGTTTATGCCTGTTCTCCCTTGGAAAGGACCTCATTGGCGTGTTCATGTCAACTTTCGGAATCATCGTAAAATTGTTGTAATAGACGGGAATATCTCTTTTACCGGCAGTCAGAATATTGCGGACGAATATTTTCGTGTTGATAGTTCTTCCGGGCTTTGGATCGATACCCACCTGTGCATCACAGGGCCTGCTGTCTATGAGTTACAGGAGACCTTTATTGAAGATTGGTACTGTGCCACTGGTGAAGATATTTTTGAGGAGAAGCATTTCCCTGCCATAGACCCACAGGAATCTGTGCGTGGGCAGATTGTTCAAGTAGTTCCTTCAGGACCTGATTCTGATACCGGCACCATGCATCATCTGTTGCTGGCGGCTATCTCGGCCGCTGAATTCTCTGTGATAATTGCGACGCCTTATTTTGTCCCGGATCAGGCCATGGTGCTGACATTGGAAGCTGCTGCCCTGCGCGGCGTGAGAGTTCGTTTGTTGCTGCCGGAAAAATCAGACCAGAGAATGGCTCTTTGGGCTGGACGCAGTTATTATCGACAGTTAACAGAGAGTGGCGTTGAAGTATATGAAATGAATTCGGCATTTCTTCATTCTAAGGTGGTTGCAATTGATAAACTATGGGGAATGGTTGGGTCTGCCAATATGGATCAAAGGAGTTTTCGTCTTAACTTTGAAATTACCACTATCCTCTACGAATCCGACTGTCTTTTTAAGTTGGAGAAGTGTCTGGCAGAATTGATGGATCATGCCCGGCATGCCACCGCTTCTTCCTGTAGTGTGGGACAACGGTTGAAGATGGGGATTGCGCGTCTTGTTTCTCCCCTTTATTGAAAAGGAATCATAAGAAAATTAAGAGGTATTCATCAATGAAAGCAATAGTATTGGGCATGGGATTACAGGGAAAAGCAGTCATCCATGATCTGGAATCGAGTAGTCTTATCACCGAAATTTTTGCCGCTGATCTTTTTGCAACTGCTAAGAGTCTGGCTAAGGCAGATGGTTACCTGGCAGAAAAAGGATATTCAAAAACAAAAGCAATCAAACTTGATATTTCAGTGGAAAAAGAGTTGGCAGGGACAATTTCCAAAATAAATATTGATATCATTATTTGCATGCTCCCTATTCAGCTGGCATTGACAGCAGCCAGAGCAGCAGTTGAAGCTGGCATTCCTTTTGTAAGTTCAAATTATACATATGATTTGAGTGTGCTGGATGATGTCGCAAAGGAAAAAAATACGATTATTCTCCCTGAAATGGGACTTGACCCGGGTATTGATCTGGTTCTTGGCCGTCTAGCCATGGATGAGTTGGATGTGGTTTATGGTATTAACTCCTATGGTGGTGGAATCCCTGCACCTGAATGTGCAGATGATAGCCCGATCAAATATAAAATCACCTGGATTTTTGATCGGGTTCTTGATGTGTATGTTCGTGAAGCACGGTTTATTCAAAATGGTCAACTTCAGATTGTTCCCGGCAATGAAATATTCAAAGAAGAAAATATTCATGAGATTGAATTTCCAGGTATTGGAAAAGTTGAAGCATATCTGAATGGAGATTCCGAAAAATATGTGCAAATCTTTGGTCTTGGTAATGAATTACTGGAAATGGGGCGCTATGCATTGAGATGGCCGGGGCATTCTAAATTCTGGCGTACGATGGTGGAACTTGGGCTGCTTGACGACAATCCAATTACTATTAATAATGCTGAAATCTCCCCCCGTTCTTTTCTTGCTAAATGTTTACCCCCTAAACTCCAGTATAAAAATGATGAGAAGGATGTTGCTCTCTTAAGAGTCGAGGCATGGGGACTCAAAGGTAATAAAAAAGTGAAGGTTATCTATGACCTGATAGATTATCGGGATCTTGAAACAGGGCTTTTTGCAATGAATCGTACTGTCGGATTCACAGCCAGTATTGGCGCTTTAATGATCCTTTCCGGAAAAATCACTGAATCTGGTGTTTTGTCACCCGTGCGCCATGTTCCTCCCCATGAATTTATTAAAGAGGTGGAAGCTCGAGGAATGCGAGTTGATCATAAAACCTTGGCGATGGATTGAGGGCAGAATGAAAAAAATAGCAGTCCTCGGAGCAGGTTTTGTCACCAAACCCGCTGTTGATTATTTCATTGATCACTGTGGGTATAAAGTGATTGTTACGTCACTCAAAAAAACAGAAGCGGAAAAGATAATTGGAGGAAGGCCAAACTCCAAAGCTATTGCCTGGACGATAGATCAGCTTGATCTCCTTGATAGTCTTGTTAGTGAAGTTGATCTGGTTATGAGCATGATCCCTCCAGCAATGCATCTTCCCGTCGCAGAGGCCTGCCTGAAGCATCAGAAAAACATGGTGACCACTTCATATATAAGTCCAGAGATGAAGGGATTAAGCGAACAATGCTGCAATCGTGGAATCCTGATTTTAAATGAAATTGGTGAAGATCCGGGGCTTGATAATATGGCGGCTAAACAGATGATTGATCAGGTGAAAGCCGAGGGAGGAGAAGTTCGCAGTCTCATATCCTATGGAGCAGGACTCCCGTCATTTGAACACAATAACAATCCCTTTGGGTATAAATTTTCATGGAGTCCTAAAGGCGTATTGTTGGCAGCGCAAACACCGGCCGCTTACCTTAATAATGGAAAAAAAGTGGAAGTACCCGCCGGGGATTTATTTGATCACCATTGGCTCGTCGATCTCGAAGGTGTGGGGACCTTTGAAACATACCCCAATCGAGACTGTAGTGAGTATCTGAAATCCTTTGATATTAATGATGATGTTTCACTTTTTAGAGGAATTTTACGATTTCCAGGATGGTGTAACACGATGAGAGGTTTAACTGATCTTGATCTTCTTGATGTAGCAGATGAAAAAGATTTCGAGGGGAAAAGCTATGCACAGTTTATTGCTTCTCTAATTGGTGAAAAAAATTCTGAAAATATTTTGTGTAACACTGCAGACTTTCTCAACGTTAAAGCCAATTCTGATCTTATTCATAAAATGCAATGGCTGGGCCTTTTTGCTCACCAGAAAATTGCAATTTCCAAAGGAACAAACGCTGATGTGTTAGTGGATTTGATGTTGAGCAAAATGTCTTATAGCGCTCTTGAGAAAGATATGGTTATTGTTCATGCTGAAATTGTAGCCGAATTTTCGAACCGTAAAGAAAAAAGGGTTTCAACCATGCTGGTAAAAGGGGAACCCGGAGGCGATTCCGCAATGTCGAGGGCTGTTTCTTTGCCGGCAGCTATCGCGTCAAAATTAATTCTTGAAGGTAAAATCAAGGCAAAAGGCGTACAGCGCCCAACTCTTCCTGAAATTTACCAACCTGTATTGCAGGAGATGGAAACTTTTGGGTATACCTTTGTTCAGAACACCATAAAACTGTGAAAATTGAGCGACAGATATGATAAAAACAATCGGAATTCGTAGAGAAGATAAGAATGAATGGGAAAGAAGAGTTCCTCTCGTTCCTGATGATGTGGCAGAATTACGTGAGAAGTATGGAATAAAAACGATCATTCAGCCATCAAAAATTCGTGTTTTCAGCGATGATGATTACCTGCGTGCTGGTGCCGAAGTCAGTGAAGATTTGAAAGCGGCAGATGCTGTGATCGCAGTGAAAGAGATCCCCCTTCATCTGCTGGAAGAGGAACAAACGTACCTGTTTTTTTCACATACGATAAAAGGTCAGCCATATAACATGAAAATGTTACAAAAGTTAATGGATCTGAAATGCAACCTTATCGACTATGAGCCCATTGCAGACAGGCAAGACAATCGTTTAATAACATTTAGCGGCTATGCAGGATTTGCAGGCTTAATTGAAAGCCTGCATGCTTACGGCAAGAAAATGGAGTTGAAAGGCTATGTGACACCTTTTGCAGACATTAAACAGGCCTATCAATACGACTCCCTTGAAGAGGCAAAGAAACACATCACCAAAATTGGGGAGATAATCTTAGCAAAGGGGATTCCAAAAGAGTTGGCACCTCTGGCTGTTGGATTCATAGGATATGGCAATGTTTCAAAAGGTGCTCAGGAAATATTTGATCTGCTGCCTTGTAAGACCATTACTCCCCGTCAGCTAGAAGACTTGATGGCGAAAGAAGATAATGATTCCGACAATCATTATCTTTACAAAGTTATCTTCAAAGAAGAAGATCTTGTAAAACCTTTAAAGGGTGCTTTTGAGCTGCAGGAATATTTCGATCATCCGGAACGATTTGAGTCTGTTTTTGAACAATATCTTCCGCTTCTTAAAATAGCCATTAATGGTGTTTTCTGGACTGAAAAATATCCACGATTTATTACCAGAGAAGGTTTGAAAAAGAATGTACGGTCGATCGAAAAATCGGGTATACAAGTAATCGGCGATATCAGTTGTGATATTAATGGTTCCATCGAAATCACTAAAGAATCAACTATGCCGGATAAAGCCTGTTATACGTATTATGCTGAAAATGACAGCTTTGTGGATGGAATACAGGAAACAGGTATTTCTGTGATGGCAATTGATAACCTTCCATGCGAGTTTCCACGTGAAGCGTCCAATGAATTTTCAAAGCAATTAAAAAACTTTGTGAATGGCATTGTGACAGCAGATTTTAAAGCGGATTACAATGAAAGTACCCTTCCTTATGAGATTAAACAGGCTACGATTTTGTATAATGGCCGTTTGACTGAGAAATATAAATACATGAGTGAATTTATATAACCTGCTCTTTCTCTCCTAAGTGCCCCTGAGTGGGATGATGCTGTTGCTGAAAGCTTCTTTGGGGCACTTAAATTAGAGACTGTATTTTGGGGGGATTTGAAATGCGATTCGTGTTTCAATCTCCATCCGACGTTATTGACTCATCTGTATGTGTCTTCTCTCCGGTGTCATTCCGTTTTTTTATCAAATACCCAGACTGGAAATGTACGTCCTTTAATCTTTCCGTTTTTCAGATAAGAATAGGCCTTCTTAGCCATACTGTTATCAATTGCAACATAACTTTGACGGTCATAAATATCTATTTTTCCAACATATTTACTTTCAATACCTGCTTCACCAGTGAGTGCGCCGAGAATATCACCGGGACGCATTCTGTCCTTTTTTCCACCTTCTAAAACAATGGTAACATTTGGTGGCACCAGTGTGAAATTTTCGACCTCGTTTAAGGTGTCAGTATGATCAAATCTGCGAATCCCATTGTGATAGGATGTCATTGCAGGAGCTTGACGGGTGGTAAAGAGGGTAACAGCCAACCCCTCTTTACCTGCACGTCCTGTTCTGCCAATACGGTGGGTATACGTTGCTTCATCCTGTGGTGTGTCGTAATTAACCACCATTCCAAGCTCTTTTATATCAAGCCCTCTCGCTGCCACATCTGTTGCAACAAGTACAGAACAACTTTTGTTAGAAAATCGAACAAGAACATCGGTTCGTTGATACTGTTCTAGGTCGCCGTGAATAGCGAGGGCATCAATCCCAGCATGGGATAAATCAGCAGCAATATCTCGTGTTTGTATTTTTGTATTGCAAAAAACCAGGATGTTTTGAGGCTTGTGGTGGCTAATTGCTTTAATAAGCATAGCAAGCTTATTATTGTGGGCCACTTCGTAGAAATACTCCCCAATCTTGTTAGGGCTTTCTCCAGATGTAGTTTGAATATTAATTGCGTTCTTTTGAATAGAAGAACTTAACTCAATGATCTTATCTGGATAGGTAGCTGAAAAAAGTAACGTTTGACGATTTTTAGGGGCATGGGCAATAATTTTATTGATTTCGTCAATAAATCCCATATCGAGCATACGATCAGCTTCGTCAAGTACCAGTGTATCTAAATGTTTTAAAGAAAGATACTTTTTATCCAGATGTTGTAACACTCGCCCCGGAGTTCCGACAATTATATGTGCACCATGCAGTAATGATCCATATTGAGGACCAAAAGGAGATCCACCGCAAAGAATCAGTATTTTAACATTATGGGTAGCTCGTGCTAAACGACGTAATTCTTTGGCTACTTGATCTGCCAGTTCCCGGGTTGGGCAGAGAACAAGAGATTGAACTCTAAATTTTTTAACATCAAGTTTGTTTAGCACCCCAATTCCAAATGCTGCTGTTTTCCCACTCCCTGTTTTGGCCTGTGCAATAACATCACAATTTTTTAAAATATGGGGAAGACTCTCGACCTGAACAGGAGTCATTGCTGTAAATCCAAGTTCATTGAGGGTATGGAGCATCGCTTTGGAAAGAGGAAGGCGTGAAAAATTAGAGTTATTCATTGTTTGTTTTCTTCAAATTGTTGAAAGTGAAAGTTCATTTTAATGGAGACATCTAACTTTATTTAATCTTTGACCAAATAAGACAGTGTGTTGACTTTTATTTTTCCGATGTACAATAGTAGTCCTAATTTGGAGTTTTGCTTAAATTATTAAGACACCTTACCTATTTTACCAATAATTTACTGGTTCTTCTTTTTCCTTAAAATCATTGAGGGGCGTTCTCGAAATCGTTTGCCATAGTTTTGGGCAAAACGACCTAGATTGAAAAACCCGCTACGAGTGGCTATTGAGGAAACGGTGTCTGCTTCTCGAGGGTAGAGAAGATTTTCGCGGGCATGTTGCAACCGTTGTTCCGTT
Source organism: uncultured Desulfocapsa sp. (assembly GCA_964621915.1). GTDB lineage: Bacteria > Desulfobacterota > Desulfobulbia > Desulfobulbales > Desulfocapsaceae > Desulfocapsa. The sequence continues at coordinate 7,591 of CAZUPS010000018.1, read as the reverse complement.
AAGAACTCCATAGGTGTGTAGCTTCGGGCATTTTGAAATGATGAAAAGAGTACACTCCTGCTACAATCAGTAATACGCAATAAGTCTATAATAGTAATCGGTTCATCCAGATGTGCTTTCATCTACTCTTCAGTACGACGAACTATTGATGGTTATGGGGACATCATACTTAACTCTGTAATCTTTCAATAATTAGTAAGGTGTCCCAGGATTGTAGGTGTCCCCGGATTTTCCCGACTCCTAACTTGCAGGATAGCTTAAACGGTTACCTTTACCACTGATAAGCATTCATAGAACAATGTTTTTTAAAAGAAAATCGGTATTTATAATTCTTCACTTCTAAAACCTTCCATGCTAAAATATTTTATTTACTGGTGATTCATTCCTGAGCAGGGTCCTCATGAAGAATTGGAACTTATAGCTTTTCTTGAATAAGCAAAGATGTCCTTACAGTCATTGACTGTAAAATTAGCTCATAATGGTAAGTCATTAATTCTGAAAAGATCTAAGGCGATTACCTGAAAATCTCACCGAAAATTGCTCGAAAGACATACGAGCATTTCTTTTGTTAGCCTCACAACACAAAAGATCAAGATCGTTTGCAAATAAAACAGGAAATGCTACAAGAGAAGTTTTTACGTCTGGTCGTCGTATTATTCGCAACCTTAACTTGGATCCCGAGAGAATGAAAAAATATCTTATCTTTGCAATACTTCTTTACATCTTTTCTTTGACTTCAGCACACGCAGCTTCCGAAGTACTCCTGAAATCAACGGCTGATACTAAGTACCAGCAACTAATTAAATGTGTTAAAGCTACGAATAACGACATTTCGCTTTGTGTGGATAAGTTCTCCGGCTATCTAAAAGCCGAAAAGAAGTTACTCTCATCTGCCAAGGACAAAGGAAAGTATCAGGCGCGATTAGTAAAGATGATTGATTTTCTGAAGAAGAGCACAGATATATTTATAGCAAAAGCTCGGAAAACCCAGGATCTTAAAGTATGGAAACAAGCCGCTACCTGCTCGGCATTACTTTCGAAGCTGTCTGACAAATACGCCTCATACAAGGCTATTGAACAAGAATATCGTCAACAAAAGAAAGGTGCGTCGGCTTCAAAAGGTCTAGCGGCACTTCTCCGGAAAATCCAACAAATCAAAGATCCGGATGCGCAGTATTTAGGAATGCTTGAGTCGTTTATCACAACAACCCAAAAAGGGTATAACACGCTCCCTCCAAAGTTTCAGCAAGATGCAACTGCATACGCTCAACTGCAGGTTAATCGATACATTGAACAGTTGCGCGAGTATAACGCGGCACTTCAGCAAAACACACGCTATTCCTTTCAGAAGGCGAATACCTGGCAGACAGTATACAGTGTTGTCTCTCAATTGTCTGGAGTGGACACGAAACAAGGAACCGTTCAGGAGCTCAGTAACTCGTGTTGCAGCCAGCTCACGGAATACGAGAAGCGTGTTGGTACAATCGAAAAATCTGTTCAAGACGGCTATGTCCTAGTTAAAAAAAATAAAATAGACGCCCTTTCGACGCATGTTTCGGCGCTTAATGCACGGTATACGTTTGTAAAGAGTGTACTGACGCAGACCTCAGATGTAGAACAGATCTGTTCCAATCCTCCACAACTGGCTGCTTCTAGGTCAATAAAGATTGAAAACTCCCTTCGTGAATTTCAGAATCTTGTTCGTTTTCATTCGATCGTTGCAGAAGGAACTCAGCTCGAAAAAGCAAAGAGTTATATGTCGGCTGCACGAAAATATCATGAAGCGCTATCCATCTCGCTTATTCCAAGTAAACCTCACGACAATGTTGTTCAACGAAACAAAAACGTCCTTGCGCAACTCTTTAAGAAAACGACGAAAGATGTTGAGATTGCACTAAAACAGAAAAAAAGATTATCGGAACTTCTTGTAATAATTGATGCTGTTGTCGACTCCATGAGCTACGAAGCTGAATTTACACTGAAGGTCCTTCGTTTTCAACGGGATTTCGTTAGTGATTGGGCGGTTTCGATCCGAAAAGGAAAGCGTAGCGTACAAACCGTTCAAGATGTATACGTGGCCTACAAACCATCCTTCGACAAGCTATACCTAATAAGTCCGCCGTTGGACGGACCTACAAACAAAGACCAGTATTTTGCATGGCCTTGTAAAATCGCTCAAAAGTCTGGTTCCGGCTATGCATGCTGGGATACTTCATGGATAATGGAGGGTGGCGAACTGGAAGCGTTTCTTGTCAAAGATATTAACGGCAAATTTACGGAACTACTCGCTGGTGAAACGGTTATTGTCGTAGGTCGATATATACAGAATGCTGAAGTTACTTTGTTGTTTGGGAATCAGCGTGCAATCCCCGTTTTGAAAGAGAGCTATATTTTTCCAAGAGTGTCTGGAGGTTACTCCATTAAACAACTAGACGAAATTTTAAATGCAAAAGAGTAACGGATGTAGACTATTTTAAAGATTACCGCAACGTGCTGTTGCAAAAAGGAGAGATCATGAAAAAAATCAACTCGTTACTTGTGTCGTTTACTATGGCATGTCTACTGGCTACAACACATGCTAATGCTGGGCAGTGCCCAAATCCGGGAACGATTGATGCTTTTCAGTCGGATGTTGAACAACGACTTCCTGTTCTTGAGAAGTATGCGGAGTTATGGGTTAAACTACTAAGCAACGACAAACATCTCGCAAAGATCAAGAAAGACTTAAAAGGAATTTCGAATGGCTCGCTTCGAAATGCCGAAAACACGCACCTTTTAAAAGCGATAAAATTCTTTAAAATCTCGTTGGATCAACTGCAGTATAGCGGAAATATTAATGCACAGGTTACTAGTCCAAAGTTTTTTATAAATGTCCCTCTTGGTGGTATCTGTAGTTATCCGTCGTTGGAGAGGAGCCTACCTTCGCTCACTCCACAACAGATGGAAAAAAGTGCCGAGCAGATGAACAGGATTATTGAAACACTTACGCCAGTTTATATGCTAGCTAGTGAAAAACTCAGCGACACGGACATGAAAGGTATTTCATTTAAAACGTATGGCTCGGTAGCCTATCAGCCAAATTATACCTATGCAATCCTCGATCATAACCGAAACCTGTCTTACAGTAGTCCCCCTTTTAATTTTTTAGAACAGAATCCTCAAGGTGCAACCTTTTTTATGGACAATAAAGTACCAACCGAGTACTTGGACATGCTTAAGAATTATGTCCAATTTCTATCTGTTATTCCAAGCAAAAACAAGCCTAGAAAACCTTGGGCGTACTTTTCCACAACACTCGATAGTATTATGGCTGAAATGGCAGAAGGCGGAGGCATGTTTTCGGATCTCGACGATGCCCCACCGGCTAATAATGGGGGCGAAGCACCTGGTAATGACGACAGTGGAGATCTGAATTTTGATGATCTTAAATTGCCTGAATAATTTTACAGATCGGATACTATTTTTCTTGCCAAAGCAGAACTATAAAAAAGCCTGTTCTTACTAAGTAAAGACAGGCTTTTTTATTTGAATAACTTATCACAAAACTATCTTATACAGTCTATATACGTACTAGATCCTGTTTTTTCTTTTAAATTGTAGTGTTACCTATCTCTATTTTTGATCATTTAGTACCCGGATGTCAAGTTTTTCTCCGTTGGTAGCTCCGTTAAGGGCCAATTCCGAGAATGGGCCTAACAAACGCTCGTCGGAGGAATTGGTCCTTAACGGAGCGGAATTATCCCTCAGTTTTTCATTCCAATTGATTTGTCGATGTCTGTCTCATCACCACCTCCATAGCTTTGAAATAATCACGCTGGGCTTTCAGGTTCAATAACTTGCTGTAGCGTTGTGTGGTCTTGATTTTTGAATGGCCAAGCAATTCCTGGATGGAGACCAGCTCTGCATCAGCATTCAGCAATTGGGTGGCCATCGTGGTTGTGGGGACATCATACTTAACTCTGTAATCTTTCAATAATTAAGTAAGGTGTCCACGGATTTTGCCCCGGATTTTCGGATTTTCACTCATAATCGTTAACATTGCCCTTCTCCTATTGCTACCTGTTTCCCCTAATGCTTTTCAAACTGTTTCTTAATACACACCGAGCTCTGTTCCCCAAAAAAGGAAGGGCTGATCCCAGGCGCTTTCGCATCCAGGCTCAACCCTTCGAAGGAGACTTTTACTCTTTCTGGTCACCGGTGTCTATTCCGCCGAGAGGGGAGAGGCGGTATAAGAGGTACAGGTGGCCCAAAAAGGATCTGTTATATTATTGAGAATCAGCTAATGTTTTTTTCAGTTCCATTGGAGGGCTGGGGACATCGTTGTGACATTCTCCACAATTCATTTGACCGGTAATTCCGTGCTCTTTGACTGCAGAGAAATCAGCTGTTGTCTCATAATCGCCGTCCTTCCAGGCATTGAGCAGCTCCACCAGACGATAGGCGGTACTCGCTGCAACTCGTGCGCAACGATCCTTTCTTTCAGCACTTTTCAGAGGGTGACCCGAGGTTTCCATCCACTTACCAACAGATACATGGCAGAGCGGAGAATCACTGGTGGTTGTGACAATTTTGTCTATGGCAATTCGTGGTTTTGCTGGTTTAAAGACAGGCATATCTGCTTCAGAATACCATTGCATGAGGTCGTTGGCGATATGGTGTCCTTCTGTGGCACCAGCGATACGAGGACCAATGATCAGGTTGGCAACGATATTGGCACCAGCCGGTGAACCACAAACGGTACCCCAGCCGACCATTCCGCCTTCCAGAAAGACAAATGCATCGCTTGGAAAAGAGGCATATGGCTCTCCAACTTTATCTTTTAACTGACTGAATACGGAGTTGATAACGGCACAACCGCAGAACACTCTGTACCACTCTTCGTAACAAATCTCAGCAGTTTTAACCGGATCAAGTTTCTCGTAAGGCCATGGCCACTTTTCAGGCTTCCCGCCCTTTGCCTGGGCAGAGCTTAACAAGCCACCGAACTGGGTAAGGGCAGATCCTGCAGCAAGAGCACCTGCGGTACCTATTATCATCTGACGGCGGGATAGGCTATGGCAGTCATTGTCTGGTTGCTCCATAATATTCTCCTTGATGTGTTGTGCGGTTATAGGCTAATAACAATTTATTGGGATCAGCCAGTTTAAATAAGGCCTTGCTAAGCAGTGAAGGTAACCCAAGGCGTCGTGTGGTACAATGTGGCATATTGTCGCATCTTTTGAATTTATACTGGAAAAGCAATAGTGATTGTCTGCAACTAGCTAAAAAGTATATACTTTATTGTTATGATTTTTTTTAAAAAACAGTCTACACTGTGTCCTTCAATTATATAATAATGAAATATGCGGACACCGTTGTTCTTGAATAACCATAGTGCCGGTCCTGTCCGTTTTTTCCGCCTCCTGGCCAGCCCTTTTGCCTGAGGCTACATCAGGTGTTCCATGCTGCTACCCCAAATCAGATCTGTTATCCTCCGTTCCCAGAAAGAACAGGTTGATGTTGCCCTTCCCTGGCTACTGGCATTACGCTGGGGTGAAGTCCTCTGCCAAATCGTTCTTATTGGCTCGGTATGGTTAGTGATGGATATAGAGATTCCTCTTCTGCCGGTTTCTGCCATCATCATCTTTGAAGGGGGGAGCAATCTCTATCTCCATATTCTCCATCGACGCAATGCACCGGTCTCCAACCAGATGATCCTGGTCATTCTCCTGCTGGATACTGTTTTTCTCACAATATTGCTTCATGTCACAGGGGCCGCCATGAACCCCTTTGTTTTTCTTTACCTAATTCACATTGTAACTGGTGCTATCATCCTTCAAGAGCTATGTTCCTGGTTGATCACTGCAACCACTCTGGCGTGCTACACCCTGCTTTTTTACTTTCCACCCTCTTTTATCTCTGCTCTTTCCGAGCCGCAGATCCGAATGACTGCTGATGGATTGCATCAGATCGACAGCCTTACAGGCTCTTTACAGCTACATCTCAAGGGAATGGGCGGTGCTTTTCTTGTCACTGCCGTGTTCATCGTCTTTTTTGTGAGTAAAACCCAGAAAGCTCTTAATGAACACCGCCTCAAGGTAGAAGCGCTGGAGAAAGAACGGGAACGTAACGAACGTTTGGCCTCCCTGGCCACCTTTGCGGCCGGAGCAGCCCACGAACTCTCCACTCCTCTCAGCACGGTTGCCGTAGTTTCTTGTGAAATGATCCATGCTCTTGAAGATCTTGGTGAGGAGGGGGAGCTCCTTGATGATGCCCGTTTGATCAGGAGGCAGGTGGCAGATTGCAAGGAAATCCTGTACCAAATGGCGGCGTCGGCTGGTGGGCATATGGGCGAAGAAATCAGAATTTTTTCCATCCAACGAGCCGTGAATCAGATCCTCCAGGAACTCATGGAGGAAGATTACACGCGAATCAAGGTAGTTATAGAAGCACAGAACTTACAGATTACCATGCCTTTTCGCTCACTGTGCCGGACAGTGAAAGGGTTGGTGAAAAATGGTCTTGAGGCTTCTACACCTCCTGAGGAGGTGAACATGCGTTGGTTAACAACGTCTGGATATCTGTTGGTTGAAGTACGGGATCAGGGGCCAGGGATTGATCAGGAGACGGAGGCGTTGGTGATGAAGCCGTCTTTCACCACCAAAGATACAGGTCTGGGGCTTGGTCTTTTTCTTGCCAGAAGCATGGCCGAACAGTTTGGCGGTGATCTCACCATAGAAAGGACAAAAGAGGGGGGAACACTGGTGACACTAACCCTTGCGCTGCACATGATCATAAAAAATCAGCAATAATAGAAATAGAGTGGAGCGAACACATGAAAAATATTCTTTTGGTTGATGACGAGGACTTCTTCAGGGAGCGCTTGAACAAGGCCTTTGAACGTAGGGGGTATATTACCAGTACAGCCTCCTGTTATGACGAGGCCATGGTCATCATCCGCAAAGAACAGCCGGGCATGGCTGTGGTTGATTTGAAAATGCCGGGAAAAAGTGGATTACTTCTGATTAAGGATGCTCTGGCCATTGTCCCTGAGATGAAAATAGTCGTACTCACCGGATACGGTTCCATTGCGACAGCCACAGATGCCATTCGTTTGGGGGCGCTTTCCTATCTTGCCAAGCCAGCAGATATCGACGAAATTATCAAGGCCTTTTCCAGTGACGTTGATACGGAACTGGAGGATTCCACGGAAGAGATTCTGCCTCCGTCACTTGCCAGGGTTGAATGGGAGCATATCCAAAGGGTCCTCACTGACTGTGATGACAACATCAGTATCGCCGCCAAAAAACTAGGTATCCACAGAAGGACATTACAAAGGAAGCTATACAAATACGCGCCAAAATAAAAGCCTATTTTGGGTGGTAATCAGGTAAAAAAACTCTTGCAAGGCAACTCAACAATAAATTTTATCCCATTGCCATGGGTACTCAGAGAGGATCCTTTTATAGAAACCATATGTGAAATTATATATCCTACCCTGCTGTTTTAGACGATACACTATACCATATAATTTTCTTGTCGGTAAGCCTGTGTGCTTCTGAGAAGTGGTTCCCTTTGTTTGAACAGTATCTTCTGTTTTTAAGTGGATTCT
>CAZUPS010000017.1:0-69613 GCA_964621915.1 uncultured Desulfocapsa sp. | reverse complement strand
CATTTTAATGCTCTTTTTACAACTGTCCATGAGGGTGATGAGATTATACTTGACTACACTCCGGAACAGGGGACTACGGTTTCCATTGCAGGAGACCTCAAGGGTACCCTTTCAGGAGCCGATTTCAACCGAGCCCTACTCTCCATCTGGCTTGGTAAAAATCCTGTGGGTGACGATCTGCGGGATGCTCTGCTTGGTATTCAATAAACCTGTTACTCAACAAACAGACCTGTGATATGACATATAAAGCTGTTTTCCACCTGGATCAAAATGAAAAGCCAGTAATAAACTTGGCATTAAACAATGTTATTAACCTGTTAAGGGCTATTCCTGAAAAGAACCACGATCTTGTGGTCCTTTTCAACGGTCCGGCCGCCCACCTTGTGGCAAAGGCGACTGTTGGGGAATTTCACGATCGAGTCAAAAGTCTTACACTACAGGGTGTTCGTTTTCAGGTGTGTAGAAATGCCATGGAGCGTTTCCATATTACAGAAGAACAGATTATTGCAGAGTGCGATATTATTCCGGCCGGAATCGTGACGCTTATAGACTTACAAAACGATGCCTTTGCTTATATCAAACCATAGCAAATTCAGCTATTTCTTCTCCACAGCAAGCAGGGTCATATCGTCATCACCATCGATATGACCGCCAAACTCCTTCAACTCCCCGACAATATTCTGCGTCGCTTCCTTGAGAGAGAGTTTGCAACCATCCGCCATCGAGTTATAAAACCGCTCTGGACCGTACAACTCCCCTTCTTCATTGCGATACTCTGTCAGACCATCCGTATAGAAGAAAAGCCTGTCACCGTTGTTTAAGTGTCCCTCACCTTCATTCCAGACACCATCCATTCCAGCAGGAGGTCCACCCACATTTAGAGTGGTCATCTCACCCGCCTCTGTCATATGAACGATTGGCGGATGTCCAGCACAGCAGTATCGAAATGTATTATCTTGAGTATTAAAAAGAAGATACACAATGGTCAAATAGCGATTAAAGCGAGCAATGGGAAACTCCCTGTTCAGCCCTCGTATAACATCGCCAGGCGAAGTAACACTTTCCACTTCACCATCCAATCCCTGTTTTTTGGTGATCGCAACAAATCCGCTCAGTGCCTGAGTAGCCAATGCCGCCATCATTGCAGCGGGAAAACCATGTCCCGAGACATCAAGAATATAAATCGCCAGGTGCTCACTGTCTATTCGCTGAATATTATAAATATCCCCACCCACCTCCTGACAGGGGTTGAAGTAGGAAGCAAACCGCAATTTTTTGCAATCGGGAACATGCTTAGGTAGTAGGTTTTTTTGGAGATCGGCTGCAGCATGAAGCCCCTGAAGCAACTCCTGCTGCTGAGCAATTAACTCAGCATTGGCATTTTGAAGCGACCGAGTCAGTCGGCTAATCGTCAGATGGGTATTAATTCTGGCCAGCAACTCATCCTTTCCAACGGGTTTTACAAGATAATCAACAGCTCCGAGTTCAAACACCCGCATCTTTGATTCAACATCTCCACGGGCAGAGAGCATAATAACAGGTATCGATTGTAACCGTGGATCTCCTTGCAATCTGGCGCATAATGAGAAGCCATCCATCTCAGGCATTGCAATATCAAGCAGAGCCAAATCTATGGATTCTTGCTTACAAACTTCAAGGCCTTCCTTGCCATTACAAGCCTCAAGAACCCGATACCCACCTTCACGAAGATAGGCATTCACCAGAATCCGAATGGCCTCACTATCATCAACAATAAGGATTGTTATTTCTTTTTCATTCATATCTATATTGTTCAGGTCAGGAAAAATACTTAACAAGTCTCAAGATATTCTTATCCCCGGATCTCCGATAGCTGACCTCATCCATTACTTCGCAGATAATAGCAATTCCCCTGCTGTTCGGGGGGAGCACTTTTGTATCCATAGCAATTTCACCCTGGGCATTGTTTTTCAGAAAATTCTCAAATTTTCCCTCATCCACAAATGTACAGATCACCTTATCATCGGTGGTACTGAATTTCATATTCATATACATATCTTCTTGAAACTGACAGGAATGCTTGACGATATTATTTGCAGACTCTGTTACTGCAAGTTCAAGCTGATAAGTATCTATATCGTTAAAACCGAGATTTAAAAAAAGAGAATGAACAGAAAAACCAAGAAGGCGGACATCGGCTAGACGTGCCGGCACCCGGAAGATAATAGTTGACCCCGAAGGAATTTCACTAGTCACTGATGACATCAGAATAGTACAGAATTATGGTATTTTTATAGAAATATTGCAGCTATTCAGTAGATAAGCGTAGACTCCGCGTGCCTCATATTCGTCCAGTCAGTCGGAGTCTCATTCTTCGCTTACCCTCACATTCGAAGCATACTATTGCTATCTGAAATAAGTCAAAATGGGGTGCAGTTGAATAGTTACAAAATATTAATTATTCATTTGTCCTTTAGTCATTACCACTGAACCAGTGAGTTGATGTAAAAAGGATGTGGTTTTGCGAGATGGTTTAATAAACTCAAAGCCATATTTATTATCTCTACAGTTCCGTATTACAGTATGTTCTCTAAACTTAAAATTTCTGCCAATACGTCCTTCCATAATGAATTCATCACCAACTAAAAGCTTGGAAGGTGAAACCAGAAGAAGACCACCAGGAGAGATATCCAAAACAACAGCAGTAGAACGCTTACCGGTACTACTGTTTATACAATGAACTATGATATCTTCATTCATTATCTGTCTATTGACAATCCGGCGATACTTTCTCTTTTCATCGTTGTTAATCTCCTCTACGGGTTCGCTATCTTCCATCCGTAATGAAGCAAGCAGGGCTTCATCAAAACCCATTGCCTTAGGCTTAACCACAACTTCCTGTTCAACAATTTCTCCCCTGGGAATACGTCTCTTTTGTTGTTCCTTGCCAAGTCTCTTAAATGCTTCGTTTCGGTCCTCTGCCTGAATAAAGATACCATCAAGATGGGTCATTTTGAGCAGACTGAGAACCATCTCATTAACCCCGCAAAGCACTAGCAGGCCACGACCATCAATCTCTTTCAGGGAACGAACAATAGCCCCGAGTCCAGTGGAATCGACAAACTCAACACTTGAAAGATCAAGCACAATATCCATATGCCCTTTCTGAATAAAGCTCTGCATGGAGTCGAAAAAATCCTGAGCAAAAGAAGCATCAAGTCGTGACCCTTCGCAGGTAACAACAAATATTTTTTCCAAAACTTCCGTATTTATCTTCATCACAGACAACCAATTAAAAGGAACCGTATATATCAATAATAGTTAACATCATCATAATAGCAGAAAAATAAATACAGTACAAGCGAGTTGAAAAACAGAACAAAAGACAAAAACACTACTCAACTCAGCCACTTAAGGGATCAACAAGACGAAAGCCTGCCAGGAAATCTTCAATGGACATAGCTAAAGAGCAGCAAGAGTTACTTTCCAGTTTTGTAGGGATACCCCTTTCGCGCCCAGTCATACACCCCATAACGAAGATTATAAATACGTTTAAAGCCCCGATCAGCCAGGATTCGTGAGGCAACTGTTGATCTGTTTCCAGTCGCACAATAGATAAAGACATCCTCATGTTTTTTTGATTCCAGCTCACCGATTCTTGCCTGCAGCTGCTGAATGGGAATCAGTGTTGTTCCTTCAATATGAAGCTGCTGATACTCACCAGGGGTTCGTACATCCAGAATAAAAGGATGCAGATTTTGTAACAGTTGGGCAGCTTCCGCGGCTGTGACCTCCGTATAATTCGGGCGAACAAGTTCAACAACTGTGATAGCACCTCCAGCATCACCCAGAATAAAAGGATAGTTACCAACCATTTTCATTTTGAAAAAGGGTGAATTATCAGGATTTGGGAAGAGTGTATCCTTATATTTTAGCTCCTCTATACTAAAGGGCTGAGAAGCAAATTTCTGTGGGTATCTGAATTTAATATAATCGCCGCGATATACGGTAAAGCTGTTATCCTTAGCGTCAGGATCAAGCTCCAGCACCCGATATCCGGTAATAATTTTTCCAGAGATACCTTCACTGAACCCCGCCTGACAAAACAGCGCAGAAAGCACCAAAACAATAAATACAATCAGAGTATTCTTTTTATACATTTCCCTATCCTTTCAATTGCATTGCAGACAACAGATATCTCTCAATCCATCGCCTGCTTATATTTTTACACATCCTACTGGTCTATATCGACGACTTCTTCACTTCAGTCTATCCCATGGCCGGATTAAGATACCGACTGTAAGAAAACTGGTTTTTACTATATACATAATTTTTTTCCTCGCTCATAAAAAACTTATCTTAAATAGGTAGTGCGTTGCACTGCGTTTCTTTAGGAAGCTGGATTTAAGAGAATGTATTCCACTTCTTGTATTTTTTAAGAAATAAAAAGATTTTACGACACAGCAACTCATACCGTCCGTCACACTCCATGAATGTTTCCATTACATATTAAATCAACACTCTATCGGAGGAACACATGTCACCAGCAAATACAACAATAGGATTTTTCACTCTCTGCCTGATCGCCCTGGGAACCGGACTCAGTCATACCGCATCAATTGTGGACGATGAGGAAAAAGAAAAAATTGACGATTGGGAGTATGTATTTGAAGCAAAAAAAGAGCGAATGAACTCTTACAAGAAAGTAAAACCCCTCTCCTCACCTGCCCCACAAATGCAGATTAGGATGGCTGAATCCATGAAAATGACCAGGGCTGCAAGCCCTATTGCAGACAGTATTGGCTTTGCGGTGGGAGGTGCAAAAGATGCAAACAATTTCTTCCAAAACCTTGAGGAAGGGTACCTGCCACGCTATTCAGCGCTCACCTACGAAGGCTTGTTTTATGACTACACCTTTGACACAGCGCAGGAAAAACAGTGTGAGACCCTTTTCTGCCCATCCTATGCACGTGGGGTAAACAAAGATCTTTTTACCGGTGAAACGGATTACTATCTTTCCGTGGGCTTAAATTCCGGACTCACCGAAGCAAGTTTTCAACGCAAAAAACTGAATCTTGTCGTTGTCCTTGATATTTCAGGTTCCATGTCCTCCCCTTTCAATTCCTACTATTACGACCAGCCAGCTAATAGCGAAGAATCACCAAAGAGTAAAATGGAAACTGCCAATCAGGCAATTGTTAGCATGCTTACCCATCTCAACCCTGCAGATCAGTTTGCCATGGTCCTGTTTGATGATCAGGGATACAGAGCCAAGCCGCTGCGAGAGGTTGGCTTAACCGACATGCAAGCCATTTCCAGACACATTCTTGACCTGCAACCTCGTGGAGGTACCAATATGGAGGCAGGTCTCCAAAAAGGCATTGAGCAGTTCCTGTCCATTGAAAATTCGCTTAAAGATCCCAGCATTTACGAAAACCGGATCGTTTTTCTCACCGATGCCATGCCTAATCGTGGGAACCTCAACAAAAATGAGCTTTTCAGGATGGTTCAAGATGCATCCATGAAAAATATTTTCACCAGTTTTATCGGCATAGGAGTTGATTTCAATCCAGACCTTATTGAACATATCAGCAAAACAAAAGGAGCCAATTATTACGCAGTACACTCCAATGAAGATTTCAAGAAACGTCTGGATGATGAGTTTGATTTTATGGTCACCCCGCTCGTCTTTAATCTCAGCCTTCAACTCTCAAGTAATGACTATGAAATTGCAGGTGTTTTCGGATCTCCCGAGGCAGATCTTGCCACTGGACAGATGCTGAGAATCAACACTCTTTTTCCAAGCAGTACAGAAGAGGAAGAAGTCCGTGGTGGCGTAGTTCTTGTGAAATTACGAAAAACAGGCCATTCAAATGGGCCAGTTCAATTGACGGTATCCTATGATGATCGCAGTGGAAAGAGCTATAGCAGTAGTGAATCTGTTCAATTTAAATCAGATGCAGCTCATTGGGACAGCAAAGGAGTGCAAAAAGCGGTTCTGCTCAGTGAGTATGTTTCACTCCTAAAGAACTGGCTGCTTGATAGCAGGAAAGGTTGTAATGACAAGGTAACACAGCCATCGCCATGTTTTCCATATTTTACAAAAGGCTTGATTAATCCTGATTTTCGCCCGGAACGAGCAGAAATACAGACCTGGGAACGACGCTCCTGCCCACTTGAAGTTTCGGAAGGACACCAAAAGCTATTCAGTATTTTCTCATCCCATTTTGCAACAGAGGTGGCCATACTGGATGATCCAACATTACAAAAAGAAACGGATGTTTTAAATCTATTAAAAGGAAAAACCAGCAAGAAGCAGATGGACGACTGGAAAGTTCAATAATTATCGAGACAGTTCCCTCTTTCTCAAAAAGAAACCAGTAAGTGGTCACAGGTGCCGCATTTCATTTGTTTTCTTCTGTCCGCAATAGTTTTTTCTATGCGGAGAGGAGAAAAACAAATGAAAGGTGGTGCCTGCGGCCGCTTACATTCTAACTTCTTATCATGTCTGCTATTTGGAATGCTACCTCGAGACTCTGTTCGGCGTTTAGGCGTGGATCACAGGTAGTAAGATAGTTATTGGCAAGTTCCTCATCAACAATATTTCTTGCACCACCCGTACACTCGGTAACATCATTTCCTGTCATCTCCAGATGAATACCGCCAGGGATCGTTCCTTCAGCCCAGTGGGTCTCGAAGAAACAAGTGATTTCAGAGAGTATATCATTGAAATTTCTCGTCTTATGACCGCTTTTCGCCGTATAGGTATTGGCATGCATGGGATCACAGTTCCAGACAATATTATAGCCCTCTCGCTTGGCTTCACGAAGAAGCGGAGGCAGAACTTTTTCGATATTTTTCATACCAAGTCTGGTGATAAGAGTCAGACGCCCAGCTTCATTCTCAGGATTTAAGGCATCGATCAGCTGTTTCACATTATCGAGATCATAATCGGGACCAATCTTCACCCCAATTGGGTTATTCACACCACGCAGAAACTCCACATGAGCACCATCCACTTGCCGGGTTCGCTCACCTATCCAGAGCATATGGGCAGAACAATTATACCAGCCTCCGGCGATGGAATCCTCACGGGTAAGGGCTGTCTCATATCCGAGCAATAATGCCTCGTGAGAGGTGAAAAATTGTGCCTGCTGCATCTGAGGGCTATTGGGATCTATCCCGATGGTCTCCATAAACTGCAGTGCCTGCTGTATCTGCTTACCAAGTCGTTCATAACTACGTCCCATGGGAGACTGTTTCACAAACTCCTGATTCCAGGCCGAGACCCTGTCAAGTGCTGCAAAACCACCGCGGGTAAAAGCACGAAGCAGGTTCAGGGTTGACGCTGCCATATTATAGCCTTCCATCATCCGGTTAGGATCAGGAATACGTGCTGCTTCAATGGGTTCCGAGCTATTTACCATATCGCCCCGATAGGACATAAGCTCAAGGCCATCTACCATTTCAGTATCTGCAGAACGGGGTTTAGCAAACTGGCCGGCTATACGACCAAGTTTGATAACCGGTTTACCACCGGCGTAGGTCAATACAACGGCCATCTGCAGTAAAACTTTCAGTTTTTCACGAATATTGGGTGCTGTTACCTGGGAAAAGTCCTCTGAACAATCGCCACCCTGGAGAAGAAAGGCATCTCCAGTAACGGCTTTTGCCAGCAAAGCCTTCAGATCTCTTATTTCACCAGCAAAAACCAGAGGCGGCAGAGCAGAAAGTCTTTCAAGCACTGCATCATGTACACCCATATCAGGCCATTTTGGCTGCTGAAGAGCGGTGAAGTTCTGCCAGCTTGTTTTCGTCCATTTATTCTGTTCTATTCCCATGATCGTTCTCTCAATTAATATATTAGTATCGCTGCTCTTTAGCGGCAACAGATCTGCACATCAAAGGCATTCAAAATCCGCATTTCACCTTCTCTCTTCTTTCCTTGGGCCGGTGCCCGAAATTCACATCCAACAAGCATCTCCTGTGCCCTAATCCGAGTTGGAATTGCATCCATTCCAGTGGCCAATACTTCACCTGTTGCCGTATCAAGCAACTCGGCATCACGCCCATTTGTCACAACAGCATAGGGAATCTGATACTCTTTTTCAAGAACCCTTGCGGCTGCAATAGCTGCTCGCTCTCGGCTCACCAGTGACCCAGCACCATACCGGATAATAAGGAACTTCTTCCCCATTTCTTTCAAGCTAACCGCAAGCTCAATATTAGAGCGAACAAACTGAGTACTGAAAAGGGTTTCAATAAAACAGCGCGGTTCCAAATCTTCCTTGGTGTACCCCAGTTTTTCAACCATCATCCTGGCTAAATCCTGACGAGTCCGTTCATCATCGGTGTCAGTAAGTTCTTCACCGGTGACATAATCAGCAAGAGTGCCATACACCAAGTGATGTGTTGGAACATCATTCATACCCATTCCTTTCAAACAAAAATGCCCTTCCTAAAACAGCAAGGAAGGGCATCGAGACTACTTCCTACCAGGTATTACAGCTCAAGCCAGGACTCAGAGAATACCGTTTGTCCGGAAAGTGCTTTATAGGTCTTGTAATGCTCAAGAGCAACTCCAGAAAGAGCAGAAGTGCCTGGATCATCGCCGTCCATCATTGCATGAACCATATCCACATGCTCTTGACGCTCACCTTTACAGATAGCCATCAGCTCCGTATCGTAAGCGTTTACGATTGCGGTGGAAATACCATGCTTCATCAGCATAATAAGATAGGTACGATCAAGGTACTTACGAAGATTGTCCGCAACACCATTTGAAACGTTGGAAAGACCAACGGTGGAACCGGAACCGGGTGCGATATCCTGAAGCATTTCCATAAACTCAAGACCCGAGGCTATCTGGTCAACACCAAGGGTAATGGGAGTTCCAATTGGATCAAAGAGGATCTTCTCATTGGGAATTCCACCATCATTCAGTGCCATCATCAGATCAACGGACATGGCCGCACGCTCAGCTGAATCACGGGGCATTCCATCGGCACCCCAAAGAAGGGCAATTACATCACATTTCATCTCAGCAGCTACGGGAATCATCTGTTCCATACGTTCCGGCTGAGCGGAAATGGAGTTCATCAGGGCCTGTTCTTTATTCTTTACAGTTTTAAAACCGGCTGCCATAGCATCCATATTGGTGGTATCGAGACAGAGAGGAACGTCGGTAACTGCTTCAACAGTCTCAACAACCCATGGGAGAAGCTCAGTACCATCCTTACGAGCAGGTCCGATATTCAGATCAAGGTAAGATGCACCGGCATCAGCCTCTTCCTTGGCCATTTCCTGGACAGGGCCCTGAACACGATCCTTCATGGCACCGCCACTACGATTACCCATGATATTGATACTTTCTGCGATTGCTTTAACAGTTTGCCCCATTGTATTCTCCTTAAGTCTCTAATTATTGTTTTTCAGTTCGTCTTAATTTCTACACACAAAGACGCTAATTTAATTGATTTTTTACTTTTTGTCAATTCTGAGCACTACGTAGTATTTTTTACTGCCAGGCGACCCTGTACTCACTTACTTTTAGCCGATGGAAATAAGCTCATATCAGTATGCGGCAGGAAGAGCGCTGCCATATAATGATTCATAAAATCGGGATTCTCTGAAAGTTCCATATTCGTCATAAGAGTACGCACTGCGACTCTTTCACGAAAACGCTTATGGTCGGTCAGGCTTATCTGACAACCAAGCATGGAGGCATTGCCAATATAAAAGAATCTGTCCCGATCTATATCAGGCAGTAGCCCGATAGTAATGGCACGTTCCAGATCAATATAAGAACCAAAGTTTCCGGCAAGAATTACCCTGTCAAGATCGGCAAAGGTCAGCCCCACGGATTCAAGCAGTGTCTGATACCCAGCATACATGGCACCTTTAGCCCGAATCAGATTATCAAGGTCAACTTCGGTAATAACAATATCCTCGCCTATCATGGAATCTCTACTCCAGGCCAGAACATACTCCCAGCGATCCTCACCCTCACGAATCCGGGGATGATCCAGGGTCTGTTTAAACTTACCCTGCGGATCAAGAACCCCTGCGTCGAGTAATTCAGAGACAATGGAAATCAAACCGGAGCCACAGATACCTCTCGGTTTCGTCTGACCAATGGTCACAATCATCGGGTCATAGGTTTCCGGGTGAATCTGGAAATTCTCAATGGCTCCCGGGCTGGCCCGCATTCCAAACTTTATACCGCCACCTTCAAAAGCAGGGCCAGCAGAACAGGCCGCGCAAACCATCCAGTCCTGGTTTCCAACCACAATCTCACCGTTGGTACCAATATCGATAAACAATGAGATTTCTTCACTTTTCTGCATCTGACAGGCGTGAACACCCGCCACGATATCCCCACCAACATAGGAAGAAATACAGGGATAGAGAAACATTCTGACCGAAGGGTGAGCCATGATCCCAAGACCAGCAGCCTTGGTAAGCGGAAATTGACTGACACTGGGAACATAGGGTGCTTCCCGCAAAAACTTTGGATTAATAGCCAGCATCAGATGGGCCATTACAGTGTTGCCTGCAGTCATGATATAGCTGATATCACTGGGACTGATAATAACTTTCCGGCACACCTCTTCAATAATATTATTGATGGTGTAGATAACCTTTTCCTGCAAACCTTTTAGACCACCAGGACGCTGGGAATAGATCATCCGGGAAATAACATCTTCACCATAGCCGATCTGCGCATTGTAACCGGAGCCTTCTGCAATAATTTTACCAGTATTGAGATCAATCAAAACTCCACCACAGGTGGTGGTACCAATATCTACCGCCAGACCATAGAGTTTATCTGTGGTATCTCCGGGTTCCACGGCAATAATACGATCCGGCTCACTCTTTCCCTTTCCATGGAGCAGAATAACAGTTACTTCCCAGTCTGCTTCACGGAGCACCACTGACAACTCATGGATAAGTTCGGGATGATCATAACTGGGCTCAAGACTCTCCGGATTTGCATTTTTCAGAGTACGCATCAAACGTTGCATGTCTGAAATATTATCTGACAGGGTTGGAGGCGGAACTTTTAAAAATACTTTACCAACCGGTGGGTTCACATCCCATGTGCCGATAAGCGCATCAAGGGATCGTGCTGAAATAGATCTGGTAGTCTTGGGTGCTCGTTTTAGGGCCTTACCGTCCGCTTTCACCATATCAGGAATACGTACAGTGATATCAGACACAACTTTAGCCTTACAGGCTAGACGCACCCCTTTATCGTACTCCCCTTGCTTGAGAGAGGCGGCGCTGTCAGACTCAACATCCCCTTCTTCCAGGGTTACTTTACACTTTCCACAAACACCGTCACCACCACAATAAGCATGGATATACACTCCTGCTGATGCTGCAGCAGTGAGAAGATTCTCTCCATCTTCGACAGTGACATGGACGTCATCGGGTAAAAAATGTATGCTATGGGTCATAGAGGTATCTCGCTGGTCAAAATTCAAGTGCTTTTAGGTCAGAATAAAAATAACAGGATGTCGCACCTTGTCAAGAAGTATTACTTATAGAACACATAACCAAAATTGATGGAGCGTGGAGAAACCCTCTCCATATCGTAATACCAATGAAACAGAATAGTGATCATAGTTTTTGGCTGCATGCCCATATTGAGATCAATCCCGTCCTTGAAGACGCCACCATCGACTACCTGGTTGGCGTGATGGAAGCAAGCGTTGAACAATCCGTCGATATCGATGGCCCTGCCCTTCATCTCAATGCATATCTGAAAGAAGAAAATCCCAATACGGAAGTACAACAGATGCTGCAAGACCACCTTGAAGCCCACCTGACGGAACTGTCAGCAATTTTTCAGGTGGAAAAACCAAACATTTCCTGGAAGCGTATTGAAGATCAGGACTGGTCAAATAACTGGAAGGTCCATTTCAAACCTTTTGCAATCACCGAAGGATTGACAATAACACCCACCTGGGAAGAATACAGCGCTGCAGAAAACGAACTGGTAATTGTTATGGACCCGGGAATGGCCTTTGGCACCGGACATCATGCAACCACAAGTCTCAGTCTGGACTTTATTAGGGAGATACTTACCACAACCACAGAACAGCAAGTCCTTGATGTTGGCACCGGTACCGGTATTCTTGGAATGGGGGCAGCTCTCTTTGGTGCCACCTCAGTACTTGGAATTGACAATGACCCGGAAGCCGTACGTGTTGCAACTGAAAACGTCGGTTTAAACAATCTGAACTCAGTAGTTACGATCTCACTTGAGCCGCTCCAGCAGATTGACAACTCCTTCAACCTGATTGTTGCCAATATTATTCACGATGCACTGGTCACCATGGCCGATCCTTTCAGCCGCCTTCTCGTTCACAATGGAAATCTTATCCTTTCCGGGATTCTCCACGGCGAACAGGAAAAAAACATTATTAATCTCTATACAGACTCCGGTTTTTCTCTTATTGGAAGAAAGCAGGAGGAGGAGTGGGCTGCCCTCCACTTCACCAGAAAAACGTAATCACTGAACGGTTACAGTTCAGTGATTTGCCAATCACCAGGTACCCGCTAAATGGCTACTCATTGTCTGAATTTTCAGAATTTTCCATGGGACTAATCTGGTAATTTTCATCAAACATTATCCCCATGCCATCTTCTTCACACCTTGCCACAATACCGGATGCACTTACCCAGACCCGCTTTCCCTTCCACGCCTTCAGGGTTTCTAAAGAGAGAATAAATTTCAAGGTTTGTAAATCTTCCAGAGACAGCAGAAATTCAAGTCGTACCTTGCTTACCAATGGCAAGGGGTGATCGGTTTCAATAAAAGCACCGCTAGCACTAATATTAGCTGTCAGGTATTCCATCATCGGTGTTTTTCCAGACAAGGTCTCAGCGGTCATTTTTGTCTGGATCCGCATGGAAAATCGTTCGTGTACTCTACGTTCGTCGCCTGACATTTCCCCTCCTATTGTCGACATCAGCTCTCATTTTCATTAAAAAACTGCACTTTTCTAAAAGAGTACTCTCACTTTTGGAAAAGCCCCTGTACCACCAGGATCAAACCACCTGGTGCGGGTGATAGTGACCGTGGTAGAAGCATCCACAAAAGGAAAACTGTCACTCTTTCCATAAACTCGACCCTCTACTTTGGATGCTATCGTTTCCGTAATTAGAAGGCAACTTTTTCCTGCATCATCGGTTGCTTTTCTTTTGCGATTGCAGAGCTTTTGTGCAAAGATATGCAAAATAAGACTTTCATTTATAAAATCATTGATCCTTTTAAGAGCTGCCCCTTCATGCGTCGATTCTTTATACAACCTGATACTGAAATCAATTCCGAAATAGTACTCCCCGAACAGGAGTCCCATCATATCAGTAAAGTCCTTCGACTTTCCGCGGGAACACCTCTGCAACTCCTTGACGGTAGAGGAAATATCCATACCTCCGAAATCATCTCTTCCGGCAGGCAGATACGCCTTCGTATTCTATCTTCGATACATGTTGAGCGTGATAAGGTGCCGTTGCGAGTCTGTCAGAGTCTGCTCAAGGGACAAAAAATGGAGCTTCTGGTACAGAAGTGTACGGAGCTCGGTGTTGCTGAATTCACCCCTTTTTACAGTGAACGCTGTCAGTTGAAGAAAACGGAACTCTCAAAAATATCAAAAAAATATGATCGATGGCAACGTATAATTGAAGAGGCATGTAAACAGTGTAACAATCCAATTATGATGCAGTTAAAACCTTTGCTTTCGTTTGATGAGATACTTTTACAACAAAATAGTGATGTACAGAAAGTTCTGTTTTGGGAGGAAGAGCCAGCGGAAAACTCACTGCACTCTTGTTCTTTACAAAAAGATGCAGCAGGGCTGCAGATTGTCTTTGGCCCTGAAGGTGGTTTCCCTGTTACAGAAATCGAAGCAGCGAGAAAAAACAACTTTCAGATATTAAGCCTTGGACCCAGGATTTTAAAAGCAGAAACTGCAAATATTGCCGCAGTTTCAATTATTCAGCATTTACTTGGGAATATGTAGGCAGTTTATTCCCCTAAAAAACATATTTCTTCTTTTAAAAAGAAGTCCTTTTCCAAAAAAGCACGCTAACCATTATACTTATTGAGAAAATAAAAAATATATGCTACATAGACTTGTTCAAATATGGATGTACTAAAAAAATAGCCTAAACTGCCAAATGCAACTGTTCAGATATGGTTCATATTCGTTCATTTGGGACTTCGAAGCGTATTTATACTACTCGGGATATCCAAAATGAAAAAAGATGAAGTGCAGCTGAATAGATGCATGTATACAAGAAAAAGACCCTTATAAAAAGAGTGCTAAAAGCAGTCTCAACTTTCCTTAAAGGAGCCTTCAGTGCAGGAACAAGAAAAAAAGAGTACACCAAACAAACCAGAAAGTCCTAACAGACGTAAAGCAATCAAGAAAATAGCAGCTGGTGTTGGTGTACTGACAGGATGTGCCGTTTTACCCGAAAAATGGACCAGACCAATCGTTGGACAGATTATCCTTCCGGCACATGCTGAAACCAGTGGACCTGCGGTAACCGCTTCAGATACCGTCGTCGCTGTTGAACCAGAAACACAGACATCCTCGGGTGATTACAACACAACTGAAACATATACTCTCAGTAGTTTTGCCGGAAACAACAAACGCTTCACCTGGCTTAATGCAACGGGAGCCACATACGGCGGTCCGGTTAAATTTGTTTTCAGTAATGGTTGTGGAGAGTTGAATGTGCCCAATGCCAGCGTTACTTACGGAGCCGATGGCACTACTTCAAACCACGATCAGGCCTTCTACTTTTGCGGAACAGACTTTCCCGCAGGAAGTAAGGAGAATAATGCAAACAGGGCTTCAGTTTTTGCTCCTCCAAACTGCCCTGCCGCAACGGTAACCATGTACTACAACAAATAAAAACACTGATTTTTTAGCATCCGGCAAAAATACCTGCCGGATGCTTTTTTCTTCAGCCCCCTACTCCGCAGCAGATTCCGTTCTTCCTTTCAAAGTTCTTGTTCCGTAAATTTTCACCCAACGAAAAATATGTATTGGATGTCGGACAGTTCGACACCAGAATGTTGAGAATACGCCTCCAGCCGTACTGTAATAAAGCATCAGCCACCAGATATTGGGAAAAAAAGTAGCAGACAAAATCGCCAGCAGACCTTGGTCTTTGCGCTGCGAAAGTTTTACTCGCGGCCAGCCTTTAAAAGGTTTTCCCACTCCGGAGGGTATTTTTGGATATAACTCCGGAATTTTTCTTAGTACACTCCCGGACCAAGGAGTCAAATAATGAAAGAGCGGCAATGCCCGATAGAGCTCAGGATAAACCAGTCTGATCTTTTCCCAATCGAGCGTATCGACCCGAGCCTCCACCAGACTCACCATATCGACAACCGATATTGATTTATACGGTTCGTAGGTTAAAGGTGCGTGAAAACCATGCTGATACAGATGCCAGAGCATATCTTCATCAGCAAGAGTATATGCCTGCTCCCCGGATACCTCGAACGGTAAAGCCAGCTTATACAATTCTAAAAAAGACATGCTTTGATAATAGGGAGGGTCTTTTGGGAAAAGTCCGGTGTGCAGCTCTATACAGACCTGCATATCATCAACGGACAGCAGAAGAGGCGAAAGGTGATAGTAGTGTTCCGGAAGAACTTCCGGAGACACCCGAAAACCATGCTTTTGCAACAGGAGATGGGCGCGATTGGCATCTGCCTCGGACAGAAGCAGATCGATATCACGCATGGGGCGCAGACCAATCTCAGGGTACAGGGTCTGACACAGTGCGCCCCCCTTTAAAACCAGACTTTGGATACCTTCGGCTGCAAAGATAGATAGTATCTGCTGCAAACTATCCATCAGGATCGCATTGGCCCGTTGATGACGAAGACATAGAAACCTGAGCCCACGAAGAAAAGTATCGGGAACCGTTGCCCCGGAGGAGGCAAGGTGCAGAGAGAGCAGCGGCCCCATTCCCTGCAGTTCTACCTGAAGCAGTAAGTCATCCCATTGCTGGAAGGTTTCACAGTAGGTTCGCAACTGATGTTGCTGAGAAGAATCTGTCTCTATCCGGGCACAACAGTTAAGAATGGAAGTTATCATTTTCCGATTTATCAAAAAAGCGTTGGAAAGGTGTCTTGAAGCTGCTCATAGAGCCCGTCAAAGCTACTATAGACCAGCTTGTACATTGGAGTATTTCTTGAAAATTCAGCTAACTGACTAATGCCAAGGCCCTGAATATTTCTTGCATTCACATAGCATTCCATCAGCTGTGCACATCCAAATGCGGATGATAGCCTGCTAAGCTCAGTTGGTGCACCGGATCGATACTCGGGAAAAAGTATAAGTGCCAGAGCAGGAGTAAGGGGAGAAAATTCAGGATTCACCAGTCGATGGGGCAGCATAAACCCACCCTTCCCTGAAATGATATCTTCCAGGCCATAGTGTAGAAATGATGACATAATCGCAGAGGAGCCAATTTTCATGGAAAATGGCCTGGTAAAAGGAAAGAGCTGCTTATTCTTTCCTGAGAGGAGCACAAGTTCATCCGTTAAATAATTACAGCCTTTGGAAACAAGCCACGCAGTCAGGGTACTTTTTCCAAAACCACTTTTCCCAGGCAGCAGAACAGCTCCGTTTTCAGAGCCGATGGCTGCGGCATGAATTGCATGTCCTGCACCATTGTCCACGATGCATTGATAGATGATCTCATTGATCAGGCTATAGGCAAATTCATACCTGCATTCCCCGAAATAATGATACTGGTCGCCATGCCACAAGGACAACATGGAATTTCTGCCGCGCACCATAACATCATAACTTACCCGAGCTTCAGTCTCGGGGCCAACCTGAAGATCACAGCAGAGAAAATCAACCAGGCTTTCCAGTTCTTCACCATAGGAATTAATCGTGACGTACTGATCACAAAAGCCGACGGTACGAGACCCTGTTCTATTCATCACTGCTGACAATCAATGCTCCATATTCAACAAGGGATGTGATTGCAGCGCTAACATCTTCACGAATGGTTTCTTTTTGAAGCGGGTAAGTATCCTCAAGAAGAGTAATAATCTCCTCGACAGTCTGCTCCTGGGCACACATTTCCCAGACCAGGTAGGCCGTTTCATTCAGATAGATTCCACTGGTATTTGAAACTGCATATAGTAAAATCTCATTATCAAATTTTTCGACCTTAAATTCAGGATTCAAAAGAAATTTTTGCGAATATTCCATGGTTCTCAATAAGTAGTAGATGATAAAAATAAAAGACAATACATTCCCAATCTGACCTTTATACCAGAAATCAAATAGAAGGTCATCTCATCTTGCATGTTCCCATTCAGTGCTTGATAACATTGATTTATTTTTCATTTTGCTAATCTGAAAAATCATGTATACCACTTCTTAGTAAAA
Source organism: uncultured Desulfocapsa sp. (assembly GCA_964621915.1). Classification (GTDB taxonomy): domain Bacteria; phylum Desulfobacterota; class Desulfobulbia; order Desulfobulbales; family Desulfocapsaceae; genus Desulfocapsa. The sequence goes on along the minus strand of CAZUPS010000017.1, from coordinate 52,196 downwards.
CTAAGGTCATCCAATATGTAACGGAATCAAATTGTTCCTAACCCTTAAAGCAGACGAGGTACTCCATGTCTAAATGGTATGTAGCAGTAGATGGTAAATCCGTTGGCCCCATGTCCACCGGCCAGCTTTCAACAGCCCTTTCAACCGGGCAATACCCTGCTTCAAGTATGGTCTGGTGTGACGGCCTTGCCGATTGGCAGCCGGCAACGGAAATCTCTGAACTCAGCAATCCAGCTCCCGCCACTGCTCCACCGCCTGTTACTGGCAATCAGGCCCATGAAATCGATTATGAGATTTTTGGCCATGAAATGCAATTTGTGGAAATTGAACTTGACCCCCAGGAAAGCGTGGTTTCCGAAGCGGGAGCCATGATGTATATGACCAATGATATAACCATGGATACCATCTTCGGTGACGGTTCCAAAGAATCCCAATCCGGTGGCTTTTTTGATAAAATGCTCGGTGCTGGAAAACGACTCATTTCCGGGGAAGGCCTGTTTATTACCATGTTTACCCATAGTGGTCAGGGCAAGGGAAAAGTTGCCTTTGCATCCCCATATCCGGGTAAAATTATCCCCCTTGATTTAACACAATATGGTGGAAGGATAATCTGTCAGAAAGATGCTTTTCTCTGTGCCGCAAAGGGTGTTTCCATCGGTATTGCCTTTCAAAAGAAAATCGGAACAGCACTCTTTGGTGGGGAAGGCTTTATCATGCAGCAACTTGATGGAGACGGCCTGACTTTTGTCCACGCAGGAGGAACCATTGTAGAAAAAGAACTTGCGGCAGGAGAAACCCTGCGGGTGGATACCGGTTGCCTGGTAGCTCTAACCCAGACGGTCAACTACGATATCGAATATGTTGGCAACGTAAAATCAGCAATTTTTGGTGGTGAAAGCTTCTTCTTTGCCACTTTGCAGGGCCCAGGCCACGTCTGGCTGCAATCGCTTCCATTCTCACGCCTTGCAGGACGCATCCATCAGGCCGCGCCGCAAACTGGTGGGCAGAGTGTGGGAGAAGGCTCCGTACTCGGGGGGCTGGCTTCAATGTTTGAAAAGTAATACTGAGCCGGGAGAGGAGAGATTCTCTCACCTCTCCTGCTCAATTAATTCTGTTCTTCAATAAAGCTTCGAACCTCGGAGGAGATATGCAACTGCCGCCCCAGTTCATCAAGCCAGTTACGCTCTTCCTCTGTATCCACCTCAATGGTTGCCACCGCCAGCATATACATGGTCTTTCGCATTGAAGGATCTTCAATACCTGCGGTTAACTCGAGAAGAGGTTTGGGCTGATGCAGCTCACCGATTAAAAACATCTTTTCTTCACTCTCCAGTTCCGCCCCGCGCAAACGATCCAGTATGGCTTTTTCCTCGGTTTCATCTAGCGTCCCATCGGCATGGGCCGCAGCAATCATTACCTGAATAAACCGTAAAGCCAGCTCTTCTCCCTGAACTGCCGGAAGCGGAGGAGGCGGTGGGGCATCTGTTTGTCCCGGCAATGGTGGAGGTGCAGTTCCCGCTGCCTGTGAACTCGCTGGAATTGCAGGTGGAGTCGAAGCAGACCCCTGAGGCGCATTTCCTTTCTTTTCTTTTAAAATTTCAAAAGCCCCGACCCCAAGTCCAATAACCGTCATCAAACCAGCTCCTGAAGTAACAGAATCAAACAGACCTCCGCCCCGTTTACTTCCAGAGCCACCGCCAAGTGTTTCTTTAACGATTTTTCCCAATAATTTTTCGGCACTAAACATTAACTTTCCTCATTTTAGCCTTTCTTTATACCCGGTATCTTCCCTCAGGTTATCCCCTCGTGCACTTTGCACGGCCAATCGATCACAACGTTCATTTAATGGATGTCCGGCATGCCCCTTTACCCAGTGAAAACTGATTATAAGCCCCTCGATAAGATCAAGGAGCTTGGCCCATAGGTCAGCATTTACAGCAGGTTTCCCATCGGATTTCAACCATCCCCGTTTGCGCCACCCTCTGGCCCAGCCCTTACTGATTCCATTCACCACATATTTGGAATCGGAAAAAAGAGCCACCGTCTCCGTACGCGTCGGAAGAGCCCCAATGCCTTTAATGCAGGCCATAAGCTCCATTCGATTATTGGTGGTATGCTGGTAGCCGCCCGTTAATTCACGTGATTCACCCTCTACAAGTAGTACGGCACCATATCCGCCGGGCCCTGGATTGTTAATAGCCCCACCATCGGTGTAAATTTCAATACCTGCCGTAGAAACAGGTAGCTCACAAACATTTTTAGCTTTGATTGGGGGCTTTGTTTTCCGGGTCCACTGCGGATCATCCATCCAGGCTTCTGCTTCAGCATGGGTAACAAATCCTTTATATTTGGCTCCACCATATCCCTTTACCTGAGCCTCAGCTTCGGGCCATGACCTGTAAATTCCCGGTTTGTTCCCACTCGCTACTGCATAAAATTTCTTTTTGGCCATGCCTTGTCATTCCCTGAAAACGAAAAAACCGTCAGAAGTTCTACCTCTGACGGTTTAGTAATACCCTGCTTTTTTAATCGGTATTTCGATACCAACAGTACTAATACTACTGTCTAATTGATCATAGCAATCACAAAAAATCCTATAATAACAAAAACAAAAAAGACTCCAACTTTAACGCAAACCGAATGGTCCTCTTCCGGTTTCTCGTGTCCATCTCCATGTCCGCTCATTCCCATTCCTCCTACTGAATTTAAAATACAACCATTAGAATACGGGTATATGAACAATTTTAAGACAATTTGTCGATCTCTTTATGTAATTTTTTTTATATAATCTCTTCTTTCCCTGCCCATTCCTCCACTCCTGCATGTTTATGCAGAAGCCGAGAAATGAACAATTCAGCCAGTACAGTTTTCTATTTTGGCGCACAAGAAACCGTTGCCGAATCCTTTTTGAGGGCTGTCATAACGGTGGAAAGCTCAATCAAAACGCCGAGACCTTCCTGAACTTCAGGACGCTTCATTGCGGCCATCATTCCAAAAACTCCGCGTATGGGCTTAACCTGTTGAAAATCAACCTCTTTCATCTTTGTACCCACCCGTTCTGTAACATCGAGTACCTGATCAAATGCTTCAAAAACGCCACGCTGCTTAAGACACTCCAGACGTTCAACGGCATCGTTAAAGGCCAATTTAGAGAGTCCATCCGCATCTTTTTTCATTTCCATAAGGGAACCAAGCATTTTTAATCCATCTGCCATATTCCCCATATTGGCTATAAACTGTTTCAGTAGTTCCTGCAGGTTTTCAGGTTCAAAGCCCTGTAGCGTGCTCTGTAACTGTTCAACCAGTTCCTTAAAAATATCTTTGGAAAGTGGCTCAAAATCTTTCTTAAACTCCATAAATTTATTGAGTGAATTCATGGCTTCTGAAATATTTTTACTGGCAATAAGCGTTTGCCCAACCATTTCTCCAACATCTTCCAACTCAAACCTACGGTCCAAGCCACTCATCTTACCGATAACACTAACCACCATATCGTTGATCAGCGGCTCCATCTCCTTTTTCAGCTCAACATAGGGTCGTATGGCCTGTTTAGCCTCTCGAACCTCTAATGTGAGTTCATCGAGCCGGGCAAGGATCTTTTCTTCATTGGTCATAAAATCCCTCCCTAGTCCTGTACTTTTCCTGCAAGTGACATTTGCGCCTCAAGAGGCATCTCTTCACCGCTCACCAGCTTATTCCAGTAGACCCACTTAAACATCATCTTTCCCCAATGGTTTGCCTTGGACTCACCAAGCAGAGAAAATGGCCCTAAACCTGGAAGTGGAAACTTACCCGGAAGGGGCTCATAGTCGTAGTTAAAGTCAATAAGAGCAGCTTTATCAAAACCCGTCTCAATAAAACAGTTTGCATGACCGTCAAAATCTTCCTTTAAAGCTTCACCATTAATTTCCCGCATAAAATTTTCAACCATAACCTCGGCAGAGAAATGGGCCACTGATCCAGCCTTGGACGTTGGCAAAGTGGTGGTGTCCCCGAGTACAAACATATTCTCATGGTTATCAGCTTTTAAGGTGTGATTATTTGTTTTCACATAGCCGACTTCATCCATGGCTACACCGGATTTCACAAGAACCCGGGCACCTACATTTGGTGGGACAGATACCAGCAGATCAAATTCGATTTCATCCCCTGCAGCTGAGATAATCTTCTTATTTGTACAATCCACCTCGGCAAGATCATAACTTGCTGTAATATGAATATTTTTCTGCTCTATCAGTTGAGAGAAAAATGCGCTGGCCTTCGGTTTGGTAAAGGCACCGGGAAGAGGGGTGACCAGTCTGATTTCAATATCATCACGACAGCCGCGTTCAGTAAAATACGCGTCGGCCAGATAGACAAATTCAAGGGGAGCAACTGGACACTTAAAGGGAAATTCGGCAATATTCAAAACCAGCTTACCGGATTTAAAATCACGAAGTGCCTTGCAGAGGTTTACAGCACCATCAAGGGTATAAAAATCAAAGGCAGTTTTCTGCCAGCCTTCCATCAAACCAGGAATTTCTTCAGGGGCCAGGGAAACACCTGTGCAGACTACAATTTTATCATACTCGTAACTTCCTGCTGTGGTTTCAACCACCTGTTTTTCAGTATCAATTCCAACAATTTCGTCAATAACAAAATTAATATCACGAGCTATAAATTCACTGCGGCTACGAACGACATCTTCAGCTTTATAAATACCAAAGGGAATAAAGAGCAATCCTGGCTGATACACATGCTTATCATCCTTATCGATAATCGTAATCGACCACTCTGTCCTATCAAGTTTCTTTCGCAGCTTATTTGCCACCATGGTTCCTGCACAACCTGCACCTAGAATTACCAACTTTTTCATACACCAGCTCCCGTATAAGAAGTTCTTCTCAATAGCCTTTTCATCAGAAAAAACTGTTTTATGGTACTTCCACATTCAAAAGAGACGTCTTACTCCATACGATTATTCTTTTTTTGATGGAGAATTACTTGTAATAGTAGTTATTAGTAACTGACACCATGCTATACCACAGGGTGGTGCATGGTCAAGCGAAATCACCAATTTATGGTTGTTTTAGCTTGTAGCATAATACTTACACAGAAGGAAGAATCCTATGCCTCATGCCTTTTCAGTAGAAATACATAACTATCTCAGTGATAAAATTCTAATGATGGAAGAGACAAAAAAGAAATCTATGGAGGAAAAGAACAGGAGTTGCGAGCGCTACTGTGAAGGGCAGCTTCTTGAGCTGAAAACCATGCGAAAATACCTTACAGAAAACTTCGATCTCAAAACTCAAATATACTACTGAGAGTAATCCAATGTCACACACATACCTTCTTGAGTTGTATACTCTGATCAATCAGCGTCTGGAAAATATTGAACAGGAAAAAGCAGTTGAACCTGAAGCGGAACACCTCAGGGGGCGATCTGAGAGCCTTGAAGCCTTCAAGAAATTTCTCAACTCCCAGTATGACAACAAGTTGCCACTACGTCTCAGGGGCAAATATTCAGGGTAGGCAGGACAAAAAAAAGGCAGAACCAAAATGGCTCTGCCTTCTATACAAACGGAATGGATATCTATTTAACTGTTCTTTCTTCTGAGTCGTAAAGCAGCTATTCCAACTAAACCCGTACCAAAAAGAAGCATGGTTGCAGGTTCCGGAATAGGAGCTGACCCTTCTTCGGTCCAGAGACTGAAATGAGATAAACCATTTGCGGTCCAGTCAGTAATATCCCAGGCAATTTCATAACGTCTTTCTTCAAGCTTTGTAAGCCCGGTTTCATAGAGTCCAAAGCCGTTACTCGCCTTAATGCTGTACCATATACGGCCAGTCCATTCAAACCCGGTGGGTATTGTAATGATTCCAGTGCCACTGGTTGCATTCAGAATAGTACCTTCCCAGGTAAACCAGCTTGGTTGAAAATAACTACTAAATTCCACTGGTTCAAGCACTCCGCTAACCTCTTCAAACTTTCCAATTCTCAAGGTTTCAATATCGGGCTCATAATACTCATCCAGCAACCAGTTCACTATCTCAGGAGAATCAAGTATTGTCTTATAGTATTTTCCATCAATGAGTTGTGTTGAAGGATCTGCACCATCTCCCCTGGCAATCAAAAGTGTGGTCGGGTCTGTATCAAGAATAAGAGCAGCTTGAGCAGCTCCTGTAAAAAGAGATATACATACAAAGATAATTGTACAGTAACTAATGATCATTATTCTATTTTTTTGCACGCTTCCTCCTTTTTTGACCAGAAATATTGAGTTAAAAAAACTTATACTATTACTATATCGCACTACTTTCAAAAAAACATCGGTATAATTACCCATTCTCAAAAGGAATAAGTAATCATACCACTTGCAATTGACGGAACAGCACTTCTATCCCTTCATATAAGAATAACAATTCTCAACAATTTTAGATATAGGCATAATGACTAATCTAAGATACGAGTGATTATTACTTCAGAAGTGAATCAAGAGTGTTTAACCAATGGAGAGAAAGTGGAGTTCCGGTTCCAGGTTTTGAACCCGGTTTTCCCAGAGAGGACATTGCTTCCGTATACATTCCTTGTTTCTTTTATACTGCGAACAGTGGATTTCTTTATTTGCCACCATAGGCACAGAGAGCATTTCAGCCGATAACCGTGCTGTTTCAGAAAGGGCCAGCCATGTTTCCCGCTGACAGCAGCGACCTCCACGGTACTCAGCAATACGTTTTAAAATTTTTGCGCTGAAAGCCTGAGCCGTCTGTCGAGGAGACGGAGTAAGAGGTGTGGCTGCAAGTAATGTTGAAACTGCAATTCCTGCACCAATAGCTGCACCGCATGCACCCCAGAAACCGCACACTCCCCCCGGAATATCAGCACCACGGATGATTCCTGTAAGAATGGCTTCTTCTTTAATATCCCCGCCGGAGTTTCGGTAGCAGGCCAGGATAATCCCTGGGATCATGGCATGGTGCTCGGGCCCGTGCATTGGAATTGCCGGATGACTGCGGATGAGTTCGAGCAAAGCGATCAGATCCCGCTCTTTGGTACCGCAGCAGATAGTTTTGATTACTTCAACTCCATTTTCCTGGTGACAACTGTCGCAGACAAAATGTTCCAGGTCACAACACCCATTGGCCGAAAACATCTGTCCACAATAGCTGCAGGACATCTCCCGGCTCTCGGTAAAATAGTGCAGTTCACTGCCGCAAACCATACAGCCTTCAGCCCTTCGCTCCACTGCATCAATATCACTTTCTTCATCCGTACCACAACAGTCTGTACTATCAGGACCACAACAACTGCTCTCCATACCACCGATTTCCGTTTGAGGAGTACAGCATGAATTTTCCATCACGATATTAGTCACAGCTCCCTCCTGATCGAGGACAAAGACCGAATCATCGAGCAGGGCCACTTCCTGACGCGAAATGGCTGTGCGCCGTCCCTTCACCAGAAGAGTACCGAACTCACTGTACACGGCGCCATATGGACCGCTATAAATAACATCAACCTGCTCATCCGCCACAGGAACCGGACGGATCGCTTCGTAGGTGAGAGAGAAAAAGTCCATATTCTCCACCTGGCGATAGGGAAAGCGTTTTATAAAGCGGATTGCAGAAAATCCAGCTGCTTCCATCATGGCAACAAGCTCTTCCTGCTGCATGGCCCCACCAAGACATTCACCACGATAGCGTACATTATTCTTCAAAGTGGTCGGAATCGCCGTATCGGTAACAATATCAGAGACCACCAGCCTCCCACCCGGTTTCAGGATACGAAAAATTTCCTGATAGGTCATACGCTTATCCGGGCTCAGATTTATCACGCAGTTGGAGATCACCACATCGGCAATCTCACTATCCAGTGGAATCTGTTCAAGATATCCTTTTCTGAATTCCACATTGCTGTATCCCAGCCGCCCGGCTACCTCTGCCTGTGAATCACAGGCCAGTTTCAACATTTCATCGGTCATATCAATGCCGTAAACCAAACCACTCTTGCCAACAGAAGCAGAGGCCATAAAACACTCAATCCCGGAACCAGAACCAAGATCAACCAGCGTTTCCCCTTCCTTAGGAGCACCATCGGTCACCGGACTGCCGCAGCCATAGGAATGCTTTTTGGTCTTATCAGAAATAAAGTCCGCCTCCGCCTGAGCAGGTGCCAGAGGATTGGCAATATCTTCCTTGGCAACAAGTGCCGCATCTCCATAAAACTCGCGCACGGAACTATGCCCCGTATCGGAGGCAAGGGAAATTAGGCAGTTGCAGTGGGTAAGAGCAACCTCAGTGCCCTCTTCATCGCCATCGGGACAGTCGTGACGAACATCTCCCATACGTAACAAAACGCCATTCTTCCCAGCGCGATCATAGAGCCGAACCTGATCTTCAATCAACCGCAGGGCAATACTGTTATAGAGAGGAACATAGGGGTCATGCCCCACCCACTCGTTTCCCGACATAAAGCTATGGTCAATATCTCCGCCACCCACCAGAAATTTGAGAGGATTGGCAGAATACACCGGCGATTGAATCAAACTGGCCTGACGTAATTCCTTAAGCACCGAACTTGTTTTCCAAACCTCTTCCAATCCTTGATCCAGATGTCCACAGGCGGTGCCCTCCATCCCTACTAAGGCAGGGGAAGGATAGATAATACCGTCAGGCCCCACGGCGACAGACTCCCAGGCGGTGTTGGAGAGATCATATCTGGTGCCGGGTGTTGAGAAGATCTGACTGCGTAAAGTCTCCACATTATCAAGATCAAGCCCTAACTCCATGGCCCGCTGCCAGGCGGCCAGAAGACGTGGAAAAATCGTATCCGGAGTGATAAACTGTTCCGGGCTCCCCTTCCCTCTGATAAAATGATAGAGAAGGTGAACGGACGCAGCCCCAAGCTTTGCAGCAAGCTCTACAAGATCCAGCAAATCTTCAATATTTTCTCTACTTATTGCCACTGAAAGGGTGAAAGGTATCTCCGCAGCCTTCAGGGCAGCAAGGTTCTTCAATAGTTTTTGATAGCTGCCCTTTCCCCGGATTCTGTCATGGCTGTTCTCAAGGCCATCAAGACTGACCTGAATATGAAGCCTGTCCAGACTCCCGAGTTCTGCCACACACTCATCCAACAACATGCCATTGGTCAGCACCGCTGCATGTACATCTTGATTCTCCATCAACAGTTTACGAAGAAAGGGCAGAAAATCAGGATAGAGAAAGGGCTCTCCACCGGTAAAGGAAAAAAGATGACAACCAAGCTTCAGAGCCTGGCTTACTGCACCTTGTAGAAGCTCCGGTGCAAGTGTCCGTGTTTTAGCAGGAGATGCTCCAAAGAGGCAATGACGACAACTGAGATTGCAGGTATCTGTAATATGAAACCAGCACTCCTTCAGCTGTCCAAGAGTGAGAGCCTTAGCCCTACCCGTGTAGGGCTGTAGAGGCTCCACCCCAAAGGCATGTTCGAGCAGGTTCGTATCATACAAATGTGCCCCATTCAGCGTTTCAGAACTAAGCAGTTGATCCGCTTCACTTGAAACAACTATCCAGTCAGGAATATCCGGCTGCACGTAGAGAACATTCTCTTCCAGTGGAAGACGGTGCCATCCCTCAATTGCTCTACTCTTTGTAGTATACATTTTTTTGTAGGGGATCAGGCTTCACTGCCAGGAAGCGGTGGCGGTTCTTGTTCTATAGTAATCTTTCCACCCTGCAACCGTTCCTCATACACTGCAAGCATCAAAAAGGTGGCAAGGGGTTGAGCAAAAAGTATTGCCAGAGGAATGGAGCCACCAATTGACATAATCACCAGATACAGAACCATCAAAACAACCTGGTCTCCCAATGGTTTGCTGACTGCCATATTCCATGATTCCTTTATGGCCTCAAAGAGACCCATTTCTTTATCCGTCATCAGAGGCATCATATAGATGGTGGCGAAAATCAGGAAGGCAATAACAAGAAGACCGGGAAGGATAAGAAGCAGGAAACCGAAAAACGTTGCGAGGGCCGCCAGGATACCAAAGGCAAGCAGTGGAAAAAAGAGCCGCATATGGGAAAAAAGATCGCCTATTTTTGGTTCACGACCATCTCGGAGTGCCAAAAGTAACGAGTGAATAAACCCCGCCGTGGTGACAGGTGCCAGAATACCAAGGCTGAGAGTTACCACTATCATCTGTACAAGGGTCAGTAAAATAACCGGTACAATAAACTGCAGGGTTGTTTCCCAGGCTGTTTTCAGGTGCTCTTTAAAATCCATTTTAAAATCCTTTTATGTATTGTTTACGAAACTTTTCATCGACTCTATCCTATATCCTAAACTCATTCACTCTATCTTTAATACAATGCTTCCAGAGCTTCAACCAAACTCGCCACCGCCACAATTTCAAGTCCCTCCACTGGCTGCTGCGGCGCATTGGCCTTAGGGATTACAGCCCGTCGAAAGCCATGCTTAGCGGCCTCCTTAAGCCTTGCTTCTCCATTGGCCACCGGACGTATCTCGCCAGAAAGCCCAATCTCACCAAAAAAGAGGGCATCCTGAGGGATAACTCTATCCTGCAAACTGGAAACTATGCCCACCATGGCAGCCAGATCAGAACTTGTCTCATAGACCCGGATTCCACCCACCACATTCACGTAGACCTCATCACTGGCCGTGGCCAATCCACCATGTTTGGCAAGAACAGCAAGTAACATGGCAATCCTGTTTTGATCCATCCCAACGGCCAGACGTCTCGGGTTTCCAGACTGGCTCTCGGTAACCAGCGCCTGGATCTCGACAAGCAGCGGACGGGTTCCTTCCCAAACCACGGTAACAGCACTCCCGGATGACGGCGTCCCGGATCTTGACAGAAACATGGCCGATGGATTCTTCACCTCTTTTAAGCCCCGATCAGTCATGGCAAAGAACCCGAGCTCCCCCACACTACCAAAACGATTCTTATCGGCCCGTAAAATACGATATCTGGCATCATCGGTGGAGGAAAGAACCACCTGAGCATCTACAATATGACTAAGAGTCATCGGCCCGGCAAGGGAATGATCCTTGGTTACATGCCCAACCATAAAAATAGCAGTATTAGTCTCTTTTGCGTAACGGGTAAGGATTGCAGCTGATTCACGAACCTGGGAAATAGAGCCTGGAGCCGAATCGGAAGACTTTGAATGGACAACCTGAATGGAGTCAATAACCACCACCTGCGGTTCTTCTGAATCCATAACCCTGCAGATCTCTTCAACGGAGGTTTCAGCCAGCATCTTGATATTATCGGCAGGAAGGTCGAGGCGATCGGCACGCTCTGCGATCTGTTGGGGCGATTCTTCACCGGAGACATACAGTACCGGAATCCCGGACACGGCACTCTTTGCCAGGACCTGAAGAAGAAGAGTAGATTTCCCTGCCCCCGGCGCACCGCCAATAAGCACCACCGAGCCACTCACTATCCCCTGCCCAAGCACCCGGTCAAACTCAGTAATTCCAGTTGAAATCCGCTCCGCCCGACTTCGATCCACCTCTGAAAGCAGCTGCACGGTGGACTTCTTGCCACTGTATCCCGTGGCCCGCTTGCCCACGGGGCTCTTTCCCAGACGTACCTCTTTTACGGTATTCCACTCTTTACAAACACTACACTGACCCAACCAGCGGCTAAAATCTGCGCCGCAATCGGTGCAGACATATGCTGTTTCCTGTTTTTTTGCCATTCGCTTCTCTCTGTCCCTGAACAAGATATTATTATACTCTTGGGACTTTAGCATAGTCAATCCATATAGAAAAGAACAGATCCCCCCTTTACTCATGCTGCTATAAGCCCTATTATTTGTCTCATGAAAAATACAACAGCAGCAACCAAATGGATTCCCCTCTCCTATTCCTTTACCTTCCTTCTGCGTTCCAAACGGTTAATGGGATGGAGTGCAATTCTTATTCTTGTTACCATAGCACTAACTTGGGCCGGGTATCTTTTTACCGTCGATTTTGTGGATAATCTCACTGGAAGTTTTTTTCTCAGCCAACCGGAAGCCTTTGGCATATGGGGATGGACAAAATATCTGGGCTGGGAAGTTATGCATTGGGGCTTTCTTATCGTCAGCCGGATCGTGGCCTTTTATCTGGCATTTCTGATAGCCTACAGCCTTTCAGCACCGGGATATGTTTTTCTCGCCACTGCAACGGAGAAAAAACACGCAGGAGAACATTTTGAACCGGACGCGGCCCTCAATATCAAAGGGATTCTGATCGACCTCTTTGAAGGGTTGAAAATTGGGATGTTCGGGATTGTGGTGACTATTGCGGCACTGATGGCCAACTTTATCCCGGGAATAGGACAGGTGATTGTAGTACTGCTGTATACCTACTATTCAGCACTGATGTTTGTAGACTACCCAAGTTCCCGGAGACGCTGGAGTCTTGGACAAAAAATTTCATGGCTCAAAAGCCACAACAATCAGGCACTTCGGTTGGGTATATTTCCAGCACTTCTCAGCTTAATACCACTTCTAAACATTTTTTTTATAGCCATGATCTTTCCTCTGATGACAGTACATACGACTCTCAACTTTGTGGCTATTGAAAAGGACAGCAAGGATAAAAAAATCAGCAGACAGCCTGGGCCACTGACATAACAGGAACGGCGGCAGCCCTGGGCTTTACAACTCTGACTGTTCTATTTCCCTGGGCAATTAACGTATAACAGGCAAGCGGTTCCAAACGATTTTTCATCTTTAACTCCTGCCGGGCAGTACGAGGCAGTTTTTTCGGAAGATGGAGACAGGTTCGTTCACCAATGACTATCTCCCGTCCCAATGCGTGAGTCTCCAGTCGCGCTGCAGTATTCACAGTATCCCCAATAACCGTATAATCCTGCCTGTTTTCAGCTCCAACACTGGCAAGAATTGCACTTCCGGTATTGATTCCAATACCAACCTTAAACGTTTGCTGCCCCTTTTTGGCACGCTCTTTCATCAAAACTGCCGTGGCTTTCTGCATCTCAAGCGCTGCCCGTACAGCTGACCGTGCGCCATTTCTTTCATTGGAAATATGACCAAATACTGCCATAATCTGATCCCCAACAAACTTATCGAGCATCCCATTATGTTTAAACAGGATATCAGTCATAACTGAGAAATACTCATTGAGCATGGCGACAACTTCTTCAGGTTCCATATGCTCAGACAGCGCAGTGAAAGAACGAATGTCAGCAAACATAACTGTTACATCCTTCCGTTCATTCTTTAACAACTGGCCATCCCGGGATACCATCAATTTTTCAACAAGATCCTTGCCCACATAACGACAGAGCTGGTTACGCAGCCGATTCTCTCGTTCCAGGTGTTCGTAGGATTCAGATAAATCACTGGCAAATTCCTGGAGCTGAAAACTTCGACTCTGTATATCACGATTCGCACGATTCAGCTGCTCAACAACCGTATTAAAATTAGTGGCGATATCGTGTAATTCTCCTTCAACCTGGATGTCGAAAGGCTGGGGAAGTTCACCCGATTCAGGTATTGCAGTCTTTCTAGCCAACCTCTGCACCTGATCCGAAGATTTGCGCAACATGGTAAAGCCCACCAGCATACTCACTAAGATAAGTGCCGAACTCAGAAACACTATTGTGGAAGGAAGCGCTGTCTCACGCGCAAAAAGGTAGACAGCCAGAAGAAAGGGGAGAATACCTATCAGGGCAAGGCTGACTTTAATTTTTCTATAAAAACTAATGTGTTTATTTTGTAATATCTTCATCTCTACAAGTAACGGATACTTTTTAATATGAATCCAAACGTTTTCCAGTAACAACAAAACAGACTCCTATCAATAGTAAGGTCATGATGGAATGACAAGTTAAAAATTATTCTCTCCAATACTCTCTGTCGACACCTTAACCTTTATCATTAAATCAATTCCTCCAGACATTTTCTGGCGAATATGATAATCACAAAAACCTGTTTCGCGGGAAGGATAATCAAAAAGGAAATCTGGGCTTGTTTGCAGAAGCCCTTGACTGTTCCTTCCTGCCTTCCATCACCTTATTCAGCTGGGCCAGTTCGGCTTTTGCCTGACGCAGCTGATCTTTTAGTTTTTCCTGCCCAGCCGCCTCGGTTGTTTCCTGCAGTTGCTTCTCAATTCCCTCAACTTCCTTCTGACTTTTATACAAATCCCTGGCTAATGCTGGTAAATACATTGTAAGTCCTTATTTCAATTTAGAAAATCCCTTGCACTTTTATTAAACATATGTTCATTTGACTTTGCAACAGTTTTATATTCTTTCCATAATTGTATCCTCAGGAGGACAACACCATGGCTGATTATCTTTTTATTTTGCACACCGATGACAATGAAAAAGCGACCCGCTGCTTCCAGTTTTCCAAAATTGCCCATGAAAAAGGACATACCGTTAACATTTTTCTAGTGGACGATGGAGTTGAATGGGCTGTTGCAACAAAGGATGGAACGCCTAAGACTACCACGGGTGACTGTGCGGCAGACTATCTCCCCTATCTCGAAGAAAAAGGAGTAACCACCGGTGTCTGTACTCCATGTGCCAAGGGGCGAAATATTGACGAAGGAACATTCTTGAGCAATATGAAAATGGATACCGGCGGCCACCTGATCGATATGGCAGCAACTGCAAGTGTCTTTAATTTCTAAAGGTATTGCTATATTCTGCTAACTTCCAAAAGAGCGATGATTCCACTCCTTCTGCACTACAGGCTGGAGAGAAATCATTGCTCTTTTCGTGACTCAATCAGCTCTGGAGTCCAGAAAATTATTTCACGTTCATCAACTTCCTTCCAGAACCCGGGACCATCCCACTCTTTGACCTGATCATTGTAGCCTTGATACATAATTCTCAGGGTAATTTTCTCTGCGTCCTCCAGCTTGCCTTCATCAAACTGACGCGCCCCCTGAACCGGAGTATTTCCAAGATAGACCCATTTCCCCTGGCACGGAATCCCCTCACCAATCACCTGGTAAAGGACATGTGCTCCCTTGGGAACGGAATTGATCTTAAAGTTGACTGTTTTTTTATTTGAGCAGCCCGATAAAAAAACAAAGGAAAGACATATGGCTGCCAGATAAAACAGCCTGAAAGAATTCCTCTTTTTTTCCTGCATTGCTTACTTCCTCTTTTTCAGTTCAACGGTTACCGGCTGTGGTTCTTCGGTCGCAGCGGCCTTTGTTTTATGGCGCAACTGAACCCAAAAGGATGTTATTTCCTCAACATAGCCAAGCTTGCGCAACTCTACAGTTGCATTTCTAGCGTCCTCATCCTCGCTCTGCCAGGTAACCAGCAGGGGAGTCATACCAAGGTGAGTATCATCCTTGAGATTAATCACTTCAGCCCCTGAGGGAATGGATTCAATCTTAACAACTCCATACCTTGTCTGGCTACAGGCTGTCAGTGAACCCAGTGCCAGAAACAAGCCCAGATTCAAAAAATATTTTCGAATGGAATGGGTATAAACCATATTATTTCTCACTTCTCTTATCAATTATGAAAGGTCCTCTTCCCAAGCACTGGAAAAAGGTAGCTGTTTTTATTGTCCTATTCTTACCTTTTCAGATGGTAAAGGGTCAAGGCAAATCGGCCCTATACCATTAAACATATATGGAGATTTCCAGTTCAGACAGCCCCGGAAAACACGTCAGACACCAACCATACAAAACAAAAACAATCGAATTTTCATTTACATACGATATGTTTTAGTGTACATAACGAATATGGGACGAAAAGGAAAAAAACAAAAAGGAGCAGCTCCTGGCTGGCATGGCCGTATCTGGCTCGAAGGAAAAGAAGGGACATTTATAGGTTTTGGCCGGGCAGTTCTTCTTCAAAAAATCCAGACAGAGGGCTCAATCAGCAAGGCTGCCAAAGAGATGAAAATGTCCTACAAACATGCCTGGAAACTGGTGGAATCCATGAACCGTCAGGCTGGAACACCGGTGGTTATTACCAGCCGTGGTGGCAGTTATGGCGGGGGGACGGTTCTCACAGATACCGGTATTGAACTTCTTGCCCTGTTCTGGAGGGTACAGAAAAAACTTGAGCACTTTCTTGAAGAAGAAAGCCGCAACTGGACGCAAAACCACTTATGAGACCGCTCTTCCTGTCCATAGCACTGCTTGCGTCCCTGAATATTCTACCTCACACATCTGTATCTGCAGGTGAAAACCTCTTTATTGCATCCGCTTCTAATTTTATTCTTCCACTGGAAGAACTGACCAAAGCCTACAATCAAACTCATGATCTTTCTTTTACTCTAAGCTATGGGTCGTCCGGGAAACTCTATGCCCAATTACTCCATGGCGCTCCATATGATATATTTCTATCGGCCGATAAAGAACGTCCGGCTCTTCTCTATAAGCTGGGCCTCTGCGAAGCTCCTTTTAAATATGCGACGGGACGTGTTGTACTCTGGAGTGCCGGGCGGGAAGAAAGAACGGGAACTCCCTGGCAAAGAGTGCTTATTCAAAGCCGTGGAAAGATTGCCATCTCCAATACCGAAACGGCCCCCTATGGAGAAATCCCCTATCGCACTTTACAACAGCATGACCTGCTGGACACGCTGCAATCACGGCTTATTTTTGGGCAAACCGTGGGCCAAACATTTCTCTTCACCAAATCCGGTGCAGCACCTTACGGGTTTATAGCCCTCTCACAGGCCCTGTCCCCGGAGGGTTTAAAGGGACACTACTGGCCAATGCCAGAGAGTGACCCCATAGAACAATGGGGCTGTGTTCCGGTGTCTGCAAAAAACATTAAGGAGAGCAACAGACTGCAGGATTTCTTAATGGGACAGAGTGCTCAAGCTATTATCCACAACCATGGATACCGGTAAAATGGACTACACACCGCTTTTTCTCTCCCTGCAGCTTGCCGGGGTTACCACTTTTTTTCTTCTCCTCTTTGCCGCACCTCTGGCCTATATTCTGGTTTTTCATCCCATGCGCGGTATAACATTTATCGAATCACTCGTGGGACTCCCCCTTGTTCTTCCTCCCACGGTTTTCGGGTTTTTTCTGCTGATCCTGATGGGACCTGACGGTGTAGTGGGACGCCTGCATCAGACAGCCCTTGGAACACCGCTGATATTCACATTTGGCGGCATCGTTATAGCGGCCATGCTTCATGGAATCCCCTATGCGGTACAACCGCTTAAAACAACCTTTTCAAAACTCGACCGCAGGCTCCTTGAATCCGCTGCCGTTCTTGGCTGTTCAAGAACATCCTCTTTTTTCAGGGTTGTCCTGCCCAATTCCCTGCCCGGTATCGCAAGTGCTGCAATACTTTGTTTTGCCCATACCATGGGTGAGTTCGGAGTGATCCTTATGGTGGGTGGTTCCATCCCGGGAGAAACCCGGGTAGCCTCCATCGCTGTCTATGAATACGTAGAGGCCATGCGCTACAGTGAGGCATGGCAGCTTTCAATTGCTCTGCTTGTTGTAAGCTATCTTATTCTTCTTGCAGTCAATCTTCTGGAGCGGAAAAATAATGCTGCTTGAAGCAAATATCCACAAGACTCTGGCACATTTTACACTCAATATTCAGTTTTCATGCCCCGCAGGAAACCTTCTCTGCCTGACAGGGCCCTCCGGATCCGGTAAAACAACTCTTATTCGTATCCTGGCAGGCTTGGATTCTCCAGATTCAGGGAGCATACGCCTTGGGCAGAAGCTCCTCTACGACAGCAATAAATCAATCTGCCTTGAACCCCGCAAACGAAAACTTGGCTATGTCTTTCAGGAAGCGAGCCTCTTTCCTCATCTGCGAGTTCGCGAAAATGTGGCCTTTGCCTGCAACAATTCCACGCGTATAGATGGACTGCTCGATCTGCTTGGGATCTCCCATCTCGGTGATAAAAAACCGGCTCATATTTCAGGAGGAGAACGACAACGGGTAGCATTTGCCCAGGCCCTTGCTGCCAATCCTGAACTGCTGCTCCTCGATGAACCCTTTTCAGCACTTGATATTCAAACCAGGCACTCCCTGCAACAACGGTTTCTCGATATTAAAAAAGAACTGCAGATTCCGATTGTCCTTATCACCCACGACCTGCGGGAGGCAACACTTCTCAGTGACCAGGTAATAGCAATAGAAGATGGACTGATAAATACTGGTTGGCTTCACAATTGTCGGGAATTTGTTCCTCCTGAAAGACTCACCGAACCTCGGTATATATCTTCCAAAATCCATGAAACTGCTGATTGTCTACGATGATCCAGGCATTGCTACAATGCTTAATGCCTTTTTTAATCCCATAAAATAAACACCCACATTACAGTGATGGTAAAGAGGCACTTAAACCGGTTCCAACGTTTACCCCCGACAAAATTTTCTCTATATTATACCTTATATCGACGGCCTGTCTGTACAGGATACACTCCAGAGTAACAGCATACCGATTCCCATTATTCTTCCCACCGATACAAGCAGTGTTGAAGAAAAATGCAAAAGTTTACCAGTATCCATAGAAACATAAGTATGCAAAGAGGCTCCACTTCTATGTAATTTCAAAGTCTCTTCCATAAATAGGAGGATAGCTACGGAAAAAACCTCAAACTCCACCACACAACACTGGTAAACTTTTACAACTTTACAATTATTGTTTTCCCCCCCCTGTTTCCCCTCGAAACCGTATCACCTTCTCTACTACCTATTACTCTCAAAACAGGCAATTCAGCTTTCTTTACATCCCAAAGGGGTGCTCAGGAACGTTGATCCACCTTACTGCCAATAACAAAAGCAGCACCAATAAGAAAAAGATTTTTCACTATATACTGCCCTTCAAGACTGAGCCCAAATGGGATGGAATGAAAACAAACTTCCGGAAGAACGATCAGAGGTAAAAATGTTCCTGGAAGTTCTATAAGTAAAAGAAGCAAAGCAACCCGAAGTAATGGCCTGTACAAAAGACCAATCCCTATTGTTACCTCCCAACAACCAAGAACAAACAGAACAATTTCCGGAGGAAAAAAATAGACGGTGTTTTTAATAAGTTCCTCTTCCGGGCTCATCCCCAAAGGCTTTAACAGGCCAAACCAGATAAAGATAAGAGCAAGAGATGTTCGCATTAAAACCTGACAGTACTGTTCCATCCAGGAGGAAATTTTTTTATCCATTGTAGCTATATACGGCTTCAAAGTACTCATCATTTTTCCTAAATATTAAAATAGAGATTATCCATAATTGCTGTGGAGTGACGCAGGGCATAGGTAAGTTTGCACTCATAGTGCCGAAAATCTTTCTCTTGCCGCTTACCGAGGATCGATAAAAACTCCTCATCACTAAATATTGAATCCTCTTGCTTAACCAGATACACCAGGCAATCAACACAAATATGAAAAGAACTGGCATTATCATCTTTAACCACCTGCCAACAGGCTTTTTCTGCAACTCCTGGCAACAAACAGTTATCCTTTCGGTTGCATTGAATAATTTCCCAACATGGCAATTCAGATTGTTTTGACAGCATTTCCTCACCCTATCTTTTTCATCAGGTCACAAACTCAAATAATCCCTTTCATTTTGACTCAAAACAAAACGTAATGAACTTCATTGGATTAGTAAAATTTATAATAATTATATTTAAAATTAATTCAATTAATGCTAGAGAAAGTAAAGAATAGATCCCCTTATCATTTCAATACCTTCCAGACGGAGAAACGTGATGGCCGCAACAATACGACAACTTGAGATTTTCAATGCAGTTGTGGAAAATGGGCAGGTTACAAAAGCTGCTAAAAAACTTTTTCTTACTCAATCCGCTGTGAGTCTTGCCCTGAATGAAATGGAGAACCAGCTTGGAGGGCCACTGTTTGATCGTTCCGGAAGATGCCTTGAACTCAATGACCGTGGCCGTTACTTTCTTCCCCTCAGTCGTGAAATTCTCGATAAACTCGAAGACTTAAACACTCTGATGAATGAAGCAGATGGTAAATTTGCTGGCTCCCTGAACCTTGTCGCCAGCTCCACCATTGGGAATTATGTTTTACCCTATCTAATCACGGCTTTTAAAAGTATGCACCCCGACGTTCATATCAATATGCTGGTGTACAATACCAAAAAAGCTGAACAATTAATTCTTGATCGTGCAGTTGATCTTGGATTTGTTGAGGGAGAAGTCAATAATGAGCAAATCGTTGTGCAGAAATGGTTTCATGATGAGCTGGTTCTTATCAGCCGTCCCATAAAAGAAGCGAAAATTGCTACTGTCTGTGACGTAACAACCGATTTAAAAAAGTTTAAATGGGTTATGCGTGAACCCGGATCTGGAACTGCTCAAATATTTAAAAGCAAATTAGGAAAATACGTGACGCATCTCGATGTAGTGATGGAGCTGGGCGATACGGAAGCTATAAAAAAAGCTGTTGAGGCCGGTGCCGGTATCGGTTGCCTTTCAAAATTAACAGTATGTCGGGCGATTAATCGCGGCTGGTTACAGGAAATCCCACTTTTTGGAGTCAACACAGAACGCCAGCTCTATATTATTCATCATAAAAACAAGGCAAAAACCCGTTTAATTCACGAATTTCTTGATTTTTGCTTTCTACTCACCCAATGCAGTGAAGGTCAGTCCTGTCTCTCTTCTCCCGAGGATTTTCAGAAACTGGTCCTTGAATTCACCGGCAAGGAAAAGCCGGAGTAAAGGCGAGCGGGATAGTGCTCCCAGCTCCGTTGCTTAAACCAGTTCAGCCATTACCAGATTAGCAAAAGCTCTCCCTCTTGAGGTCAGGAGCAGAAAGTCCTCTTTCTGCTCAAGTAGGTTATTTGCTATCAGTTTTTGAAGTGTATTCCCGTAATAATTCGTGGGATCAATCCCATACCGCTGAATAAGTGCAGGTACCAACACGCCCCGGTTCATGCGGAGCCCCATAATGACTGTTTCTCGAAATGATGATTCAGCGTCCAGAGTTTCTTCCTCGATAACAACCGTTTTCCCCGCCTCAATACATTCACAATACCCTGCCGGGTTTGCCACATTACGTCGTCTGCACCTCTGTTGGTAAGAGACAGCCCCTGCTCCAAAACCAAAATATTCTCTATTTTCCCAGTATGCTGTATTATGACGACAGCAATACCCGGATTTAGCATAGTTTGATATTTCGTACTGCCCAAACCCACCAGCAACAATAAGCTGTTTTGTTATTTCATCCATTGCTGCCAGTACGTCCTCATCCGGCAACACGATCTTCCCCTTTGCAATCATCCGTTGCATTGGTGTTTTTTCTTCCACTGTTAACTGATAAAGTGAAAGATGTTTCACTCCCAGTGACACTGCTGTCTCAAGGCTGTGCTTCCAACTCGATGCAGTCTGGCCCGGCAAACCATACATAAGATCAAGGCTTACATTGTCATATCCTGCCTTTCCAGCCAACTTCACAGCCGCCATCGCCTCCCCTGAAGAATGAATGCGCCCTATCCGCCCAAGCTCAGAATCAGTAAAGGATTGCACTCCAAAGGAAATCCGATTTAGACCAGCTTCTCGTAAGCTTTCCAGTTTTTCCATATCCACGGTTCCAGGATTCATCTCCATAGATATTTCAACATTTTGGACTATGGAAAAAAGATCAACTGTGCGACTCACGATCTTCTCTAATAACCGAACTGACAAAACAGACGGGGTTCCGCCCCCCATAAACACCGTTTTTAAGGGCCCTACGGACTTACCAGAGGCCACATTGTTCATCTCCGCAAGCAATGCCTCAACATAACGTCCCTGCATCGCATCCAGCCCCGCATAAGAGTTAAAGGAGCAGTAACTGCACTTTGCTGTACAAAAAGGGATATGAATATAGAGGGAGGAGGTCATACAACCGGTGAGTGCAATTCTTCCATGGTTTCTCGACAGCGGTTGCTTATTTCTGTCATCAGTCCATTATCTGCAAAAGAAAAACTCCCATCCCCGATAATAATATGGTCAAGAAGCTGGATTTGCATCATGCTCCCAAGCAGAGAAAGTGTTCTGGTGAGTTGCATATCCTGCGCCGAAGGATCGAGTGATCCCGATGGGTGGTTATGGGCAATAATCATCGCCGCAGCATTCTGCTGCAAAGCTTTTTTGACAAGTTCCCGCGGATAAACCGTATTTACATTGATTGTACCCTCTGCCACGGTTTCCGTATCGAGAATAGCATGGGAGGAATCAAGATAAATAACTGTAAGAACTTCTTTTTTAAGGCCACGCAGCGCATGAAGTAGATAGTCGCGAACATCCGTTGAGGAGTGAAGATAGCGTTTTCCCTGAAGCCTGTCTTTCAGATAACGCCTGGCTACGGCCTGAATAAAATGAACGGCAAAACCGTTTTTGGGCCCAATCCCCTTTATTTCCTGTAACCCGGAGAGGGGTGTCTCAAGTACTGCAGCAAATGAGCCAAACTCTTCTAAGGCCGCTCGGGCAGATGCCTTGCAGTCACTTCTTGGAGTGCCAAAGGAGAGCAGGAGTTCCAGGATTTCAGCATCGGTGAATCCATCCAGGCCGCGCTCTAAGAAACGATCCCGAAGGCGCTGCCTGTGCCCTGCCCCTTTTTTTTGCCAACCTTCCTTTTCCATTGGCCCTCGACTACATCCCTATCAGGAAAGTTCTTTTGAGAATAATTCGTTTGCAACCTTGGGGTTTGCCTTGCCCTTGGTCTTCTGCATCAACTGGCCGACAAAATAGCCCATCAGTTTTTTCTTTCCACCTTTAAAATCCGCCGCCTGTTCCGGGTTCGCTGCTATAATCTCCTGGACCATAGTTCGTAGTTCTCCGGTATCCGAAACCTGAATGAGATTCTTTTCCTTTACCACAACTTCTGGATCCTTACCGGTTTCCATCATCTCAAGAAAAACTGTTTTGGCAATCTTTCCAGAGATGGTTCCATCATCAACCATCTTCAGCAGTGCTCCGAGCTGTTGTGCCTTCACTCTGCATTCTGTGACATCTGCGCCCTTAAGCTCCCGCAGCAACTCTGTCATAATCCAGTTTGATACCTTCTTTGCTTTGGCTCCACCTTTGACCGCTTCCTCAAAGTAATTAGCCATCTCACGTGAAGCTGTTAAAATTGCGGCATCATACTCTGGAAGTTCATACTCACTGACAAAACGTAGTTTTCTTGCATCGGGAAGTTCTGGAAGTGTCGCTCTGATTGCCTCAATCCAACTCTCTTCAATTACAATTGGGATCAGATCCGGGCATGGAAAATACCTGTAATCATGGGCTTCTTCCTTACTCCGCAAGGATAGAGTTCGATTCGCATCGGGATCCCACTGCAGAGTTTCCTGAGCTACATCCTCTCCATCAAGCAGGACATCACGCTGCCTCCGAACCTCATATTCAAGCGCTGCCTGCACATTTCTAAAGGAGTTCATATTCTTCAACTCCGTACGGGTTCCCAACTCTTCCTGCCCCACTGGCCGCAAAGAGATATTTGCGTCACAGCGAAAACTGCCCTCTTGCATGTTGCCATCACAGATATCGAGATAGCGAAGAATAGCATGGACTTTCTTCAAGTAGGCATATGCCTCTTCTGGAGAACGCATATCCGGCTCTGAAACGATCTCGAGAAGAGGAGTACCTGTTCGATTCAGATCCACATAGGAGACCGGATCATGATCATCATGCACTAACTTGCCAGCATCCTCCTCCATATGCATACGCGTTATACCAATCACCTTCTTCTTTCCATCCACCTCAATTTCAATTTGACCAAACTCAACGATGGGCAGGTCAAACTGGGAGGTCTGATAGCCCTTAGGAAGATCCGGATAAAAATAATTTTTTCTCGCAAACTGATTAAAGGTATTGATGGTGGAATCCGTGGCTAATCCCATTTTGATGGAATATTCCACAACTTTTTTGTTCAAAACTGGCAACACACCTGGCATTCCAAGACAGACAGGACAAGTGTGACTGTTTGGGGTAGCCCCGAACTTTGTGGAACAGCCGCAAAATATCTTTGATTTTGTTTTCAGCTGAGCATGAATTTCCAACCCGATTACTGTTTCAAATTCCATAATTCACTCTTCTTTGCAGGTACAATATTTTTTTTAGATGTAAATAAACTAAGAGCTTGTCTGAGAATAGGCATTTCGTTCAAAATCGAAGGATTTTCTAAAAAGAAGCACAGCCATATGTATGATATTGCGAGCATTATTTTTTGAAAATTCTGAAGAGTTTGGGCGAAAGGGCATTCTCGGGCAGGTTCCTGGCGCTTCGGGTCTCTTGTACAATAAATGACATCCCTTTAAGCTCTTTCGGCTTTATGGACCCATTCTCTTACTTTCAGCAATTCTTCCCGCCATTCATTACTGACCCGGATTTCCAAGAAGACCCGGTAGAGGCCCAAAACAATACGAATAAGTTCTTCAAACAGAAAAATCCGTTCCAGTACCATTCCCTCACGTTCTTCAGGATTATTATCGTTCCCTGACTCTGCACCCGTTTTTGGCAATTTTACATTCCTAAACTCCATTAACGCTGCAGCCAGAGTAAAATTCCACTCATAATCATTAAATGCCAACCCTATTCTTGCCTGTTCCAGCTTTTTGCCCATTACAAGGCCAGTCCGTGCCTCCTGGAGCTCCGTTTGCAAACCTCTGCATATAAGGCTTTCATTTGAATCTCCCTCACCATATTCGAGGAGCATATGCTTTTCAAAAACCACAACGATATCACCCTCTCCGGGCAAGGCCACAACTCCGCCACGCTCTTCACTTTTCCACCAGAGCCAGGTCAGAAACTCCTGCCCCAGAAACCGCTTTTCCGCTATAAGATCAACTAAATCCATTTTATTTTACCTTAAAGTCTTAAACAAATACATCGGGAGTTACACGAGCCAATCTCTCAACATCTTCCTCATCCAAGATATGCTCACCGCAGATATAGGGAATCTGCTGAATCAAGGAAAGCCCAAAGCTCTCCTTAAAGAAATCCTCGAG
Organism: uncultured Desulfocapsa sp.; assembly: GCA_964621915.1. Classification (GTDB taxonomy): domain Bacteria; phylum Desulfobacterota; class Desulfobulbia; order Desulfobulbales; family Desulfocapsaceae; genus Desulfocapsa. The sequence goes on along the minus strand of CAZUPS010000017.1, from coordinate 27,294 downwards.
TAAAGCCTGTGCTTTTTTATTTGTTGAGAAAAATAGAAGCGTTGCATTTTCCAGGTTCCAACAGAGGTCAAATACCGATGGCATCGGCAATGCCTTTCGCATCAATTCATTCTGAATCCGCTCTTTAATTTCAATACGCATACTTCTCGAAATTTTGGGAATCTTTTTTTCTTTTTTGATGCGCTCCTCTTCTTTCTGCACAAATTTCTTCACAATTGCTGCCGACACCTTTCTTTCATCAAGACGCATGGAAAGAGTGACAAAGTTGCCAGCTGCATAGGAGGCGTAATCAAAATCCGTATCAAACATATTTGTGACCGACACCCACCCGAGAGAATCCTCTTCATAGGTCTCGTCGATATCCTTGAACGCAAAAGTTACCACACGATCGGCTATAAAATCCCATATATTTTCAGGTAGTTCACCTTCGACACCGAAGCGGACATAACTTGCTGTTCCTTTAATAAATCCCATTCATTTCACCGTTAATAAGTACATTAATTTTATCCCGACTACCATACTCTATTCCATAAGCAGGGTCACATCAAATTTAGCTTTATCCGCGCTCCCTCTGCTCATCAAAGAGCAAAATAATACCTTTTGACATAATTATTATGACCACACTCTCATTTATATCTCTTTTTTTCTTGACACAAGAAAAACAAATTTGTATAAAAGCTTGCTCCATGGGTCGTTAACTCAGTCGGTAGAGTATCTGCCTTTTAAGCAGAGAGTCGTGCGTTCGAGTCGCACACGACCCACCAGAATCAAATAGTATTTTGTCCCCATCGTCTAGTCAGGTCCAGGACACTGGGTTTTCATCCCAGCAACGCCGGTTCAAATCCGACTGGGGACGCCATACAGAAAAAAGGTCACTTGAGATATTCTCTAGTGACCTTTTTTTTTGCATTCTTTTTTTCTAATTTTTAAAACTATGGATTGGTGCAGGGATTCTCCCTCCCCATGCGATAAAGCGTCCTGATTTATTCACATTCCGTACTTCCATTATCGGACTCTTCCCAAACAGACCACCAAAACTCACGATCTCCCCCGCCATCTTTCCCGGAACCGGAATAAGCCTTGCTGCCGTCGTTTTATTATTCACCATACCAATAGCCATTTCATCAGCGATTATTGCAGAAATAGTCGCTGCATCCACGTCTCCTGGAATAGGTACCATATCAAGTCCCACGGAACAGACACAGGTCATTGCCTCAAGTTTTTCTATCGTCAGTGCTCCCTTTTCTACAGCATCGGCTAGAACCGAATCTTCCATCACAGGAATAAAGGCTCCACTCAAACCACCAACCGCCTTTGAAGCAAAAATACCTCCCTTCTTCACCGCGTCATTTAACATGGCAACAATTGCAGTGGATCCTGGTGCACCAACATCGTCTACCCCTAAAATCTGAAGTATCTCCCCAACCGAATCCCCAATCTTTGGAGTTGGAGCAAGCGATAGATCCACCACTCCAAATTCAATTCCCAGTTCTTTTGACACCTGACGTCCTATTAACTCTCCACAACGCGTTACTCTGAATGTTATCTGTTTAATTTCTTCTGCTATATCATCCAGCTTTAGGTTTTCCCTTCCGACATTGTTGATCATTTTTTCAAGAGAACGCGCAATCACACCAGGTCCAGATACCCCCACATTAAGTACAACATCAGCCTCTTCTACCCCGTGAATAGCTCCTGCCATAAATGGATTATCCCCGGGCTGATTACAAAAGACAACGAATTTTGCCGCCCCGAACCCTCCGCTTTCTGCTGTTTGTTCAGCAAGCTCCTTCACGGTGTGACCAACCATGGCTACAGCATCCATATTGATCCCTTTATGACTCGAACCAACATTAATTGACGCACACAACCTCTTGGTAACAGCAAGTGCCTCAGGCACCGATGCCATAAACTCCCTGTCACTTGCCGTCATCCCTTTTTCTACATGGGCTGTAAAACCACCAAGTATATCAACGCCAACATTTTCAGCTGCGTTGTCCAGGCTTTTTGCCAGTAAAATAAATTCATCCTTTGTAAACCCTGCTCCAACCAATGCTGCGGGAGTTACTGAGATTCTCTTATTAATTACCGGGATTCCATATTTAACAGCTACTTCCTCACAGGTTTCGACGAACGTTCCTGCATATCGTGCAATTTTTTCTTCCACCCTCTTGCAGGTATCTTCCACCGTATTCTGACGACAGTCTAGAAGGTTTATTCCCATGGTTACAGTTCGAACATCCAGATTTTCCTTCTGAACCATTTCCACCGTCGCCATTATTTGATCTGAACGAAGCATTTTTTCCCTCATTTATTTCTTCTGGTTAAAACCATAAGCTGTTCCAACTTCATTGGTTGCCATATATATGTCATTATGTTGCAAAACGACTTCGAGATTTTCATTTTTTGCTAAATCAGCAAGCTCATCCCGTAACTCTCTCATTGAAACAATTGGCGTTAAATCTACCTGAAAGATCATGGTATATATTTCATCACGCTTAACTGTTACCAGATCCAAAACGTTAATCCGATTCCCATAAAAGAAATCACCCAGTACCTTAACAAGCCCCTTACGGTTCTTTCCCTGTGCTGTCACAACATAGGTTTCTCCGGGCAGTGCTTTATCTGCATCTTCAAAATCAACTACAGCTTCTTTTATGATTGCCTCCAAAACAGTATCTGATTCTATTTTTGCAAACGCTTCTTTTAATATCTCTTCGGTTACGGTTTGTTCAAATTCCGCAATTAACATCATGGTAAAATAACCACCAAGTACAGATTGATTTAAATCTGCCAAATCACCGTTATTATGATATATTACTGTAGCGATATCTGCAATAATTCCCGGCCTGTCTTTAGACATCACCGATATAACAAACTGCTTGCTATTCATTTATCCATTCCTCCCTGAATTCAATATCCCAACCTTTTCCTTCTCTTTTTTTCCTAAAAATAGTTCGTTGTGGAGATTTCGATTTTTCCGGGTAATCTATTATAAAATGAAGACCACGTGATTCTTTTCTATGTATTGCTGATTGAATTATTAACAATGATATTAGTGATATATTTCGTAATTCTATCATACTTGGTGTAACAAAAAACTCCCTATAATGCTCTTCTATTTCATTATAGATAAACTCCATTCTTTTTTTTGCCAAACCCAGTCTTTTACTTGAGCGAACAATACCAACATAATTCCACATTGCCCTTCGTATCGAATCCCAATTGTGATTGATCAATATTTCCTCATTCAAACTTCGAGCATCTCCACATTTCCACGAATCAACCTTCTTTGTCGTAAGTTTTTTGATGTTTCCCCATTCCTTCTCACATAAAAGTGCTGCTCGGTTTGCATACACAACTGCCTCCAACAAACTATTACTAGCAAGCCTGTTCCCCCCATGTAACCCAGTACATGCACTCTCTCCCAATGCCATCAAACCAGAAACAGACGTCCTACCACTTGTATCTGTTTTTATGCCTCCACACATATAATGGGCCGCCGGTACGACTGGAATGGGTTGCTTTGACATATCGATCCCCCTTGAAAGGCATCTATTATATATCGTAGGAAACCTGCCCTGTAGAAACTCCTTACTGCGATGACTAATATCTAAAAAAACACAATCCTCACCTGTCTCTTTTAATTCTTTGTCAATTGCCCTTGCAACCATATCCCTTGTTGCCAGATCTTTTCTGGAATCATATTTCTCCATAAACGGCACGCCATCCGCCCCAACCAACACACCACCTTCACCCCTAACTGCCTCAGATATAAGAAAATTCTTTTCATCCGGGTGATACAAACATGTTGGATGAAATTGCACAAACTCCATCCCCTCAATCTCAGCTCCTGCTCGAAATGCCATCGCCACACCATCTCCGGTGGCGATATCCGGGTTCGTTGTATAGAGATAGACCTTTCCCACTCCCCCACTACAAATAACGGTAATCTTCGCACAATATGCTTCCACCACATCATCTACCATCACATAGGCACCAACACACCTCCGTCCCACCGAACCACCCCAACAACCAACATCCCCAGGTGTCATCAACAAATCAACAACCATATGTTCTTCTAATAGCCTTATATTTTCATGCTCCCTTACTTTACTCAAAAGGGCCCTCTCTATCTCCCTCCCAGTCAGATCGTTTGCATGAGCCACCCGGCGACAACTATGCCCGCCCTCTCGTCCCAACGAATACCCGGAACTACTTTTCTCATCATGCACAAAACCAACCCCCATGGCAACAAGATCCGCCACCCTTTCAGGGCCATCTTCCACCACCATCCTCACAACATCCACATCACACAATCCCGCCCCAGCATCAATTGTGTCATCGACATGACTCGAAAAACTATCCTCCCGTTCAAGGACTGCAGCTATCCCTCCCTGTGCCAAATTTGTAGCCGTATCCATATCACGCTTTTTGGTCACGACAACTACGGAGCCCAACTCCCCACACCTAAGCGCATAGGACAAACCCGCAATACCACTTCCAATCACCAAAAAATCACATTCCATAACAAAACCCCATTCAATGTTTCACGTGAAACATCGCAAACAGAAAAGTAAATCAACCACCAATAACTTATCCCTATGAATACAGAAAGGCAAGAAAAGGCTTCACGTAGATACTAAAAAGTAAATAATAGTAGATTATGGCTGCTGTTTTAGTAAAAAGATTGAATTGTTGGCAATTGTAGGCTACAAAAGGAATGTATTTTCCCTTTTGCGTTTATATTTTACCATGGAGAAACCGTATGAGTTCAGGAAAAATTATTGCTGTTGCTAATCAAAAGGGTGGTGTTGGTAAAACAACTTCAGCTGTTAGTCTTTCGGCTGCACTTGCCAGAAAGAAAAAGAAGGTTCTTTTGGTGGATTCTGACCCTCAGGGAAACGCCACCACTGGAGTTGGAGTACACCAGGCGAATTGTGAGTTTCAGTTGTACCACTGTTACGTTCAGGATACTCCCGTTAGGGATGTTGTTGTTGTTCCTGATGAGAAGAAAGGATTAGCCGTATTACCTTCTGGAATTGATCTGGCTGCGGCAGAAATGGAGCTTTTCCCGATTAAAAATCGCGAGTATGTTTTAAAGGAAATGTTAGATCCATTGAGAGAGAACTATGACTATCTAATAATAGACTGCCCTCCATCCCTTGGTCTACTGACAATTAATAGCTTAACAGCAGCGGATTCTGTCCTTATTCCTATGCAATGTGAATATTTTGCCCTGGAAGGATTGTCACAACTTATTAGCACCATACGGTCAGTCAAGAAATCCCTCAATAAACGATTGTATATTGAGGGTCTCCTTTTAACAATGTTTGACAAACGAAATAGATTAACGTTCCAGGTTGAAGACGAGATTAAAAAGCACTTTAAGAAACAAGTTTTTAAAACAGTAATCCCAAGAAATGTACGATTGAGTGAATGTCCGAGTCACGGACAGTCTATTATCGAGTATGATGTCAAATCGACAGGTGCCAAGGCATACATCAAGTTGGCAAATGAATTCCTGAGAAGACAGAATTGAGGAAGATATTATGGTAAAAATGAAAGGTTTAGGAAGGGGAGTTGACCTCCTCTTCAATCACGAAGAAGATGAAGAAAAATATTTTTCCTGTGATATAAAAAATATAATTCCAAATCAGTTTCAACCAAGAACTCACTTTGACAAAGAGAAGCTTGCAGAGCTGGGAAATTCCATTAAAGAAAACGGAATTATTCAGCCATTGGTGGTTACGACCAACAGCGATGGAACGTATGGACTGATCGCTGGGGAACGACGACTCCGAGCTTCGAAACTTATCGGATTGGAAGAAGTACCAGTAGTGGTAAGAGAAATCACAAATGATGATGAATTGCTCGAACTGGCACTTATAGAAAATGTGCAGCGCCAGGACCTTAATCCTATTGAAGAGGCGGAAGCATACGAAAAATTAATTAAGATTTTTTCATATACGCAGGAACAGGCTGCTGAAAAAGTCGGGAAGAAGCGATCAACCGTCACTAACAGGCTAAGATTACTACAATTACCTGACTTTATTCAGCAAGATATTGCAAATAAAAAATTAACAGAAGGGCATGCCAGAGCAATATTACGACTTTCAGATGATGCTGCGGCGATGAAAAATGCAAGAGATCAGATAGTATCAAAGGCACTATCTGTAAGACAGGCTGAGAAGCTGACCTCACGTATGAAACAGGAAAGACTTACCACTGGTAATAGAACTCCAAAGGAAACAACACTCATCCCTACTGAATTCTCACATTCTTTACTAAACAGAGTAACTAATAAGTTACAGGCAAAGGTGAAACTTCTCCAAAATGGGAGCAGGGGAAAGTTGGAAATTGAGTATTACTCACTGGATGATTTGGAACGCTTGATTGATTTAATAGAAGGGGATGAGGATTGATTTTCTCATATTATTCATAATACTTAGCAAATAGGATTTCAACTAATGGCTATACTTCAACTAACAATGATTCCAATGGGTGAGGGTGTATCCGTTGGAAACCATGTCGCCGAGATTCAGAAAAATCTTAAAAAGGAACAGGCCAATTTTCAATTAAACGATATGGGAACGTTAATTGAGGGAGATATTAAAGAGCTTCTCAGGTTGGTTGAAAAAATTTATGAGGTTCCTTTTAATAATGGGGCAGTACGAGTGGTCACAAACATAACTATTGATGATCGACGAGATAAAGATATCCATATCGGTGATAAAATAACCTCAGTCAACCGAAAAACAAAAGAGATCATTGATGAAAAATAAGAGCCCTAAGCTAAAAATCAGCAAACGCACACTTTTTTCAATTATTCTTTTTCTGTCACTATTTCTTTTTGGAATCAATGCAAATGAGCCTGGACGTGTTCTCGAACAGGCAAAAAATATTTGTCTTGATTGTATCGGTATTGGTTAAAAACATTTCTTTCTAAATATCACACCGATTATTACTCAAATTTTAAAGGATTTTCATGGAATCTTTGCGTAGGATTGTACAGGTTATCGCAGCCTTTGTAAGTAATGGATATTACTTGTTCCCACAAACTAAAAATATCTATGTAGGACCCTTAAAAATTATCTGTTCACCTGGGTTAAATTGCTATTCCTGCCCGGCATCTACTACTTACTGCCCAATAGGGGCTATCCAACAACTCCTTCTTGGCATTCGTTTTTCTCTTGATACAGGGGCGTACCTTTTTGGATCCTATGTTGTTGGAACAATGGGATTAATCGCAACAACTACCGGTAGAATAACCTGTGGTTGGCTCTGTCCCTTTGGTTTAATCCAGGAATTACTTCATAAAATTCCTAGTGGGAGAAAGAGAGAAGTTTATGAGTTTCTTCGCTATGTAAAATATTTTATGCTGATTGCATTTGTCTTTGTTTTTCCACTGCTCCTAACGAATGATTGGGGAATGGGTAAACCGTGGTTTTGCAAATATGTATGCCCTGCTGGGACCTTTGAAGCTGGACTGCCAATGCTTATTTTACAACCAGACCTGCGAGCAACTCTGGGATATCTTTTCTACAATAAACTCTTTTGGATGATAGTTTTTCTTGTATGGAGTGTTTTTACCTCAAGACCTTTTTGTAAAACAACATGCCCACTAGGTGCCTTCTATGGACTTTTTAACAAATTTTCACTGATCAAGTTAGATCTGATAGAGTCTCGATGTACAGACTGCGGTAAATGCGCACCTGTATGCCCAATGGGTATACAATTTAATAAAGCGGTGGGAAGTAGTGAATGCATTATGTGTATGCGTTGTATGCAGGAAGGATGCGAATTTGGTGCTATCCACCTGACATTGGGTAATCTGTCTTTAACTTCAAGTCAAAGATTACAGAAAAAAATAAAAGTACCTTTAGTCTAAAATTCTAATTTTGTGGAAGTGAGAAACAATGTAGGCTACATTCAATATCATATGATTATTAACCATTACTTCTTTACGGATAGATACAATGAACATCGGACATCTTAGATTCAAAACCATTCTCCCACTCTTAATCCTTATTTTTGTTTGTTCGACTGTTTCTTACGCAAAAATGAAAAGTATCAATGGAGAGAGAGTTCAGCTCCGCTCGGGCCCAGGTACTAAGTATGCAGCAAAGTGGGAATATGGAAATGGACTTCCTGTTAAGATTTTAACCCAGAAGGGAAGCTGGATAAAAGTGAAAGATTTTGAAAATGATACAGGTTGGGTTTTTAATAAATACCTGAATAAAACTCCGCATATGGTTGTTAAGGTCAATAAAGGGAAAAAGAAAAAAATTAATATTAGAAGTGGACCGGGAACAAAATATAAGACCATAGGAAAGGCCTATTATGGTGTTGTTTTTAAAACACTTGAACAAAAGAATGGATGGGCAAAGGTAAAACACGAATCAGGATTAATAGGTTGGGTGAAGAGGAGTCTTCTCTGGGGATATTAAGAAAAACCTGAAGTACTTACAAACAAAAAGCCCGATTTGCTAAATTAGCAAATCGGGCTTTTTATTTGGCGGAGAGGGAGAGATTCGAACTCTCGGTGGAGTATGACCCCCACACTCGCTTAGCAGGCGAGCACCATCGGCCTCTCGGTCACCTCTCCAAATCTGGCGGAGGAAGTAGGATTTGAACCCACGGTACTTTCGTACAACGGTTTTCAAGACCGCCGCCTTAAGCCACTCGGCCATTCCTCCAGATGAAGTCTTTTACCATTTGAAAAAGATTGTGTCAATATTTTGCGTGTCAAGGAAAATGAGAAAACTAAAGAGAGTCATAAACTGGAACTAAAATATGTTTATTACAGAAAAGTAAACAAGAATCTCTTTCCATGTGACATTAATGTAAAATGCGAGTTAATAGATAATAAAGATTCGGTGTTGAAAAAAACTGTAAGTGGAATTTGAAAACAGAAAAAAAACAAATGAGTAAAGAGAAAGACATAACATCACAATTAATAGATCTCAGTTCTCTCTATGAGATCACAAAAAGTCTGGCATCTTCAACCGATCTTAAAGTCTGTTTGGGTGACACCATGCATACCCTGGATTCAATGAAAGGTATGGAAAATGGGACTGTTACCATTATAAACCCAATAACAGGGAATCTTGAAATAGAGGTAGCCCACGGTATTAAAGCAGAAGCTAGAAAACGTGGCAAATACCAGATAGGAGAAGGGATCACGGGAAAAGTGGTGGCTTCGGGCGAATCGATAATTGTACCCCATATTTCAGAAGAGCCGCTGTTTTTGAATAAAACCAGAGCAAGGGGTAATCTGACAAATAAAAAAAGATCTTTTATCTGTGTGCCTATCAGAGACGGTAAACAGGTTATAGGTGCTCTTTCGGTAGATCGTATATATGAGGAAGGTATAACAAAGCAAGCAGATGATGACCTTCGTTTTTTAACTATTTTAAGTTCACTTATAGCCCAGACAGCACGAAGGATTCAAAAAGTTAACCAGGAGCAGAACGATTTAATAGTTGAAAACTTAAAACTCAAACATGAGTTATCTCAAAAGCACAAGATCAACGATATTCAAGGAAAATCCAGTAGAATGCAGGAAGTATATGAGATGATACATAGAGTTGTGGATTCAACTGCTACTGTTCTCTTACGTGGAGAATCTGGGACCGGAAAAACGCTGGTCGCAAAAGCCCTTCATTATAATTCCAAACGAAATGCAAAACCATTTATTGTTGTAAATTGTTCAGCATTACCGGAAACGCTACTTGAAAGTGAACTTTTTGGTCATGAAAAAGGTGCATTTACAGGGGCTAATGAAAGAAAAAAGGGTCGTTTTGAACAGGCTCAGGGCGGTACACTTTTTCTTGATGAAATAGGTGAAATAAGCCATGCAGTTCAGGTTAAACTACTCAACGTTGTGCAGGAGAAAACATTTCAGCGTCTTGGATCTGGAGAATCAATTAAGTGTGATGTACGACTTGTTGCAGCAACAAACAGAGATTTGGAAGTAGCTGTTCGGGAAAAAAGCTTTAGAGAAGATCTGTACTATCGTCTTAATGTATTCCCGGTTTATATGCCGTCTCTCAGAGAACGAAGAACAGATATTCTCCTTTTGGCTGAATTTTTCCTCGATAAATTCTCCAAGGAAAACAATAAACATATTAACCGTATATCAACACCAGCCATAGATATGCTGATTCAATATCATTGGCCTGGTAATGTGCGAGAATTACAGAATTGCATGGAACGTTCTGTCCTAATCTGTGACGGAAATACGATTAAAGGGAACCATCTTCCACCGACCTTGCAAACTTCTGAATCAATGAATTCTGGTAAAAATCCATTATCACTCTCGGCTTCAGTGGAAAATTTTGAAAAAGATATTATTATTGAAGGACTAAAGAAAAACCGTGGTAACCAGACAAAAACTGCAGAATACCTGGATACTAGTCTTCGAATTATTAATTATAAAATTCATCAATACAACATTGATCCTAAAAAATTTAAAATAATAAGCAAATGAAACTACTTCTTCACGTCTGTTGCGCTCCATGTTCTACCTTTACCCTAGGCAGGCTTCGTGAAAACAATATCGATGTTTCCGGATATTTTTACAATCCAAACATTCACCCATACAGGGAATTTCGTAAACGAATGGCCACCCTTCGGGATTTTGCAAAAGAAAAAAATTTTCAAATAAAAATGGAAACGGAATATGGGTTAACGGAATATCTCAGAAAAGTTGTCTTCCATGAAAAAGAACGATGTCCAATTTGTTATGATATGCGCTTGGAGAGAGCAGCCATTCAAGCTGCCGAATCGGGTGCTGACGCGTTTTCATCAACACTCCTGTACTCACGGTACCAAAACCATGAAGTTATCAAAAGCATCGGGCAAAAAATGGCCGCGAAGCATGGGGTTGAATTCTATTACGATGATTTCAGAGAAGGCTGGCAGGATGGAATAGATGAGGCAATTGCATTGGACCTGTACAGGCAACCCTATTGTGGTTGTATATACAGTGAACAGGAACGTTACGATAAAAAGTTACAGAAGAAAATGCGTAGAGAGAGAAAGCTTGAACAGGAACTTTCCAAACCTTCGTAATTTTTCTATTTTTTAGTTTTAAATAAAGAGGATTATCCTATGCTCAATATTATTGTATTGGCAACCACCAACAAAAATAAAATCAAAGAATTTAAGGAAATGGTCAAAGACCTTCCTGTTGAGATCAAATCCGTTGGAGATTTTGGTACAATTCCCGAATGCATCGAAGATGGCGAAACATTTGAGGACAATGCCTACAAAAAGGCTCTCCATACAGCGAAAATCCTAGGATTGCCGGCAATTGCGGATGATTCAGGTCTTGAAGTTGATGCATTAGATGGTGCACCGGGTGTTTATTCTGCAAGATACGCGGGAGAAAATGCCACGGATATGGAAAATTGCGAGAAGTTATTAAAAGAAATGGACGGACAGGAAAACCGTAAAGCAAGGTTTCAATGTGTGCTCTCTATTGCAGTACCATCTGGGCCGGCATTAACCTATGAAGGAACCTGTGAGGGAACCATCCTTACCGAAAAACAGGGTGATTCAGGTTTTGGCTATGACCCTCTCTTCTACTACGAACCATTTGGAAAGAGTTTTGCCAAGTGTGGTATGGAGGAGAAAAACAAAGTGAGTCACAGGGGAAAAGCACTGGCTGAGCTGAAAAGTGAATTTGATAAGGTAGTTATTTGGTTAAATCAGCGCCTTGCTGAGGAAAAACCACCTAAACCTGATCACAGTGAGTTTGAAGAAGATGACTGGTCTCAAAAATAAAAAATCTTTTTGAGATTAATTTTTTAAGATCTTCTTTCCAGCTTTTACAGCTCCAAAGAAGATCTTAGAATCTTTTTTTAAGTAAAAATAAGGAACAGTTACTCTTCAGGAAACCCGGTATGTGTAACCTGTGAACTATAGAGATTTGCAGCAGCCAGACTCAAAGCTATAACAGATGGTCCGATAATTAGACCCCAAAATCCAAAACAAGCGATACCTGCAAGAATGGAGAGAAGTATAAGAATTTCATTCATAGTGTATTCAAACCCGAAAATTCGTTTCAAATAACTAATAAAGATAATACGTAAAATATTATCTATAAAAAATCCCATTACTCCCCAGACAACTATCAGAATTACCACTACATGCATAAAGTTCCCGGAAAAAAGTTCAAGTGCAATAACGGGAATATAAACAAGTGCAGCACCAATAATTGGAATTACTGAACAGAACCCTGCAAGTACTCCAAGATAAAAGGCATTATAGCCACCTATAAACGCCATCAGAATACCAAATGTTATTCCCTGGGCCAGCATATTAAAAAGAGTTCCATAAAAAACCACGGCTACGGTACCGGTACATTCCTTATATAAATACTTTTCATGCTCAAAACTGGTAGGCATTACCCGAGCTGTAAAGGCAAGTATCTGTTTTCCATAAAGATTAAAAAGAAAGTAAAAGATTAAAATCCACCCTATCTGAACTACCAGACCTCCAGCGCCCGATGCAACACCATTTACCGTTTTATACAGAGCTTCCATTGAAGCACCCTTTAAAGCAGAAAATCCTTCGATTTTAAGTGAATCAAGAAAGTTATGAACAATGGGTATGGAATCTGTGAAGGAGACAACCTTATCAACCATCTGCATGGTAACCTCCTTTACATGTTCGATATCTACTCCTGACATTTGGGTGTAGGTTTCAGAAACAAAATAAACAAGAGGAGCAAAAATCATACAGAGAAAAAAGAGGGTAAGAAGGGTGGTAGCGATAATATTTGATCGTTTATGGATTATTCGCGGCAAAGATGGATGTTTAAATAACTGAACCAAAGCACTGAGTGCATGACTGGTGCAAAGAGCAAGTACTGCAGCAACTAGTATGTAATGCAGGTAGGATGCAAAAATATAGAGGGAAGCAATAAGTAAAAAAAGAGTTAGATAACCAAGAAACCGAATACTATCATCACCTTGTTTTTGCATATACAATATAGTTGATCTAAATTTTGTATTTACTCTACTTTCAGTTCTCTTGTCAGCAGGTCTGTTACTGCGGAAGAGCACTCTTTGTTCTTATAAAGAATCTGATACACCTGATCAAGAATTGGCATTTCCACATTCATTCGCAATACCAGGTCATGAACAGACTGAGTGGTTTTTACTCCCTCAGCAACCATTTCCATCTCACTGAGAATCTGAGAGAGTTTTTTTCCTTCGCCAAGTTTTAAGCCAACCGTTCGATTTCGACTAAGATCTCCGGTACTGGTAAGAACCAGATCACCAAGACCAGAGAGACCGGAAAAAGTAGCAGGCTCAGCACCCATTTCGATACCCATTCTGGTAATTTCTGCTAATCCCCGGGTAATCAGAGCAGCCCTGCTATTTAAACCGAATCCTAGACCATCACTGATTCCAGCAGCTATAGCCACTATATTTTTAAGAGCACCACTCACCTCAAGACCAATCATATCTTGAGCGGCATAGACACGAAAACGTTCACTCACAAAAACATTTTGAAGAAACAACGCTTTTTCCAGCTCATCACAACCAATAGTAACAAGAGTCGGTAAGCCAAGAGCTACCTCTTTTGCAAAAGATGGCCCTGAAAGCACTGAGAGGGTTAAATTTTTAGCAGTTAATGCGCTACCAAGACAATCCTTCATGACCTGGGTCATTGTCATTAAGGAGTTATTTTCAATGCCCTTAACAGCTGAAACAACACTGGCCCCTGTTTTCAGATATGGAATAAGTTTTTCAAAAACTTTACGATATCCATGGGAGGGAACAACCATACAGACAACATCTGCACCGGTTGCCGCCTCTTTCAAATCACTTTCGATTGACAGTGATTCTGAAAAAACGAAACCGGGAAGATATTTTTTATTTTCCCTATCTGCAATAAGAGTAGTTACATGGTCCTCATTATGTCCCCAGAGAACAGTGTTCAACCCCTTAGCAGAAAGTACTCCTGCAATTGCGGTTCCCCAGGATCCGGCACCAATAACGGCTACTTTATTTAGTTTCGGATTACTCATCTTTATTCTGTTCGATTTCTTGTCCTTCTTCAGTTTCATCGTCAGAATCTACTTCGGGTGCTACAAGATCCATAGCCACAACTTTTTCCTTAGCGGCAAGATTAATAAGACCAACTCCTTGGGTAGTACGTCCTATTACCCGGACATTCCCCATTGGCATACGAATCATTTTTCCAGAATCTGCAATCAGCATAACTTCTGATTCATCATCAACTTGAATTGAACCAATAACACTGCCATTTCGTTCACTGGCTTTAATAGCCATAATTCCAAGACCACCACGTCTTTGAATACGATAATCAGCCACGGGACTTCTCTTTCCATAACCATTTTCGGTAACGGTAAGAATGGATGAATCTGAATCAATAACCATGGACCCAACAACAAAATCATTCTCTTTCAGGCGTATACCACGAACACCAGCTGCGGTTCTTCCCATAGTCCGAACATCATCTTCATGGAAATGAATAGATGCACCATTTTTGGACAGAAGGAAAATGGTATCATCACCTGTTAAAATATGTGCTGAAATGATCTCATCATCTTCATTAATTGTCAGGGCTTTTTTACCGCGTTTCAATGGTTTAACAAATTCCTGAAGACTGGTTTTTTTAACTCGTCCAAGACGGGTTACCATAAGAATGGTTTTATTGCTCTTCTCGTTCTGAAGATCAGCAACGGGCAAAATTGCTGCAACTTTCTCATCTTCTGCAAGATTAAGAAGATTTACAACGGCTTTACCCCGGGCAGTTCGTCCAGCAAGAGGCAATTGATACACTTTGCGCCAAAATATTTTGCCATGATTCGTAAAAAAGAGGAAGGTATCATGGGTCGATGCCACGTAGAGATTTGATACAAAATCCTCTTCAACATTTTTAACACCAAAAACACCCTTACCACCCCGTTTCTGTGATCTGTAAATACTTACAGGGTTTCGTTTAATATAACCGGTATGTGTCACTGTGACCGCCATATCCTCCTGGGTAATCATATCTTCAGGCAGAATCTCATCAACAGCATCTATTATTTCAGTGCGCCTTTCATCACCGTATGTATCTCTTATTTCGATGAATTCATTACGAATAATCGTCATAACCAGAGCTTCATCGGCAAGAATTTTCCGGAGACGGTCAATTTCTGCCATTATCTCTTCATAATCGCGGATAATCTTTTCGCGCTCAAGACCTGTCAAACGTTGCAACCGCATATCAAGGATAGATTGAGCCTGAATTTCTGAAAGTTCAAAACGACTTATCAATTCGGCTTTTGCAGCAGCAGGGTTAACCGAGGATTTAATTAATTCAACAACTTCATCCAAGTTAGTTATCGCTATTTTCAGACCTTCAAGAAGATGTGCTTTTTCCTCGGCTTTCCGTAATTCGAAAGCAGTGCGACGATAGACAACCACCTTACGATGAAGGATAAAATATTCAAGAATCTGTTTTAAATTAAGAACTTCAGGCTTGTTATTTACAATTGCAAGAAAGATAATACCAAAAGATCGCTGCAATGGCGTCATCTTATAGAGCTGATTAATAACTACTTCAGCTATCTCATCTTTTTTCAGTTCTATAACAATACGTTCACCATGTCTATCCGACTCATCACGGACTTCAGATATTGCACTTATCCGCTTTTCTTTGACAAGAAGAGCAATTTTTGTAACCAGAGTTGCCTTGTTTTGCTGAAAAGGAATTTCAGTTACGATGATCGCTTCCCGTTTACTCCCTTTTATGGTTTCAACATGGGTACGCGATCGCATAAGAACACTGCCACGTCCAGTTTCATACGCTTCCCGTATTCCTGCACGGCCACAAATAAAAGCACCTTTAGGGAAATCGGGACCGGTGATGATATTGATTAACTCATGAACAGTAACATTTGAATTATCAACCATGGCAATTAAGCCATTCATTACCTCGGTGAGATTATGGGGAGGAATATTGGTTGCCATTCCTACTGCAATACCCGATGAACCATTAACCAGCAGATTAGGAATCTTGCTGGGCATAACCAATGGCTCTGTCATCGAGTTATCGTAGTTCGGACCAAAATCAACGGTATCTTTTTCAAGATCTCCGACGATATCTCTGTCAATTTTGGTCATCCTGGCTTCAGTATAACGCATGGCAGCTGGTGAATCGCCATCCATTGAACCAAAGTTACCCTGCCCATCAACTAAAGGATAACGCATGGAAAAATTCTGAGCCATACGAACAATAGTATCATAGGCTGCAGTATCACCATGGGGGTGATACTTACCAATAACATCACCGACAATACGTGCTGATTTCACATAGGGTCTGTTATAAAAAACAGATAATTCCCGCATTGCAAAGAGAGCTCTGCGATGCACAGGTTTTAACCCATCACGAACATCTGGCAGGGCTCTGCCAATAATAACGCTCATCGCATAATCGAGATAGGATTTTTTCATCTCCTGTTCAATAGAAATTACAGGATGTTGTTCTTGTTCTTCAGTCGTCATATAAATACCAATTTTTTACAACATTATGCTGCATCGCTGTAGCAATGCGCTTTATCATATCTTAGATATCCAGATCAGAAACTTCCAGGGCATGATTTTGAATAAATTCTCTACGTGGTTCCACCTTGTCTCCCATAAGGGTGGTGAAAATATCATCGGCCTGTTCCACATCTCCAATGGTTACCTTAACAAGACTCCTGTTCTGTGGATTCATAGTGGTATCCCAAAGCTGTTCAGGGTTCATCTCACCCAAACCTTTATAACGCTGCAGATGACTTCCTTTAAAGGTTTCATTGCGAACAGTTTTTATCATTTCATTCCAGTTTTCAGCAGGAATTTCCTTATCATCAGAACCCTGCGTTCCCCTTAAAATAACAAAGGGACAACGAAGCAGTGATTGAATATCACCAAACATGCCAAGGGCCGTTCGAAATTCATTAATAAGAGGAATTTGTGGTCCAAGGGTCATCATTATCTGTGCCTGACCTTTTATTGCAATATCCACTTCATAACAACTTGGCCGCCAGCGACAGGGCCGAATATTACCAATTATATGTTTTTCAGGAGACAAGCCATTAATGAGTTTCTGAACAAACTCTTCATCATTGAACTGGTCGGCAGAGTGAACATTCTGCTCAAGAAGATAATAGAGCAAATCTTCCCAGATATTCATTCTTCCAAGATAGGCTACAACCTGGCTGTATACTGAAAGCTTTTTGAGAACTTTAATCAGTGATTCCTGCTCAATAATTTCATTTTCAGAATTTTCAGCTCTTATTTTTAAAATTTGGCTAGCTTCATTGAATAGATGAGTATTGAGGTCTTCATCTTCAAGGAAATATTTTTCCTTTTTGCCTCTTCCCAAACGATACAGCGGAGGCTGACCAATATAAATATATCCACCTTCAACGAGCGGTAACATCTGTCTGTAAAAGAAGGTGAGTAGTAGAGTACGGATATGCGCACCATCCACATCAGCATCTGTCATGATAATGATTTTATGATATCGAAGTTTTTCCTTATCAAACTCATCCCGGCCAATTCCGCAACCGAGTGCTCCAATAAGCTGTTTTATTTCTTCAGAACCAAGAATTTTTTCAAACCGTGCCTTCTCCACGTTCATAATTTTACCGCGAAGAGGAAGAATGGCTTGAATAGATCTATCACGACCCTGTTTTGCTGAACCACCCGCAGAATCTCCCTCCACAATGAAAATCTCACGTTTTGCAGGATCTTTTTCCTGACACTCTGCAAGTTTTCCAGCCATAAAAAGAGAGGTTGATCCTTTTTTTCGGGAAAGTTCTCTTGCTCGTTTTGCTGCTTCTCTTGCTCGTGCAGCCTCAACGGCTTTAGTGAGAATTTTCTTAGCTTCCTGGGGATTTTGTTCGAGAAAAAGAGTGAGTTTTTCTGTACAGATCGAATCAACTATGGAGGTTACTTCCGAGTTTCCAAGTTTGGTTTTAGTTTGTCCTTCAAACTGGGGATCAGGCACCCGAACGGATATAACACAGGTCAAACCTTCACGAACATCATCACCACCCATTTTTTCTTTCATATTCTTGGGGATAATATCATCACTTGCATAGCGATTGATACACTTAGTGAGCGATCGTTTAAAACCGGATACGTGGGTTCCACCTTCTCTTGTATTGATATTATTAACAAAAGAAAAAAGTCTTTCAGAGTACCCATCGAAATACTGAAAGGCAATTTCAACCTCTACATCATCTTTTTCACCATAAACAAAGATGGGTACAGCATTGATAGGTGTCCGTTTTCTATTCAAATATTCAACGTATTGACTGATTCCACCCTCTGCATGAAATTTATCTTCAGCCCCTGTACGTTCATCTTTCAGATAAATACGAACGTTTTTATTTAAATAAGCAAGTTCTCGAAGACGGGTATTTACTGTTTTATAATCAAAAACGGTGGTTTCGGTAAAAATACCAGGATCAGGATAAAAAGATATGGAAGTTCCTGTTTTGTCTGTTGTTCCTACAACTTCAAGATCTCCAACACGATCACCATACCTGTATTCCTGACGATGTATCTGGCCATTTCTTTTAATTTTGGCCACTGCCTTTACGGAAAGAGCATTTACAACGGAAACACCAACACCGTGTAATCCACCGGATACTTTATAGGTCGAATGGTCAAATTTACCACCGGCATGGAGGGTCGTCATAACCAGTTCCAATGCTGACATTTTTTCAGTCGGATGAACATCAACTGGAATTCCGCGACCGTCATCCTCAACAGTTACACCATTATCAGCATGGATGGTGACGTAAATACGCTCACAATGACCAGCGAGAGCCTCATCAATGCTATTATCTACAACTTCCCACACTAAATGGTGAAGACCTGATTCAGCGGTATTACCGATGTACATTGCAGGTCTTTTTCGAACAGCCTCCAGACCATCAAGAACTTTAATCTGTTCAGCACCGTAATCTTGATTTTCTTCAGTCACTCTTTTTTCCTTTTTTGAAGAAATAAAAAACACCTATTCTGAATAATCAGGATAGATAATATAAGTATATAAATGATATTACTTTTTTAACTATTCAGTGAAACCAACTGATAGTTGAAAAACACCGAACGGTTACTTAATTTCTATAATTGCATGGGCATTATAATACTTAAAAAGCCCTCATCCCTGTCTGATTTCATTAAACAGGGACTGTTATTGGAGTTGATATACGCATCCACGCTATCGCATTCCATAACCTGAAGTGCATCTATAAAATAGCGACAATTAAAACCAAGCAGTAATGACTCACCACCATATTGAACATCTTGAATATCTTTAGCATTTCCAAGATCAATATTTTGTGAACTTAAAATCATCTTGCCATTATCAATTTCAAGCTGAATAGTATGGAAAACATCTTCGGTGAAAAGATTGATTCGCTTTAAAGAGTCAAGAAAAGGAATACGTTCTATTTGAATTTTATTTTCAAGCTGAACAGCATTCACGATCGCACCATACTGTGGAAATTCGCCTTTTTTCAGTCGAATAACCATTATGGATTCATTTTCTTTTGCTATAAGTTGTTCTTTTTCAAAAGATATCTCTATATTGTCTCGATTATCGCAGAACTTTTTTAACTCCTGAACACCCTTTTTCGGAATTAAGGTTCCTGATTCAATATTCAAAAGATCTATGTCCGTGGCAACATCCTTTTCCATGATAGAAAGTCTATGACCATCCGAAGAAATCATTCGGATATAGGATCGTTCTTCTCGTTTTTCTGTTTCAAAAAGAACATTGGTTAGGGAATAGGCATTTTCTTCTTCATTGGCTACAGAAAAGATAACCTTATCTATAAGATCTGTGAAAATACCAGCTTCAAAAGGAACAAAATTATCTTCATTAAATTCTGGAAATTCAGGAAATTCGTCGCTTGCCATACCTGCAAGATTGTAGGTGCTTAATCCTGCAGATATAACCACCCAGCTATTTTCTGTTTCCTTAATGGTAATAGTGTCTGACCCTGATTCTCGGACAATTTCGAAAATCTTTTTGCTTGGTAAGGTTAATGTTCCCTGATCGTGGACTTCAGCTGGTACTTTGATCCGTAATCCTACCTCAAGATCAGTTCCAGTAAGAATAAGTCCGTCATCGGCTGTTTCTATAAGAATATTCGAAAGAATAGCCAGGGTGACCCGTTTGTTTGTAATGTTCTGAAGGCTATTTAAACCTTCCAAAAAATCGGATCTTGATATTGTACAATTGAGTGTCATAGGAGTATCCCTTTATTAAATAATCTTTTTATTATTGTTATTAAGGGGGTTAATATGTTAAAAAAACGTATAACATATTAAAATAATGGTTTATTTTATAAACAGTAAAGTGTGTAAAAATAAAGAAAATTTGTTAATTTGTCGTTTTTAACAGCTTATTGACAAAGTTATGAATAAACTCTTAACAAAGGGTGTTGAAAGATTGTTGAAAACGTAAAAAACAATTAAATTTTTAGATGGAAAAACAACACGATAATTAACAACTTTGCTTTGCGTGATTGTAGTGCAAAGCGGGTAAAAAAACAAGATTTTTTACTATAATATTCTTTTCTGTAAACGTACCGAATCAAGGAATTTTCAAATGGATAAAAAAAGGATGACAGAGATAGATAAATTATTTGTAACATCCTTAAATAACAACATTTTCCAATGTGGTGCTATTGCTTTTTCAAAATGGGATAAAGATGGGTACCAACGCTTTGAAAAATACTATGGACTTGTCCAGGAAAAACCGTCTCAGATAAAGCTTACAAAGGATTCTTTTTTTGATCTTGCATCTCTGACTAAACCTTTTGTAACAGTTTTGGTTCTTCTTGCGCTTTTTGAAAAAAACATAATTAATTCGGAAACTGAATTGGCAGCAATATATCCAGATTGTCCTGCCGATAAAAAAAGAATAACTATTCAAGAATTGATGTCTCACATGGCAGGGTTTGTGCCACACAGAGAATATTTTAATGAGCTTATAACTCTTCCTGAAAAAATCAGAAAAGAAGTCCTGTTACAAAGAATATTAGATGAAAAACTGCAACTTTCAGATGCAAATAATACCTGCTATAGCGATTTGGGATTTATGCTTTTGGGGCTCCTTATTGAAAAACTGACGAACAAAAAGTTAGGTGAGTTGGCAGAAGTGATGATTTATAAGCCTTTAAAGCTTCAAAACGACCTTTTTTTTCCAGAATCAAATACAGGCAATGGTCATACCTATGTGAGTACTGAAAACTGTTTATGGGACAAAGAAAAGCTTTCAGGTAGGGTGCATGATGATAATTGCAGAGCGATAGGCGGACAGGCGGGGCATGCCGGGTTATTTGGAACCCTCCAGGGAGTTATGGGGCTTTGTGAAAATCTGCTTGATATATGGAAGGATAGAGGACAGCACTCATCATTTTCTAACGAACTATTACAACACGCTCTGACAAGAGTTGGGGATTCCAGCTGGACCATGGGTTTTGATATGGTTTCTGAGAAGGGATCAAGCAGTGGTAGCAATTTTTCAAAGGAGAGTGTTGGACATCTGGGTTTTACTGGAACATCTTTTTGGATAGATCCAGAGAAAGAGTGTATTGCAGTGTTATTAACTAATCGGGTTTACTATGGACGGGATAACCTGAAAATAAGGAAATTCAGGCCTGTTCTGCATGATCTGCTGATGAGGCAATAGTTTTTTTTTCTATACCAGAACAAAAAAAGCCTCTCACTTAAAATTTAAGTAAGAGGCTTTTTTAACTACAGAACTACTACTTGTAAATCTACCACCAGCAAATGGTCTGATCTGCTTCGAATACTTTATCAACTAAAGCTTCGTAATCAGGAGCATCTACATTGAGATCAAAATCTTCTGCATCACGATCTCTTGATACAATTGCCACAAGTTTTTTAGTGGTATCATCTGGGGCTGAACGATAAACATTAAGAATTTTCATAATAAATTACTCCTAAGCTTTAATAATGCCGTAAGGGATGATATGGGTCATATCACGAAGTTTCTCACCAAGTTCTTCGATGGTGAGAGGTTCCAGGTCGTTGAGTTCGCAATTAGCAGCCTGTGTTGCGAAAACATCACCTTCCATATCACGGAGCATTTCAAGAGACTCAGCCTGGAGTTCGTTGAATTTTTCCATCTTAGGTTCATCCATTACGCAGCCATAGGCGTACATATTTTCAACTGCCAGCCCAAGAGCTGAACGGATACCATCAACAGTACAAGACTGGTTGCGGTACATCAAACATACTTTATTGTATTCCATGGGAAGCTCCTATAAACTTAAGTAACAGTCGTAATCTTCAATGATAATTCCGTGCTGAGCCTGAGTAGCCATTTTGTTGGCTTCAAGACCTTCCGGAACGTCATCAATATCATATCCCATGTTTTTGTAACTATCGACACAGATAGATACATCATCAGCTATTTTACAAAGCTCAGGAAAACCGGCTTCTTTTTTAGCGTTGTGAGTGGCATCCCAACTGAAAAATACTTTAACGTTGGAGCCTTTAGCTTTAGCAGCTTTTGTTATTCCCATGACATGTTTGAACTGGTCAGGGTTGGTCACAAATATTCCGAGACTTTTGGACATACTATCCTCCAGGAAATTACTAATTAAATGGTAAATGTAAGAAACTAAAAAACAGTAAATTTAACCTTTTTTAACAAAAAAGCTAATATAACCAGATTGCTCTTTCTCACCAAGGTACTCATGTCCTGCGCGGCTACACCAGCCAGGAAGGTCATTTCTGGAACCTGGATCGGTACCATCTATCTGGAGAACATCGCCAGAGGAAATCTTACCAATTTCTTTTTTTGTACGAAGAAGAGGCATGGGGCAACTTAATCCCTTTGCATCAAGTGTGGCAGCTACTGCGATTCCGTCTTCGGCAACTTTAAGGTCACTCATGGGGTTTTCCTCCTGGAAATATTGTTTCGATAGACTGATAAACGTAATTGTTTTCTTAGTCTTAATTAATTTCGCTCAGTGCTCAACACAATACACTGAAAAAGTAATAGTCAGACGTATACTTTAGGTACGAGATTATGTCAAGGGCAAAATGAATGGCTATTCAAGTATTCACTTGATAGTTAATTTGTTGTTTTAATGGAATAAAACAAAGATAATTACCCGTGAAATTGAGCTTGTTTCTTCCATAGAAGCTTGACAAAAGTTGTGGTCAAGGGTAAGAAAACTCTAATTTAGACAACAAACCGTTACCAATACTAAGATTTAACGGAAGGAGGAGAAGGATGAGTGAGGAAAGTGTGATGGGAAATAAGGTGAAAGATCTTTACAAAACCTGTTGTAAATCAGAATGGAATCCAACGGTAGCAGGGGTTATTGTTGCGTTTCTGTCAATTTTAATTATGGCCTGGTGGCGTCCATGGGGAGCTGTTGGAGCAATTCGAAACTGGGGTGACTGGATTATTTATGGCCTTAATCTCATTATTGGTGCAGAAGAAGGGTTGCTGGGTTTTTATGACGAAGCACCCAAGGGAATTTTTTCAGGAACTGGTTCTGTAATTGGTATCGGTTTTATTGCCGGTGCATTTATTTCAGCCTGTCTTGGAAAAGATTTTGCCCTTCGGATTCCGCCATACCGTGAGATGGTTAAGGCAGTAATTGCAGGTATCCTGATGGGAATCGGTGCAACACTTGCCGGTGGTTGTAATGTTGGTGGTATGTACAATGCTATCGGAAACCTTGCAGCAAACGGATTCACCATGTGGATTGGTCTTGTTGTTGGTGTTCTGCTTGGATTGAAACTTCTATATCTGGAAATGGAATATATTACCTGGGGTGATGGTGGATCTGGAACGATTAATGTTTCAGGTGTACTGCAAAATATTTTTGCAGTAGGCGCTTTAGGCCTTCTTATCTGGGGTGCCTATACCTATGCAGGAAATGAAGACAGCGATTATATGGCTTCTTTAAGTGGCATCATAATGATTGCAGCCGGTCTTGGTTACACCATGCAACGTGGTCGCTGGTGTATGGTTCAGGGGTTTCGTGAGCCTCATATGACCGGTGACTGTACTCTTGCTAAATCTGTAGCTTTGTCAATTCTGTTGCTTGCTATTGGTGGTGTAGTGTTGAAATATTCTGTTCCCGCAGCCCATGGTGGAGAAGCAGTTTTAAATCCAGTTAACTACGTTCGTGGAACCTTCGGTTGGGGCTCCATTGTTGGTGGTTTTATTTTTGGTCTTGGTGCAATGCTTGCCGGTGGTTGTGGTTCCGGCACCCTGTGGCGTGTTGGTGAGGGTCAGGTAAAACTGATTATGGTTGTTCCTTTCTTTGCCGTAGCCAATTCATTGATGACAAAATGGTTTCAGAACTATGGACCAGATGAAATTAGTCTTGAAAAAACAGGTGCTCTTGGTTCCTACGTGTATCTTCCTGATGTCATGGGATATGGCGGAACACTTGCCTTTATCGCCTTTATTATGATGGTATGGTATCTGGTTGTGACCTGGAATGAAGACACCAACAAACTGATTGTACCCATGTGATCTTCGACTTTTTGGAAATCAGTTTTTCTGCAGAGTTTGTAGAGAGCCGGTGATGTGAAAATCGTAGTTTCTCCACAGGAGAGACTGCGATTTTTTTTTCTTTTCTTCATTATAATTTTTTGCAATTCGACATTCTGAGTTTTGTCCGATAAACTATAACAATGGATTCATCGCAATTACGAAAAGATACCCTGGCACTGCGTAATCTGCTCCCAAGAGATGAGCAATTGCAAAGCAGCAAAATAATATTGAAAAGGCTCCTTGATCTGGGCCAGTTTCAGTCAGCAAAGACAGTTTTTACCTACGTTGATTTTCGTTCCGAGGTTGTTACCCATCCGCTTATAGACCATATGCTGCGGTGTGGTAAAAAAGTGGGGGTTCCAGTGACTCTTCTCCATGAAAAAGACTTACTAACCGTTGCTATTTCTGATCCGGACAGGGAGCTTGCTCCCGGGTACTGTTCTATTCCAGAACCCATTGTTGCAATTCGTGAAAAACAGGCGCTTTCGCCAGATACAATAGATCTTATTGTTCTTCCAGGTTCTGTTTTTGATGAACGTGGCGGGAGAATGGGGTATGGAGGCGGCTATTATGATAGGTTTGTCTCACAAAGGGCACCCCAGGCGTTGAGGATCGGGCTTGCCTATGAGATGCAAATGGTGAAACGGGCTCCCCTGCAAGCCCATGATGAGCTTCTTGATTATGTTATCACTGAAAAACGAATTATTACTGGAAGCCGATAATAAACTGTTGGAGAAACCATGCGTAAAACAGCAATATTTAGAGATTCTCTTTTTTTAGACCATGATCCCGGTTTTGATCACCCTGAATCCCCTCAGCGGTTAAAGGTGATCAATGAGGTACTTGATAAAAAAGAGGTAAAGGATTGTTTTGTTTATCCAGAGTTTGATTCAGCAACGCATAAACTTATCAGCCTTATTCATGATAAAGACCTTATTAACCGTGTTGCTGAAACCGCCGGAAAGATTTTTGATGCGCTGGATCCCGATACCAAAACCTCACCCGATTCCTACGCAGCAGCAATTCTTGCTGTCGGAGCAATTGTTAAAGGTGTAGACCTTCTTCTTGCAGGGGACATTGATAATGGTTTTGCTTTTCTAAGGCCTCCTGGACATCACGCTGAAAAAGACAGATCCATGGGGTTTTGTCTGTTTAATAATGTTGCAATAGCGGCTCAGTATGCAATTTCTCATTGTGGTTTGAAACGGGTTATGATTGTTGATTGGGATCTTCATCATGGTAATGGTACTCAGCATTCTTTTGATGAGAGTGATAAGGTTCTTTACGTTTCAACTCATCAGTTTCCATTTTACCCAGGTACCGGAGCGCTGACTGAAACTGGCAAGGGAAAAGGGGACGGATATACGGTGAATATCCCGCTTCCCGGATACCAGGGAGATGTGGATTATGCAACAATTTTTGATGATATCATTGTGCCTGTTGGCAGGGAATATAAACCGGAATTGATTTTAGTATCCTGTGGTTTTGATATCTACAAAGATGACCCGCTGGGTGCTATGGAAGTTACTGCAGCCGGTTTTGCTTACCTTACAAGAAGTATGATACAACTAGCTGAAGAGGTGTGTGGAGGAAAGTTGCTGGTGACCCTTGAGGGTGGCTATAATCTGGACGGCCAGCGTGATGGTGCTCTGGCGGTATTGTCGGAACTTCTGGGTAAACCACTTGATACCGGGTATGCGACAAATCTGGATAAAGACCTTGCGGCCAGTCTTTGTGAAAAAAAATCAGTGCATCCCGCGATTGATCAGGCAAGGGATGTTGCAAAAAGGTTTTGGAAATTGTAAAATTATTTTTTATTACGTTGTTTGGTTTTGTATCTATCACTAATTGACTGCTTTTAGAGTAATTATTTAGGGTTTTATGAGGATCAAAGAAGTGGAAACAGTACAGACAAAAATTCTGGTTGCCGATGATGACAAGATGGTACGTACCACCATTTCGAAAATTCTTGAAATGTTTGGTCACGAAGTTACGGCGGTCAATGATGGCAAGTACGTTACTGAACTTGTAGATGACACCTATGATGTTATTCTTCTTGATATTAATATGCCGGGTATGGATGGTTTTGAAACTATAAATGCCTTAAATAAGCTCGAATATGATATCCCCGTTATTTTTCTTACCGGGGCTGGTTCCATGGATTATGCGGTCAAGGCCATTAATCTTGGAGCGTATGATTTTCTGACTAAACCTATTGAAGATCTTGATATCTTTAATGTAAAGATTCGTCGTGCTATTGAAAAGCGGATGTTTATCCGCCGGGAAATACACTATAAGCGAGAGCTTGAGGACGACGTACGGAAAAAAGCTGCCGAATTGGAAACGACCAATAAGCTTTTGCTCCAATACAGCCATAGTCTTGAAAATGCTACTGTCCAGTTAATGACCAGTCTCCAGAATGCCATGGAGGAGAAGGATTTTTATACCGCAGGCCATACCATGAGGGTTACCGAATATGCAGTTCTCCTTGGTCTTGCCATGAAGCTTTCTGAAAATGATCTTGTTATTTTACGACGTGCGGCACAGTTTCATGACATTGGGAAGCTGGTAATTGATCTTTCCTGTATTCAGAAACCCGGAAAATTGAACGACGAGGAATGGGCACTTATTCGAAAGCATCCCGCGGTTGGAGCAAATATGGTTCATCCGACTGAAGCGTACTTTTGAAATAAGTTTTGCAAAAAAAGT